>NZ_JBTLRF010000006.1:0-96838 GCF_054482575.1 Roseivivax sp. CAU 1753 | reverse complement strand
CGTGACGCAATCGGCGACCGTCGCCGCGGATGGCAGCTGGACGGTGTCCTACGCCGCCGCCGACCTGCCGCAGGGCGAGACCACGCTGGACGTCACCGCAACCGCGACCGATGCGGCGGGCAATACCGAAACGCTGAGCGATACGGTGGCCTTCGATACCCTGGTGACGAACTTCTCCGATACCTCGCAGATCGGCGGAACAGACGGTGTCATCAACGGCGCGGAGGCCGCGAACGGGGTCACCCTGACCGGCACGTCCGAGCCGGGCTCGGCTGTCGAGGTGGCCATGGGCGGCAACACCCAGACCACAACCGCCGGACCCGATGGCGCATGGAGCGTGACCTACCCCGCGTCGGCCTTGCCGCAGGGCGAGTCCACGCTGCCGGTGACGGTCACCGCGACCGATGCGGCGGGCAACGTGGCGACGTCCACGGGCACGGTCGAGGTCGATACGCTTGTCACCGACTTCGCCATCACCACAAGGCCCGGCGGGGCCGACGGTGTCATCAACGCCGAGGAAGCCACCCAGGGTCTGGCCCTGACCGGGACAACCGAACCGGGTTCGACCGTTCTGGTCAGCTTTGCCGGGGCCACCGTGCCTGCGGTGGTCGCCCCGGACGGCGCCTGGACGGCAACCTTCCCGGCCTCTGCCATCCCGCAGGGCGAGGGCACCTACGAGATCTCGGCGACCGCGACAGACGCGGCCGGCAACACCGAAACCCTGACCCAACCGGTCGTGGTCGACACCGTTGCAGGACGGCTGACGATCAGCGCCGCACCGGTCGAGGGCGACGACGTGGTCAACGCCGCCGAGGCGTCCGACGGCGTCACACTGACCGGCACCTCCGACCCCAACCAGATGGTCACCGTGACCCTGGGCGGCGCCAGCCACAATGTGATGACCAATTCCAACGGGATCTGGAACGCGACCTTCGCCCCCGGTGAAATCCCGGCGGGCACCTACGAGGCCGACATCACCGCGACGATCACCGACGCGGCGGGCAACTCGCTGGTGCGCACCGACTCGGTGATGATCGACACCGAGGTCGACAACTTCGGCATCTCCACCCAGCCGATCGCGGGCGACGGCATCGTCAACGGCATGGAAGCCGCGAATGGCTTTGCGCTGACCGGCACAACGGAACCCGGCAGCAGCGTGACCGTGGTCGTCGAGGGCGTGACCCGACAGGCCTCGGTCGACCCGGACGGCAACTGGACGGTGGCCTTTGGGTCGAACGAACTGCCCGCCGGAACCTACAACGCCAGTGCCACGGTCTCGACCGTGGATCCCGCCGGCAACCAGATCCAGTCGACCACCAGCTTCCTCGTCGATACCGAGGTCGACCGCCTCAACTTCGGCACCAATCCGATCGCGGGCGACGGGGTGGTCAATGCCGCCGAAGCGGCTGCGGGCCTGACGCTCACCGGCGAGGTCGAGCCCGGCTCGACCCTGATCGTGACGCTGAACGGTGTGTCCCATACCGCGACCGTGGATCCTGCGGGCAACTGGTCGGTGACCATCGCCGAGGCCGACCTGCCATCCGGCGAACTGGACGCGACGATCACCCTTAACGCGACCGACGTGGCGGGCAACACCCGTACCGAATCCCAGGTGGTGCGGTTCGACACCGTGGCCTCGGATTCGCCGGAAGTGACCGACTACACCCGCAACCACACCGGTCTCACGGGCGTCTCGCTCGAGGCCACGGAGGACGCGGTCTATATCGGCCATCTCGACGGGCAGGGCGGGGTCGAAGACGTCACCTACTCGGCGTTCGATGTGCCGAACCGGGGCGAGACCACGTATTTCTTCGACGAGACGGTGCCCGACGGGTCGCACCTGGTGGTCACCGGTACGGATGCCGCGGGCAACACCGCCGGTACCTTCCACGTGGTCGACGACCCGAAGACCAACCAGGTCGGAATGACGGACAACCTCGCCCAGACCCTGTCGGTCTTCGAGATCGAAACCATCGATCTGCAATTTGCCGAGGACAGCCAACTGACCCTGACCGAGGCGCAGATCACCACGCTCTCGGCGGCTTCAGACACCGTCACCATCACCGGCGGCATCGACGATACGGTCACGATTACCGGCGCGCAGGCGGTGGGCCAGACGACGCAGGACGGGCAGGTCTTCAACGTCTTTGTCCTGGGCGACGCGACCGTGCAGATCGAGGACGACATCACCAACGTGGTGATCTGACCCCAAAGCTTCGGGCGGCGCGATGGTCGTGCCGCCCCGGGCCAACGAAAAGGGGCAGGGAATGAAACGGGCAGGGTTCACGACGATGGCACTAGGCGCGGGTCTTCTTGGCCTCGCGGGATGTTCAGGCACGCCGTTTCCGGACATGCCGGGCATGGACGATCTTTCGGGCATGACAGCGCGGTTTGCCACCTCGCCCGACGCGGCCGTCGCCGCGCAGGACGCGCAGGACGCACCCGATAGCTCGGATGCCACATCGGCGATCATCACCGAACTCGCCGCGCGTCGGTCGGTGCTGGTGCCGGGTTCGCCCTATGCGCAGGTGGCGCACAGCGTCATGGCGTCGGGCGCGCGGGTCGAGGCGGCAGAGCTGGAGGTGGCGCAGCTGCGCGCCAAGGCGGCCAGCCGCAACTGGCTGCCCACGATCGGGCCGACGGTGTCGCTGACGTCGCTGGGCGACACGGTGGCGGACATCGTGCTCAATCAGGTGCTGTTCGACAATGGCCGCAATCGCGCCGAGCGGGACCTGGCCCGCGCCGAGGTCGAACTGGCCGCGGTGCGCCTGTCCGACAGCACCAACGCCCGCGTCGCCGAGGCGCTGGCCCTGCATATCCGCACCATCGAGGGGCGCGAGACAGCCGCTCATTTCGGCGATGCCCACAAGGACATGGCCCGCTTTGAATGGATCATGAACGAACGCGTCAAGGGCGGCGTCTCGAACCGCTCGGACCTGGTCGTGCTGCGCCAGAAACTCGCCGATATCGCCGCTGACCGCGACCGCGCCGCAGAGGACGCAAGCCGTGCCGCTGCGGAACTTGCCCAGATGGCGGGCGGCGAGGTTGCCGCGACCGGCATCGGCACCCTGTCGGGCAGCATCGCAGAGGCCACGCCAATCGCCGTGTTGATGGCCAGGGCCGACCGCGACCGCGTCGTTGCCGAAGCCGCCATCGCCAAATCGGGATTTCTGCCGGGGCTCGGGCTCGAGGCCAGTGCGCGCACTGGGCAGGGCGGGCTGACCGCCGCCATTCCCAACGGTCTGGGCCTGGGCACGGGGGCCGCCATGAAGGCCGCGGACGCCACCAGGATCACCGCCGAGGAACGCATCCTCGCGGCCCGGGAAGACGTCGCCCGCGAAGAGGCCGGTCTGTTGCGCGAGATCGCGGCGCTCGAGCGACAAGTGGCGGAAGCGCGGGGGCTGGCCCGGCAGGCCAAGTCCAACCTCGATATCTTCCAGCGCCAATATGAAGGCGGTCAACGCCGCGTCATGGAAGTGGTCGGTGTCTACGAAACCTTCGCCGACGCCACCGCCCGCGCGCTGCGGCTGAAATACGACCACGCCCGCGCCGAGGTGGCCCTGGCCCGCCTGCGCGGCGTTCTGGCCGACGGAACCCGGATATGAGCGCGGCACCGGTCATCGCCTTTGCCGGTCGCGCCCGCGACGCCATCATGGCCGCCGTGCCCGAAGCGGCGGCGAACCTGCCGGTCCGGGTGGGCAACGCGTCGCCCAAGGCCAGCGCCCGCGCCGACCTGATCCGGCTCTATGCCCGCCAACGCGGCGTCGAGGCCGCGCGCGCCGATATCCTTGATGCGCTGATGCGCAGCGCAGGCCAGTCCGACCGGTTCGATGCCGACACGATGAAGTCAGGGCTGGAGGCCGCGGGCCTTCTGACCGAGACGCGCACGGGCCGCATCGACCCCGACGTCGTGCCAGCCATCGCGCTGATGACATCGGGGCAGGCGGTCATGGTTCTGGCGCTGTCGGACCAGGCGGTCACGCTCTACGAGGCCACCGCCCCGGATCGCCGCATCGACGTGCCGGTCGCGGACTTCGTGCCCTATTACGCGGGCCAATACCTGATCGGCGAGGCCCCGGTGGCAACCCTGTCGGGGCTGCACGCCACATCCGCGCGCCCGGGCCATTGGTTCTGGGGTGAGTTTGCCCGGTTCAAGCGCCCCTTCGCCGAGGTGGCGCTTGGTTCTCTGGTGGCGAACATGCTGGCGGTCGCGGTCGCGCTTTTTTCGCTTCAGGTCTATGACCGGGTGATCCCGCATCAATCCGTGGCCACGCTCTGGGTGCTGGCAGCGGGGGCCGGACTGGCGCTGATGCTGGAGGGGGCGCTGAAATCCGCCCGCGCGCAGCTTCTCGACGGGGCCGGACGGCAGATCGAGCTGGGCGTGCAGCAGACCCTGATGCAGCGGCTTCTTGGCATGCGGTCGGAAGTGGCGGTGCAGAGCCCGGCGCAGATGTTCTCGGCGATGCGCGAGTTCGGCTCGGTGCGCGAGTTCTTCACCGCATCGACCGTGGGCGCGCTGGCCGATATTCCGTTCCTGTTCCTGTTTCTGTTTCTCGTCGCCTCGATCGCGGGCAACGTTGTCTGGGTGCTGGTCGCGGGTGCGATCCTGATGGTGCTGCCGGGCGTGTTTCTGCAACGCCGGATGATGCGCCTGACCGAAGAAATGCAGGGCGCGGGCGTCAAGCAATCGCGGATGCTGCAGGAAGTGGTCAGCGAACTGGACACCATCAAGGGCGCCCGCGCCGAGCCCCGCTTTGCCCGCCTCTGGGAAGAGCTGGTGGCGGTGCAATCGCTGAAATCCTCGGAACAGCGGCGACTCTCGGCCAACCTGACCTTCTGGGCACAGGCGGTGCAGCAGGCGACCTATGTGCTGGCGGTGATCGCGGGCACCTATCTGGTCTTCGCGGGCGAGTTCACCGTCGGGGCGATCATCGCCACCGGCATCCTGACCTCGCGCACGCTGGCCCCCTTGACCCAGCTTTCGGGCATTCTGGCGCGCTGGTCCAACGTCAAGACCGCGCTCGGCATGCTCGACACTGTGGCCGACGCCCCGCAGGACCGCAGCGTTGGCCGCAAGTACCTGCGCCGCGAGGCATTGCAGGGCCGGTACGACCTGAAAGGCGTCGCCTACCGCTACGGCGAAGCCGCCCCCGCCCTGGACATCGCCGCGCTGACCCTGAACCCCGGGCAGACCGTGGCCGTGCTGGGTGCGAACGGATCGGGCAAGTCCACCTTCCTGCGCCTTCTGTCGAGCCTTTACGCGCCGCAGGAAGGCCGCATCATGCTGGACGGCGTCGAGATGGCGCAGATCGACCCCACCGACCTCAGGCGCGGCATCGGCTATCTCGGGCAGGACGTGCGCCTGTTCCAGGGCAGCCTGCGCGACAACCTGAACCTGACGCGGCTCGAGGCGGACGACGACCGGCTTTACCAGGCGCTCGATTTCGCCGGGCTGGGGCAATTCGTGAAGGCCCACCCCGAGGGGCTGGATCTGCGCATCGGCGACGGTGGCTCTGGCCTGTCGGTCGGGCAGCGGCAGTCGGTCGGCTGGGCGCGGCTGTGGTTGCAGGATCCCGATATCTGCCTGCTGGACGAACCGACGGCGGCGCTGGACCAGACGCTTGAATCGACGCTGATCTCGCGGCTGTCGGGCTGGCTCGAGGGGCGGACCGCCGTTATCGCCACCCACCGCGTGCCGATCCTGCAACTGGCCCCGCGGGTGATGATCCTGGCGCATGGGCGCGTCGCCGTCGACGGCCCGCGCGACGATGTGCTGGCGCATCTGACCCGCGCCGCGAAAGGGGATGGCTGACATGGCGATGACCAGCAGCGAAATCGGCCGCCAGTTGCAGACCCGCCAGCGCGGCCCGTCGATGATCATCTGGCTCTGCGCCACGACGGTCTGGGCGTTCATCCTCTGGGCGTCCTTCGCCTGGATCGACGAGATCGTGCGCGCCGACGGCGAGCTTGTATCCTCCTCACGTCCGCAGATCATCCAGAACCTCGAAGGCGGCATCCTTGCGGAACTGCTGGTGAAAGAGGGCGATCCGGTAAAGCGCGGCGACACGCTGGCGCGGCTGCATGGCACCGAATACCGCGCGTCGGTGGCGGATCTGGCCGATCAGACCACCGCGCTCGAGATCAAGCGCCTGCGCCTCGAGGCCGAGCTGTCCGGCGCGACCGAACTGGACCTGCCCGACCGCCTGGTGGCGGCAAATCCGGCGATGGCCACTTCCGAACGGCAGCTTCTGGCGGCACGCCAGGCGGATTATTCCAGCCGCAGGTCCGGGGCCAAGCGGGTGCTCGATCAGGCATCGGCGGAAAAGAAGCTGATGGAGGATCTCTATGCCAAGGACGTGGTGTCCCTGATCGAGGTGACGCGCGCCCGCAAGGCCCATGCCGATGCCCAGATCCAGCACGACGAGATCGTCACCCAGACCGCCCTGACCCGCGCCGAGGAACACTCGAAAACCCTGCGCGAACTGGCGACCCTGCGGCAGGGCATGAACGCCGCGCGCGACCAGCTGGACCGTACCGTGCTGCTCAGCCCGATGGACGGGGTGGTCAACAAGCTGTCGGTCACCACCATCGGCGGTGTGGTACGCCCGGGCGAGGAAATCCTGCAGATCATCCCGCGCGAAGGCGCGCTGTTCGTCGAGGCCCGCGTGGCCCCGGAAAACATCGCCAACATTCGCCCCGGCCAAACCGCGACGATCAAGCTGTCGGCCTACGACTACACGATCTGGGGGTCGCTTCAGGGCACGGTCGACGTGGTGTCAGCCGATACCTTCAAGGACGAACGCAAACCCGACGGCGACGCGCATTACAAGGTGACGGTGCGCATGGACCCAGCCGCGATGACCGAACGGCAGGCCAGAATCGCGCTGCGACCGGGCATGCAGGCGCAGGTCGAGTTGATGACCGGCGAAAAGACCGTGCTGCAATACCTGCTGAAACCGCTTTACAAGGCCAAAGAGGCGATGCGCGAGCCCTGAGGCCCGGGACCCGGCGACGTCGGTCGCGCGTCCTTTGCCACCGTCGGAAAGCAGCGCGGTGACATGTCTGGCCTTTTCGGGTTGATCGGCGCGCCGATGGTGAGGCTGAGGCCCCTCTTTCCCAACTTCCACGGCACACCCCGCGGTGATGAGCGGCAAGGTCCGAGTGGCAATGTCGTCACCAAACGCCACAGGTTGAGGTGGCGGGATACACAAGGCGGCCACGGCGCCCCCAAGACGCTTGACAAGCGTTGGACGCGCCGGAGCGACACGGGAATCTTCGCCCGGACGATCGACGGACTTTGGGTATCTTATCGAATGCGCGCTTCGGTCTTGCGATCGAACAGCATCGCGCGTTCGACCGGGAACTTGATGCCGACGCGAATGCCTTCCTCCGACCTCTCGTCGCCATGCTCTTCGACAATGATCTTTTCGCCGGTCGTCGAGACCAGATAGGCGTAGGACGTGCCGCCAAGCGCTTCGGTCAGGTCGACATCGTGGGTGTCGCCGGCGGGGTCGACCTCGATATGTTCGGGGCGAATGCCAAGCGTCACTTCCGTACCCTCTGCCGGAAGCGCAACCGGCACGGCGAAGCTGTCTTTCAGACCCGGGACATGAACGCGACCGTCCTTGATCACCCCGTCGAGGAAATTCATCGCGGGCGAACCGATGAAGCCTGCCACGAATTTGTTGTCCGGGTTGCGGTACAGGTCCAGCGGCGCGCCAACCTGTTCGATATGGCCTTTGCGCAGCACGACGATCTTGTCGGCCAGCGTCATGGCTTCGACCTGATCGTGGGTCACATAGATCATGGTGGCGCCGATTTCCTTGTGCAGCCGGGCAATTTCAACCCGCATTTCGACCCGCAGTTCGGCGTCAAGGTTCGACAACGGTTCGTCGAACAGGAACACCTCGGGGCCGCGAACAATGGCGCGGCCGATGGACACCCGCTGGCGCTGGCCACCCGACAGGGCGGCGGGCTTGCGCTTGAGGTATTCCTCGAGTTTCAGGATGCGGGTTGCCTCGGCAACCTTGGCCTCGATTTCAGCCTTGGGATGGCCGTTCATCTTCAGGCCAAAGCCCATGTTTTCCTTGACCGTCATGTGCGGGTAGAGCGCGTAGGTCTGGAAGACCATGGCAACGCCACGTTCTGCGGGGTCCATTCGGGTCACGTCTCGGGTACCGATCGTCATGGACCCTTCGGTTGTTTCCTCAAGACCGGCAACCATGCGCAACAAGGTGGATTTGCCGCAGCCCGATGGACCGACGAAAACACAGAATTCACCGTCCTCGATTTTCAGATCCACGCCGTGGATGACCTGAATATCACCATACCGTTTTACGACGTTCTGAAGCGTTACACCGGACATGCGTGGTTTCCTTTGCTTAAGGGGATTAGGACGGAAATTGCCAGGACGTGGCCTCGGCTCCGATTTTCGCGGTGGTTTTCAACAGCGGCTCGCGAAACGCATCGAGCGATTCCAGGCTGTGATGGGTGATGGATGTCGCGATGGATACCGCCCCGAGCACGCTGCCACTGTCCGACAGGATTGGCGCGGCGATGGAAATCATGCCCTGCTCGTGTTCTTCGCGGTCATACGCAATGCCCGCATCCCTGATCTGTTGCAGTTCCAAGACCAGTGTATCGGGCGATGCGTGGGTCGACGGGGTGTATTTGAAATAGGCCTGCTGCAGCAGCGCAAGTTCCAGCCGCTTGGGTCCAATGAACGCCAACATCGCCTTGCCGACACCCGTGCAATAGGCCGGCACCACCTTACCCGCCTTGGCGAGCGTCTCGGCGCGTCCGAAGGCCCTGATCTTGTCGATGAACAGGACCTGCCCATTGTCGATCTGGGCGAGGTGAACGGTCTCGCCGACCTCTGCCGACAGCGATTCGATGAAGGGTCTGGCGATCGGCGCCAGTGACGCGTTCTTCCAGGCGGAATGCGCCAGTCGAATCAGCCGGACTCCCAAGCTGTATGTCTGGTCATCCGGGCAGAAAGTCAGCATCTGTTCGTCCACCAGAGTTTTCATCAAACGATACAGCGTACCCTTGGGAAACTCCGATGATTCAAGAACTTCCGGGAACCGAACCGGCCTGCCGAACGACGCGACGAGTTCAAGCACGACCAGCGCTTTCTTGACCGTTCCGCTTCCCGCAGGCGCTGCAGTCATGATGACCTGACTCCCCCTGTGCCCGGTTCGTTCGGGCAATGTTATTGTTGACAAGACTAGGCCAATCATGGTCATGTTGCAATATGCAAACTTGCATTTCGCTATTTGAAACGTGTCAGGGAGGACACCATGCAGTCAAAATTCAAGGTATCGCTTGCGACGATATCCGCCGCCGCGCTGTTGGCCGGGGGCGCATCCGCGCAATCGCTGACAGGCGACCTGAACATCTTTCTGGACACGTCAAACCCGGCGCCGCGCGCCACGATGGAAGCGACGATCGCCGACTTCCAGGAATTGCACCCGGATCTGAACATCGAGACGACGATCATCGATCGCGACGCCTACAAGACCCAGATCCGCAACTTCCTGACGGCAAATTCGCCCGACGTTGCCACATGGTATGCCGCCAACCGGATGAAACCCTATGTCGAGGCGGGCCTGTTCGAGGACGTCAGCGACCTGTGGGCGGAACCCGAGATTGCCGAGAATCTGGCCAGCACAAAGGGTGCGATGACCATCGACGGCAAGCAATGGGGCGTTCCCTACACCTATTACCAATGGGGCATCTACTATCGCAAAGACATCTTTGACGAGTTGGGGCTGAGCGAGCCTGCGACCTGGGAAGAAGAAAAAGCCAATTGCGCCAAGATCGTTGAGTCCGGCCGGGCCTGCTATGCCATCGGCACCAAGTTTCTTTGGACGGCCGGCGGCTGGTTCGACTACCTGAACCTGCGCACCAACGGCTTCGATTTCCACATGCAGCTCGCCGCTGGCGAAGTCAGCTGGGAAGACGAGCGCGTGCGTCAGACGTTCGCCAATTGGCGCGAACTGATCGACATGGGGGCTTTCCTGGAAAACCACCAGTCCTACAGCTGGCAGGAAGCATTGCCGTTCATGGTCCAGGGGGATGCAACGGCCTATCTGATCGGCAACTTTGCCGTCGCACCGCTGCGCGAGGCGGGCCTGACCGACGACCAGTTGGACTTCTACCAGTTTCCGGTGATCAATCCCGATGTCCCGCTGGCCGAAGACGCGCCGACCGACACGTTCCACATCCCGTCGGGTGCCCAGAACAAGGACAACGCCCGCGCCTTCCTGCGCTACATGGTCTCCACCGACGTCCAGACCGCCATCAACGCGGGTGACGCTTTGGGGCAATTGCCGGTCAACGCGAAGTCCGCGGTCGACGATGACAAGTTCCTGAACAAGGGCTTTGCCATGTTGTCGTCCAACTCTCCGGGGGGTGTCGCGCAGTTCTTCGACCGCGACTTCCCGGCTGAAATGGCCAAGGTCGGCATGGAAGGTCTGCAGGAATTCATGGTCCGTCCCGACAATCTGGATGCGATCCTGAAGCGGTTGGAAAAATCCCGCGAACGTATCTACAAATAAGCGTTTCGGGGCGGGCCCCGTGTCCGCCCCAGCCCCCGATATCCGTCCTCAGACCAGACCAGACCGGCCCGCACTGCGCGCCAAACCGGGCATGCCAGTGCAACGGCTGTAAGACGCTGTGCCCGGGCGCGGCTTCGATACGCCGGGAAACACCCTGATCAAACGACCAGTGCGAACAGAATCGAGGTTCAAGATGACATCGCCCGCTCTCCCGCAAACCGAATATGAACCGCCCCGGCGGTCATGGTACAAACGCAACGAGATCGCGATCACGCCCTGGCTCTTCCTGATACCGGCCATTCTGTTTTTCATGGTCTACGTCATCATTCCGATCTTCCAGAGTTTCAGCGTGTCGACGGTGGCCTGGGATGGCCTCGGCGAAAAGGAATTTGTCGGGCTCGGGAATTATCGAGAGCTGTGGGATGACCCCGCGTTCTGGACGTCGCTGCGCAACAACCTGATCTGGCTGTTGCTGTATCTGCTGGCGATCCCGGCGGGCCTGTTCATCGCACTGTTCCTGAACCAGACCGTCACCGGCATCCGGATCTACAAATCGCTGTTCTTCTTTCCCTTCGTGATCAGCCAGGTCGTTGTCGGGCTGGTGTTCAGCTGGTTCTACGACCCGACATTTGGTTTGCTCAATGCAATCATCGGCGTTGTCGGCCTCGGGCCGATCAACGTGCTCGGCGATCCGACCTACGTGACCTATGGCATCATCGCTGCCGGGCTCTGGCCGCAGACCGCATACTGCATGATCCTCTATCTCACCGGCCTGAACGCGGTAGACCCCGAACAGGTCGAGGCCGCGCGCCTTGACGGTGCGAAGGGCTGGAAAATGCTGTGGTACGTGATTGTACCGCAACTCAAGCCCGCGACGTTCATCGCATTCGTCGTGACCATCGTCGGCGCGTTGCGTTCCTTCGACCTCATTTCGATCATGACCAACGGCGGGCCCTTCGGCGAAAGCCGGGTGCTGAGCTTTTACATGTTCGAGGTCGCGCTTTCCGAATACGGGTTCCGCATGGGCTATGGTGCCGCCATCGCCGTCGTGCTGTTCCTGATCATGCTCTGCTTCATCGCGTACTTCCTCTACTCGATGTACAAAGAAGAGAAGGGACACTGACATGTTTCCGAAACCAATCGAAAAATCTTCCCGGCGCGTGCAGATCGGCTATCAGGCCATGCTGCCGCTGGCCCTGATCTTCTGGCTGCTGCCGTTGATTGCCGTGGCGCTGTTTTCAGTCAAACCGGCGGTGGATTTCACCACCGGCGACTACTGGAACCTGCCTTCGGCCTTTGGCGGGATCGAGAACTACGGCAAGGTGTTCTTTGCATCCGACATGCCGCGCTATCTGATGAACTCGATCCTGATCACCGTGCCCACGGCGATCGGCGCGGTGGCGCTGTCCTGCATGGCCGGGTTTGCCTTGGGCATCTACAGGTTCAAGTCGAACCTCTGGCTGTTCTTCATGTTCGTCGCGGGCAATTTCGTGCCGTTCCAGATCCTGATGGTGCCGGTGCGCGATCTGACGCTCGACCTGGGGCTTTACAACACCAAGACCGGTCTGGTGCTGTTCCACATCGCCTTTCAGACCGGGTTCTGCACGCTCTTCATGCGCAATTTCATCAAGGGCCTGCCGTTCCCGCTGATCGAAGCGGCGCGGGTCGAGGGCGTCGCCGAGTGGAAGATATTCGTCTACGTCGTCCTGCCTTTGATGAAACCGGCGATTGCGGCGCTTTCGGTGCTGATCTTCACCTTCATCTGGAACGACTATTTCTGGGCCGTGGTGCTGACCCAGGGCGCTGAATCGCAACCCGTGACAGCCGGTATCACGTCGTTCAACGCGCAATATCGCGCGGCCTATCATCTGATGAGCGCCGGTGCGATTGTCGCGGCGCTGCCGCCGGTGGCGATGTTCTTCCTGATGCAAAAGCATTTCATCGCAGGTCTGACACTCGGAGCCGTGAAATGATCCAGTGCTGGCGACTGGATGACAGCCGTCAAACTCTGGTCCTCGGGTCGAACAGGGACCACCTCGCCGAGGTAGTCTACTGGGGCCCGAGGCTTCCGGATGACGAAGACCTTGTCACCTTGTATCAGGCTCATGCCATCGATGTGACTGGCGGGATGCTGGATGCGAACCCGGAATTGTCGCTTTGCCCCGAGGCAACGCGCACCTTTCCGGGCCAGCCGGGGCTGATCCTGCGGGCCAAGGACGGCACGCCGCTGCTGCCGAAATTCTGCTTTGCCGATGCAGAGGTCGACCAGGATTGTCTGACGCTGGTCTACAGGGACGCATCCAACGGGCTGACCTATTCCGCTCGCTTTGCCATCAATCCGCGGACCCATGTGATCGAGGCGCAGGCGGCGCTTGAATCCACGGCACCGGTCCATCTGCACTGGATGAGCGCGCCGGTGTTTCCCGGACCGCAGCAATCGGATGAGATGATCGACGTCTCCGGGCGCTGGTGCGGCGAGTTCCAACTGAACCGCACGCCCTGGTCCCCCGGCATGCGCTATCGCGAGAACCGCACAGGGCGCACGGGGCACGAACATTTCCCCGGTCTGATTGTCCCTTGTCGCGGTGCGACAAATGCCAATGGCCACGCCTATGCCTTTCACTATGGCTGGTCGGGCGGGCACCGGATGGTGGCCGAAGAGCTGCCCGATGGCCGCCGCCAGATCCAGTTCGGTCAGGCCGCGCGGATGGAAGCCGACCCCCAGACCCGGTTCGAGACCGCGCCGCTTTATGCGATGTTCTCGGATGATGGCATCAACGGCTGCGCCGTGGCGTTCCAGCGCCATTTGCGCGACGAGATCGTGCTATGGCCGCAACCGGACCGGCCGCGCCCGGTGCATTACAACTGTTGGGAAGCCGTCTATTTCAATCACAACCTGCCCGCGCTCAAGGATATCGCCGACCGCGCCGCCGCCCTCGGGGCCGAGCGTTTCGTGCTGGATGACGGCTGGTTCGGCAACCGCGACGACGACACCCAGGCGCTGTCGGACTGGCAGGTCGATCCGCGCAAATACCCCGAGGGTCTGGCCCCGCTGATCAGCCATATTCACGGGTTGGGCATGACCTTCGGCATCTGGTTCGAGCCCGAGATGATCAATCCCAATTCCGACGTCTTCCGCGCCAATCCGCATTGGGCGCTGGGGGGCGAGGATCAGATCCTCGGGCGTCAGCAGATGGCCCTGAACATGGCGCTTCCGGAGGTGCGGGATTTCCTGTTCGACCGGATCAGCAAGGTTCTGAGTGACAATGAAATCGAATACATCAAGTGGGACCACAACCGGGTCTTGCCGACACCGGATGCGGCGCAGACGCGGGGGTCCTATGCGCTGATCGACCGGTTGCGGGCGGCCTTTCCGGATGTGGAAATCGAAAGCTGTGCCTCGGGTGGCGCGCGGATCGACTTCGGCATCCTGTCGCGCACCCATCGGGTCTGGCTGAGCGACAGCAACGACGCGCTGGAACGGCTGAAGATGCAGCACAACGCGGCGGTTTTCCTGCCGATGGCGGTCACCGGCAGCCACGTCGGCCCGCGCAAATGCCATACGTCCGGGCGCACCCTCGACATCCGGTTCCGCGCCTGGGTTGCGGCCCAGCGGCACATGGGGTTCGAAATGGACCCGCGCGAGCTGACCGACGACGAAACCGACGTTCTGAAAGAGGTCACGGCCTGGTGGAAGACCAACCGCGACTGGATGTACCGCGCAGATATCCTGCGCCTCGACAGCCCCGATCCGGCGGTGATCGCGGAACAGCAGCTTGCCGAAGGCGGCGGAAATTTCGTGGTTTTCGCGGGCAAGGCCGCAACGTCCAGCCAGATCGCGCCGCGCCCCTTGACACTTACCCGGCTGACGCCCGATGCCAAGTACCGGGTGGAACTGATCAATCGCGGCGATGCCGGGCCGCTTTCGCGTGGCGATCAGGCGCTGAAATCCGAACCGCTGGTGTTCAGCGGCGGCTATCTGATGAATCACGGGCTCACCTTGCCGTGGTCCTTCCCGGAATCGATGTGGGTGATCGAAGGAACGTTGATATGACCAAGGAACGACGCAATCGCGGCTGGTACGGCATGCTCGACAAGGACGGGTTCATCCGCCGGTCGTGGATGAAGAACCAGGGCTTTCCGGATCACGCCTTCGACGGACGCCCGGTGATCGGCATCTGCAACACCTGGTCGGAACTGACGCCCTGCAATTCCGGCCTGCGCGAGCTGGCCGAAGGCGTCAAGCGCGGCGTCTGGGAAGCCGGCGGCTTTCCGGTGGAGTTCCCGGTGATGAGCCTGGGCGAAACCCAGATGAAACCGACCGCGATGCTGTTTCGCAACCTGTTGGCGATGGATGTCGAGGAATCGATCCGCGCCAACGGCATGGACGGCGTCGTTCTGCTGGGTGGGTGCGACAAGACCACGCCGGGCCAGTTGATGGGCGCGGCGTCTGTCGATCTTCCGACCATTGTGGTCAGCGCTGGCCCGATGCTGAACGGCAAGTGGAAAGGCCGCGATCTGGGGTCCGGCACCGACGTGCGCAAGTTCGCCATGGACGTCAAGGCGGGCGACATGACGCTCAAGGACTTCATGGCTACGGAATCCGGCATGAGCCGCTCGAAAGGCGTCTGCATGACCATGGGCACTGCATCGACGATGTCGTCGCTGACCGAGGCAATGGGCATGTCGCTGCCGATGAACGGCTCGCTTCCGGCTGTCGATGCGCGGCGCATGGCCTTGGCGCATATGACCGGCAGGCGCATTGTGGAAATGGTGGAAGAGGACGTGAAACTGTCCGATGTCCTGACCAAGGCAAGTTTCGAGAACGCCATTCTGGCCAATGCCGCGCTGGGGGGATCGACCAACGCGGTGGTGCATCTGCTGGCGCTGGCCGGTCGGGTGGGTGTCGATCTGACGATGGAAGACTTCGAGATCGGCGGCGAAATCCCGCTTTTGGTCAATTGCATGCCGTCGGGCAAATACCTGATGGAAGATTTCTGTTACGCGGGCGGCGTACCGGTGGTGCTCAAGGAACTGGCCCACAAGTTGCGCGCGGCCAATACCGTCATGGCCAAGGATATCGCGACCTACTACCACGAGGCCGAGTGTTATAATCGCGATGTCATCTATGCCTATGACACGCCGCTCAAACCGGCCGCGGGCCTGCGGGTTCTGCGCGGCAACCTTGCGCCCGATGGGGCTATCGTCAAACCCTCGGCCGCCTCGGATCACCTGCTCGAGCACGAGGCAGAGGCCTATGTCTTCGAGACCATCGAAGAGTTGAAGGCCAATATCGACCGCGATGACCTTCCGGTGGATGAAAACACCATTCTGGTGCTGAAAAACTGTGGCCCCAAGGGATATCCCGGCATGCCCGAGGTCGGCGACATGCCGGTGCCTGCCAAGCTGGTGAAAAAGGGCGTGCGCGACATCGTCCGCGTGTCCGATGCGCGGATGTCGGGCACCGCATTCGGCACGGTGATCCTGCATGTCGCACCCGAGGCATCGGCGGGCGGGCCGCTGGCGCTGGTCAAGACCGGCGACCGCATCCGCGTCTCCGCCAGCACCGGTGTTCTGGAACTTCTGGTGTCAGAGGCCGAACTGGCGGAGCGCCGCACGAAATGGGTCGCGCCCGAACCGCATTATACCCGCGGCTATGCCAAGATGTATGTCGACCATGTTCTGCAGGCCGACCGGGGTGCGGACCTGGATTTCCTCGTCGGCAAGGACACCCGTCCCGTGACACGAGAGAGTCACTGATGACCCGGACAGCAACATTTCACGACCTCGCCGGACAAAGCGTTTTCATCACCGGAGGCGGCGCTGGCATCGGGGCGTTCCTTACCGATGGCCTGATGGCACAGGGGGCAAGGGTGGCTTTTGTCCAACGCTCGGATGCAACCGGATTTGCCGACGAGATGGAGAAGAAGCACGCCGTGCGCCCGCTATTCATGCAATGCGACATCACCGATATTCCACTTTTGAAGCAATGCATTGCGCAGGCGGGCGCGGCCCATGGGCCGGTCACGGTTCTGGTCAACAACGCCGCCAATGACAAACGCCACACCACCGAAGAGGTGGACGAGGCGTTCTGGGACTGGAGCCAAGCGATCAACCTCAAAGCGTATTTCTTTGCCTGTCAGGCGGTGATCGCCGGGATGCGGGCGGCGGGCGGCGGGTCGATCATCAACTTCACCTCGATCAGCTACATGATGGGCAATGCAGGCTATCCCGCCTATACGACCGCGAATTCCGGCATCAACGGAATGACCCGGTCGCTCGCGCGGGAATTTGGCCCGGACCGGATCCGGGTCAACGCATTGGCACCGGGTTGGGTGCTGACCGACAAGCAGAAAGAGATGTGGGTCACGCCCGAGGCGCTGGAGGCACATCTCGAACGGCAATGCCTGAAGGACACGCTCGATCCGCAGGACATGGTCGATGCCGTGCTTTTTCTGGCGTCGAAGACCAGCAAGATGATGACCGGACAGGCGCTGGTGGTCGATGGTGGCGTGGTAGCAACGGGGTAATTCACATTGGCTGACACGGCAGTATGGATCGCGGTTGACTGGGGGACGTCGAATCTGCGCGCCTGGGTTTTCGGCGCGGACAACGCGGAAATCGCGCGGCTTTCGTCAGACCGGGGAATGGGGTCTTTGACCCCGGACGCGTTTGAACCGGCGTTGCTCGACCTGATCGCGCCGCATCTGGGTGACGCCCCGACGCCGGTGATCTGCTGCGGCATGGTCGGCGCGCGTCAGGGCTGGCAGGAGGCAGCTTACGTCACCGTTCCCTGCGCCCCGCCGGGCGTGGGCCAGGCGACCGGGATCGCGGCCAAGGATCCCCGGATTACGCCGGTCATCCTGCCCGGGATGAAGCAATCCGCGCCTGCGGATGTGATGCGCGGCGAGGAAACCCAGATCGCGGGATATATCGCGGAAAATCCCGATTTCGACGGCGTGCTTTGCCTGCCCGGCACCCATACCAAGTGGGCGCATGTCAGTGCAGGCGAGGTGGTGAGCTTTCGCACCTTCATGACCGGCGAGATGTTTGCGCTTCTGTCCGGCCATTCCGTTCTGCGCCATTCGGTACAGACCGGACATTGGGACGACGCGGCATTTGCCGCCGCCGTCGACGATACACTTGGCAGGCCACAGGACCTCACGTCGCGGCTCTTTGGTCTGCGCGCCGAAACGCTGGTCAACGACATGCCTGCCGCCACCGCGAAATCGCGGCTGTCCGGCATGTTGATCGGTCTCGAACTGGCGGGCGCACGGCCCTACTGGCTGGGCCAACGCATCGCCATTGTCGGCGATCCGAAATTGTCGGCGCTCTATCGAACCGCACTCGATCAACAGGGCGCGCCTGCGGAACTGGCCGATGGCGATGCGATGACGCTTGCCGGTCTCAAAGCTGCTTGTGCAGGTTGGAAGGAAACCACGAAATGACCCGTAATATCGTTGCGATCCTGCGTGGGATCACCCCACCCGAGGCGCTGGAAATCGCGGAAACCCTGATCGACTGTGGCATCACCAAGATCGAGGTGCCGCTGAATTCGCCCGACCCGTTCGACAGCATCACCCAGATGGCGCAGGCCTTCGGCAAGGATGCGCTGATCGGCGCGGGCACCGTTTTGACGCCCGAGAACGTGACCCGGCTCAGGGAGGCTGGCGGCCAACTTGTCGTTTCGCCCGATTGCAACCCCGACGTCATCAAGGCCACCAAGGCTGCCGGTATGCTGTCCTATCCCGGCGTGCTGACCCCGACCGAGTGTTTCACCGCGCTGCGCTGCGGTGCCGATGGCCTGAAATTCTTTCCCGGCACACTGGTTGGCCCCGAAGGCGTCAAGGCGATCCGCGCCGTCCTGCCCAATGGCACCGAGGTGCTGGCTGTGGGGGGGGCGGGACCGGAGAATTTCGCCGAATGGAAAGCCGCCGGGGCAGATGGTTTCGGCATCGGCAGCGCGCTTTACAAACCCGGTGTGTCAGCCGCCGAAATCCGCGATCGCGCCACGCATATGGTTGCGGTGTTCGATGCGGTCTTTGCCACCTGACAGGCGGACCGCTGCCGTCGTTCGCCCCCTTTCCCTTCCCTGCGTGACCTGAAGGTCAGGCTGAAATCCGCGTGAAAATCCGATGAAACGTACCTTGGGCACCTGCTATTATCCCGAGCAATGGCCCCGCGAAATCTGGCAGGAGGATGCCCGCCGCATGGCCGAGATCGGCCTGACCTGGGTGCGTATCGGCGAATTCGCGTGGTCGCGTCTCGAGCCGCACCCGGGCCGGTACGACTTCGACTGGCTCGACGACGCCATCGGAGTTCTTGGCGCGGCAGGACTGCGGGTTGTGCTGGGCACCCCCACCGCCACTCCGCCCCGGTGGATGATCGACCGTCATCCCGACATGCTGGCTGTCGATGCCAGTGGCCATCCGCGCAAATTCGGCTCGCGCAGGCACTATTGCTTCAGCCACCAAGGCTACAGGGCCGAATGCGCCACCATTGTGACGAAGCTCGCAAAGCGCTACGGGCAAAATCCCCATGTTGCCGCTTGGCAGACCGACAACGAATACGGCTGCCATGACACAACGATTTCCTACAGCGACGCCGCCCGCGCCGCGTTCCGGACATGGCTGCGCGCCCGTTATCCCGGGGCCGGATCCAGTGGCGGCAACGATGGCGACATCGCGGCGCTGAACGCCGCCTGGGGCAATGTGTTCTGGTCGATGGACTACGACAGCTTTGACCAGATCGACCTGCCCAACCTCACCGTGACCGAACCCAACCCGTCGCACGCGCTGGCGTTCCGGCGGTTCAGCTCGGATCAGGTGGCGGCCTTCAACCGCCTGCAGACCGACATCATCCGCACGCATTCCGACGCGCCGATCAGCCACAACTACATGGGCCGCATCACCGATTTCGACCATTTCAAGGTCGGTGCGGATCTGGATATCGCCACATGGGACAGCTATCCGCTGGGATTTCTCGAAGACCGCGTCGGTGCCGATGCCACGCGTCAATGCGCCTATGCGCGACAGGGCGATCCGGATTTTCAGGCGTTTCACCACGATCTTTATCGCGCTGTCGGCGGTTGCGCCAAAGGCGCGCAAGGCAAACCTGCCCGGTGGTGGGTGATGGAGCAGCAGCCCGGCCCGGTCAACTGGGCCCCCTACAACCCCGCCCCCTTGCCCGGAATGGTGCGCCTGTGGTCGTGGGAGGCGTTCGCCCACGGCGCCGAAGCCGTCTGTTTCTTCCGCTGGCGACAGGCGCCGTTTGCGCAGGAACAGATGCATGCCGGACTCTTGCGCCCAGACAGCGCGGACGCGCCGGGCCTGGCCGAGGCACGGCAGGTCTTTGCGGAAATCAGGGACGCGCCGGATGTCCAGCAAGCGCGCGCCCCGGTCGGCCTGATCTTCGACTACGATGCCGATTTTGCCTGGGCGACCCAACCGCATGGCAAGGGTCTGAGCTATTTCGCGCTGGTTTTCGACACCTATCGTGCCATGCGCGGCCTCGGTCTGTCCGTCGACATCCTGCCGCCGGATTGCGAGGACTTCACCGGCTACAAGGTGATCGCCGCGCCGGGATTGATGCATATGACCGAAAGGTTGAAGGCGGCGCTTGCTGGGGCCGAGGCGCAGGTCTTGCTCGGCCCGCGGAGCGGCGCGCGGGACGGTGACATGGCCATTCCGGTGCCGTTGCCGCCGGGGCTGCCGGGCCTGGATGTGACCGTTTCCCATGTCGAAAGCCTGCGTCCCGACATGCCGATCCCGCTCGACAATGGCGGTCATGTGCACCTGTATCGGGAGGTGCTGCAAGGCAGCGCGCAGGTGGCGGAACGTACGACGGACGGCTCGGTTGTGGCTGTAACTGACGGCCATCTGACATATCTCGGTGCGTGGCTCGATCCAGGCGCGCTGCGTCGGGTGATCCGCCAAGCCTGCGACATCGCGAAGATCGAGACTGTTGATCTGCCGGACGGACTGCGGATCCGCGACTGTGGCAACGAGCGTTTCTGGTTCAACTACGCTTCGGAACCGATGGTGTTTGAAGGCATGAGGCTTGAGCCGGCTGGCGTCTGCCGTCAATCAGCGATGCGCGGGAAACAGGCCGGATAGCCCTGGACAGGGTCGGTCACGCCTTTGCGGGGATCAGGTCTGCGGCGAAATCAGGATGGCGCGGAAGTCGTTGACATTGGTCAGGGTCGGGCCGGTGATGATCTGGTTGTCGACGCGCTCGAAAAAGCTGTGGGCGTCGTTGCGGGCCAGGGCCGAGACGGGATCCATGCCGCTTTGCCGTGCCCGCGCGAGGGTGGTGGGACCGGCATAGGCACCGGCGATCTCGGCGGCACCATCGACGCCATCGGTGTCGCAGGCCAGCACGTGGATGCCCGGCTGGCCGTCCAGCGCAAGGGCGGCGGACAGGACAAACTCCGCGTTTGGCCCTCCGACGCCGTCGCCCCGGCGCGTGACCGTGCATTCACCGCCCGACAGCAGCAGGATCGGGCGGGCAATGGCCGCGCGACCGGCCTGCAGAGCCAGCGCCTGCGCTGCCTGCGCCTGGCCGAGGTCGCGGGCTTCGCCTTCCAGCGCGTCACCCAGCATGCGCACGTCCATTCCGGCGGCGGTCGCGATGTCGGCGGCGGCGGCAAGCGAGTGCGAGGGCGCGGCGATGACCCGTGTTTCGGCCCGTGCGAGGCGCGGATCGTCCGGTGCCACGACCGACGATGCCCCGGCGATGGCGGCCTGTACCCGGGGAGAGACGGCAATGCCACGCCGGTCGAGGATCTCACGCGCCTGCTGCGGTGTGCTGGTTTCCCCGACCGTGGGGCCCGAGGCGATCTGGCCGGGGTCATCGCCCGGCACGTCGGAAATCAGAAGCGTCAGCACCCGCGCCGGATGGCAGGCCGCAGCAAGCTGGCCACCTTTCACGCGGCTCAGGTGCTTGCGGACGATGTTCATCTCGCCGATGGGCGCGCCGGATGCCAGAAGCGCGCGGTTGACCGCCATCTTGTCGTCAAGCGTCAGCCCGTCCGCGGGCGCGCAAAGCAGCGCCGAGCCGCCGCCCGAGATCAGCGCCAGCACCAGGTCGTCCGGTCCCAGTGCCGAAACCAGATCGAGCATGCGCCGCGTCGCCATCTCGCCCGCCGCGTCGGGCACCGGGTGCGCCGCCTCGACGATTTCGATGCCCTGGCAGGGGCGGGCATAGCCGTAGCGGGTGATGACCAGCCCGTCGCAGGGGCCATAGTGCGCCTCGACCGCCTCGGCCATGCGCGCGCTGGCCTTGCCCGCCCCGATAACGACCAATCGTCCATCGGGGCGTGGCGGCAGTTGCGCAGGTACAACCCGCATGGGGTCCGCAACTTCGACGGCGCGCAGGAACAGATCCGTCAGAAACCGGCGCGGTTCAATGATCAAATCGTCGTCAGCCATCGCTCAGCCCAGCCAGGTCCGGTAGTCGCTGACAAGAAGGTGCGTCGGATCGGTGTCTTCCTCGATGCGCGCGAAGCGCCCGATGGGGTCGCGGAAGATGTTATCGGTCTCGTCATCGTTCACGGTCGAAACCTCGCCGATCAGCACGTCGCCGCCATCGCCCCAGAAGGCGTGCCAGTCGCCGGGCATCAGGGTCACGCTCTCGCCGGGGGCCAGCCGCAGCTTTTCCCCGGGTCCGAAATCGCGGCGGATACCGTCGCAAAACACCGTGCCGCCGCGATCCTCGGCAAAGCCGCCCCTATCGTCGGACCCGAACAGTTCGACCACCAGCGTCGCCCCGCCGCGATTGATGATGTCCTCGGCCTTGATCACATGGGTGTGCATCGGGCTCAGCTGGTCCTGCCGCGAGATCAGCAGCTTTTCGGCATAACACATGCCGCCGCCGCGTTGCAGATCGGCCAGCCGTCCGTTGCGCAGGGTGAAGAGGAACAGGCCCATGGCGTCGAAATCGCCGGCGCCGTAGTCGGTGATGTCCCAGCCGCAACGGGCGCCGATCACATTCTGCGCGACGTCTTTCTGCGCCTTGAACTCGTCCGGTGTCCAATAGGCGAATGGCGGCAGAACCCATCCGTGCGACCGCATCATGTCGTCCGCCGCCGCGATGATGTCGTTGATACGTGAGCGTTTCATGCAATCCCCTCATGCGTGCTGAGAATCTCGATCACCATAGCTGCCGTCCAGGTGAACTGCCCTCCGCCGCAGGGTTCGGCGGTGATCGGATCGTAGTATTCCGCAAAGCCGCTTTTTTCAATCAGGCGCAGGCAGTCGGCCATGATGCGGTGCGCCATATCTGCCTGACCGGCTTGCTCAAGCCCGTCCGCGATCATGTAGTTCACGATCAGCCAGACCGGACCACGCCAGTATCGCAGGCTGTCGAAATCCGGTGCCGTCGGGTCGTGGCTGGGGACAAGGTAGGTACAGGATTCGGCCAAGGTCTCGATCCGCCGCGACAGAGCGGCCGCCCTGTCGGGCGGAATCGGGGCAAAAGTCGCCAGCAAGCCGCCGATCGACGGGCTGTCGATCAGGCTGCCGATGGTACGATCGAGGCATAGGTATTGCCCGCGCGCCTCGCTCCAAAGGGTTTCCATCGCGGCGGTGCCCGTGTCGGCCATGGCGCGGGACTGTGCGGCGATCTCGGGTTCGCCCAGTTGCTCGGCCAGCGCTGCCAGATCGGCACAGGACCGGATCAGGATCGCGTTGAAGCCGGGATCGACCACCTGAAACGGCGAGGCGTCGTGAAGCTGATCATTGTCCCAGCCCAGTTCGCGGAAGCGCTGCACCAGCCAGATATAGCGCTGGTACTGTTCGTCCGTCGGACGGTGCGCGGGATTGGCGTGGGTGGTGTCGCGCCGGGTAAAGGGCTGGACCCCCTCGGTCGGCACGCGTTCGAACGCCTTGTCCCAGTCCACCGAATTGTCGCGACCCGATTCCCACGGGTGGATGATGGCGACCAGTCCGGTGCCCTTCGGGTCGCGGCAGCGAAAGAACCATTGGTGCCAGGCATGGATGCGCGGCAGCAGCGCGTGCGCGCGTTCTCTGGCCAGCGCCTTGTCAGTCGCCCGGTCAAAGATCCGGCGTGCGGCAAATCCCGCGACAGGCGGCTGCGTGATGCCGGATGTCGGCACCTTGCGCCCTGTCTGCCAGACGTCCGGACCCGGAAAATACCCCTCATCCAACTGGTGAAAGATGATGTGCGGCACCATTCCGTCGTGCCACTGATGCTCGAAAAGCGTGGTGATTTCGGTCCAGGCGCGGGCCTCGTCGAAATGGGCAAATCCAAGAGCGCTGAGCGCGCTGTCCCAGTTCCATTGAAACGGATAGAGCCCATGTGTCGGCACGGTGTAGGTGCCTCGGTCATTGTCACGAAGCACCTGCTTCGCGGCGTCAATCAGGTCATGTGTCATCGGAATGCCTCAGGCGACGGCGAGCGTGGTTTCGGGATCGAACCAGCGCACGCGGTCCGGTTGCGGAGCAAGGGTGATCGTCTCGCCGGGGTGAACGGTCATGTCGCTGTCCAGCACCGCGCGGAACAGGGATCCGTCGATGTCGCAGGTGACCAGCAAGTGTGCACCCAGCGGCTCCACCACCTTGGCCGTCGCGCGCAGACCCTCGTTTGCGGGCTGCATATCCTCTGGCCGGATGGCGAATTGCAGATGCGGCCTGTCGGTGACGGGGCCGTCAAAGACCCGTCCCGCCACAGACCATTTGCCCGCACCGGCAGGCGTGGCCTTGAGGAAGTTCATCGGCGGGTTACCGATGAAGCTGGCCACGAACTCTGCCGCCGGGTTGCGGTAAACCTCGATCGGGGTTGCCGCCTGGACGATCTCGCCCTGGTGCATGACGCTGATGCGGTCGGCCATCGACATGGCTTCGACCTGATCATGGGTGACGTAGACGGCGGTGGTTTTCGATTCCGCCAGCACGCCCTTCAGCTCGGCCCGCATTTCCATCCGCAAAAGTGCATCGAGGTTCGACAGCGGTTCGTCCATCAGGATGACGTCCGGCTCCATCGCCAGCGCGCGCGCCACGGCGACACGCTGCCGTTGGCCGCCGGACAATTCGCCGGAATAGCGCTTGAGCAGCATCTCGATGTGCATCAGCCCCGCCACCCGTTCGACGCGGCGCGTGACCTCGTCATCAGGCAGCTTCTGCATCCTGAGGCCAAAGCCGATGTTCTCGAACACCGTCAGGTGCGGGAAGACGGCGTAGTTCTGGAACACCATCGCGATGCCGCGGTCCTTGGGAGCGAGGTGGTCGACACGGCGACCGCCGATCCACACTTCGCCTTCCGTCGCGGTTTCCAGCCCGCAGATGATGCGCAGTAGCGTGGTCTTCCCGCAGCCCGAGGCGCCGAGCAGCACCATGAATTCCTGGTCGGCAATGGTCAGATTGATGTCGTGAAGCGCGGTGTAGGCGCCGAAGGTCTTCTGGACGTTCTTGATCTGGATTTCAGCCATATCACTGGTTCCTTTTATCGGTTCGCTGGCCGGATTACCGGTTTGCGATGCCCCACATGGCGAAGAGGTACTTGCGCACGGCGAAGATGAAGATCAGCGCGGGCACGACGAGGATGAAGCCACCCGCGAACTTCAGGTGCAGCGGCGAGGTGTCGAGGCTTTGCAAGAGGAACGCGGTCAGCGTCCGGTTCTCGATGGTCAGCACCGCCGCCGCGAAAACCTCGTTCCACGAGATCACGAAGGCAAAGATCGCCGAAGCCGTGATGCCGGGCAGGATCAGCGGCAGCACCACCTTGGTGAAGGCGGTGAACCTTGTGCAACCCAGCGTCCAGGCGGCCTCTTCCAGCTCCAGCGGGATGCCCGAGAACAACGAGAAGGTGATCAGCACCGCGAACGGGATCGCGAGCGTGGTGTGCACCAGCGCAAGGCCGAACTGGGTGTCGTCAAGGCCGGTCTGGATGAACATCACCGCCAGAGGCAGCGCCAGAAGCGGCAGCGGGAAGGCCCGGGTCAGCAGGATCAGAAGCCGGAACAACTCCTTGCCGCGGAAGTCGAAGCGCGACAGGGCATATCCCGCCGGTGCGCCGATCAGGATCGACATCACCATCGTCATCGCCGCCACGATGATCGAGTTCTTCAGCGCGGACAGCATCCCCGCGAAACCCGCGAAGAACTGCAGTGAGCCGAAGTCGAACTCGGGGAAGAACGGCTTGGGAAAGCTGTTCACCGTTTCGGGCGACGACAGGGTGTTGACCATCAGAAAATAGATCGGCACCAGCACCCATGCACAGAGCAGGATGACGCCTGCGACATAGAGGAAACGGCCTGCGCTGCGGGTGTTCGCGGCTTGTGCGACCTCCGGATCCTTGTCCGGCTTGGGCACGGGGGCGGCCATGGATGCCTGGGTCATATCGTGGCTCCTTTCGGGACGCGCAGGGCGCGCAGGATGACAAGGGTCGCGGCGATGGAGATGGCGAGGATGATCAGCGCCATCGCGGCGGCAGCCCCGCTATTGAGCAGGTCGAACTGGTAGGCATAGGTCTCGCCCATCAGCACCGGGAAGAGCGTGCCACCGAGAGCGGCCACCACGGCGAAGACCTCGAAGGCCATGATCACGCGCAGGACCAATGCCGTTTGCAGCGAGGGCCGCAGCATCGGCAGGGTGATGCGCAGGAAACGCTTCCAGGGGCTTGCGCCGAAGACTTCGGCCGCCTCGTAATATTCCTTGGGGATCAACCCGATGCCCGCCACGAGAATGACCAGCATGATCGCTGTTGCGCGCCAGATCTCCGCCAGCGCAATCGCCAGGAAGACGAGGCCGGGGTTCTGGAAGGTCAGCAGGTTGACGGGTTTGTCGACCACGCCGACCGCGTTCATCATCGTATTGAGAAAGCCCGACTGCTCGAAGATCGCCAGCCAGATCAGGCCCGCCGCAAGGTCCGAGATGCCCAACGGAATGGTCCAGACATAGAGGATCAGGTCGCGGCCCTTTTCCATCTTGGTGACCATCGTGGCCATCAGCAGCGACAGCGCCAGTTGGATCGGAACCACAGCGACGGCGAGCAGCAGCGTGTTCTTCAGCGAGATCGGAAATTTCCAGTACGAGACGACCTCGCGGAAGTTGTCCATCGTGAAACCCGCGCCAGTGGTGAAGGCCTGCTTGGCGACCAGCACGAAGGGGTAGAGGAAGAACAGGCACAGAAACAGCGTCACCGGCAGGATCAGCACGTAAGGCAATAGTCGAGCGTTCATGGAATCGCTCCTTGTTCCGGCGCATGCTGCGCCTTGGTTGGCGGGGGGCAAGTCAGGGCTGTCCGGACCCGAAGGCCCGGACAGGGGAAAGGTGGGGCAGGAAGTCCCCACCCCGGGAGGTTACTCGACCGGGCAGGCGCCTTCGGACGGAGCATCCGGGGCCCAGCAGGGCGCACCGGTTTCGTTCATGATCGCCTCGAGGCGCTTCTTCTGGTCCTCCAGAACCGCTTCGATCGGCTGACCGGCCAGCACGATGCGCTCGAAGGTGTCGACGTAGATGCGGTTGAAGTCGCCGCCCTTTTCGCCCAGGCCCGCGGGCAGCAGGCCCGGGTTGGCATCGGCAGAGGCCGACATCTTGGCAACCGCATCGCCTGCCGCTCTGACCGACGGCGGCAGATCGTCAGGCAGGGTGACGTCGACCACCGGGAAGAAGTTGGTGGCTTTCAGCGTCGCGATCTGGGTTTCCGGCTTCATCAGGTGCGCCAGCAGTGCTTTCGACGCGTCCATGTCCGGCGCGGTGCGCGGGATGGCGACCCCGGCGAGAACCGGCATGAAGCCGCGGCCTTCGGGACCCGCGGGCGCGGGGAAGGCGACGAAGTCATCCGGGCGTTCGTTGAAGGCATTGGCCAGGCGCGAGGTGTGATCAAAGACGATCCAGGCGTCACCGGACAGCAGTTGCTCCTGCATGAACGAGAAGTTGGTCGAGGCCGGGTTGGTGTGCTCCCAAAGCTCGCGCATCTTTTCCCATGCGGTCACGGCCTTGTCGGACGCAAAGGTGCGGACCACGCCATCGGTGTAGGACGGATAGAGGTAGCCCTGGAAGAAGCGGTGCTTCAGGCCCTTGGGACCGGCGGGGAAGCCGAACTTGGGCTCGCCTGCCGCTTCATGCGCGTTGGCGGCCCATTCGATCAGCTGGTCATAGGTCAACGCGTCGATGTCTGCGCCCTCGGGCAGGTATTGCAGCGCATCCTTGTTGGCCGCCATGATGTAGCTGGCCTGCATCCAGGGCATGTACTGCATGCTGTCGGTGCCCAGCTTGGCAAGATCGTTGAACGTGCCCGAGGCTGACATCACGCCGGTATCGTCCAGATCGACAAGGTCATCGGGGTTCATCGCCGAGAAGTTGCCGTGCAGCGCGCCCAGAAGCCCGATGCTGCCGGACCCGGCCTGAAGCTCGGCGTCGAGGCGGGTGATGAAGGGGCCAAGCTCGTTCGACTGGTAGTCGACAGCGTCGTCGTGACCGGAGAGCACCTGGTCGCGCATCGCCTGTTGTTCTTCGACAGGATTGGCCTGGGTCGACCAGAACAGCACGTCGGCCTGCGCCGCGACGGCACTGCAGGAAATCGCGATACCGGACGCTGCGCCGGTGAATTTGGAAAATAGGGTCATGGTTCCTCCCGGAATGGAAATTCGAGGCCGGCCTCCCTGCCGACGCCCGTCTAAAGTCGACCAATCCCGCACCGCGTGCGCTCCGGCCTGCCGGGGCAAGGGGTCGGGTTGGCCCGGGGGCGCAACCGTCGAATCCCATACCCGATGACTTAGTGTGATATAACGATATACCTTCTGTCAACGAAATTTCTGCCATGAATCATACCGGTTTGGCGCAAATATCAACACGCCATCAACATACCCATTGTTTTCACAGCAAATATCGCGCAGATTTTGCCAAATGGTTATATCAAGCGACGCCCAGTGAAGATGTCAGGCAAGCCAACACTCAGTACCGTGGCCAAGGAGGCGGGTGTCTCCATACCGACCGTCAGTCAGGTGCTGCGCGGCACCGGGCGCATTTCCGAAAAGACCCGGCAAAAGGTGCTGCAGGCCGCCAAGACGCTGCGCTATGTTCCGGATGCCCGCGCGGCCGCGATGCGATCCGGTGAAAACCGGGAAATCGGCTTTGTCATCAACCAGTTGATCAACCCGTTCAACGCCGAGGTGGTCAGCGGCGTTGTCGATCAACTCGAAGCGGAAGGTTATCTGGTGTCCGTCGTGGACACGCGAGACGAGGCCACGCGCCAAAGCCGCCAGCTCGAAGCATTTATCCGCCACGGTCGCGGTGGGTTGCTTTGGGTTCCGGCGTTGGAGACGCCGGATGAAACCTTCGATCTGCTGGCCGCGCAGAAGATACCGACAGTCACGTTCCTGCGCCATGTCCGGCGCGATTTCGACCATGTCGGCATCCGCAACGCCGAAGCGACGGCGACCGCGACGGGGTATCTTGCCGATCTGGGACACCGGCGCATCGCCTACCTTGGCGGCACCGACATGACCCCTGTCCGCCGCGAACGGATCGAGGGGTATCAACAGGTTGTCGCATCGCGCGGGTTGGGACCAGAACTGGTCTGGACCTGCGAGGACAACAAACTGGCCGGGCTGGAGGCGATGCTGGCGCTCCATCGGGATCATCCGGATATCACAGCGGTGGTCTGCAACGGTGACATGGTTGCGCTTGGCGCAAGCCTTGCGTTGCTGCGCTCCGGGCTGACGCCGGGACATGACGTGTCGATCATCGGCTTTGACGATATTCAGGATGCCGCCGTCGCAACCCCGCCGCTGACGACGATGGCGGTCTCACCCCACAAGCTTGGCCGCAAGCTGGCGCGGGTTCTGCTGGACCGGATCGGCGACCCGGACATGCCTGTGACGGTGTCCGAGGTTTCGGCAGACCTGCTGGTGCGGCAAACCACGGGCGCGCCGCCGCGGCACGCATAAAGCGCAAGGGCGTCCCGCCGCAGCAAGATTTCGGAGGTGTCAGGCTTGCCACGCGGGCACATTGCCCAGCCGTTCTATCAGGAAATCGATAAAGACACGGGTCTTCGGGGTCAGCACGTTGGACCGTGGATAGACCAGCCAGAGGACCGAACTGTCGTTCAGCCGCCAGTCCGGCAGCACGCGCACAAGTCGACCGGCGGCGATCTCATGCGCAACGCTCCAGAGCGAATTGATCGACAGACCAGCGGCGGCAAGCGTCGCTTCGCGTTGGGCATCGCCGTCGTCTACAACGGTTCGGCAGTGCATTGCTTTGGGGTCCAGAACATAGGTGCGACCCGTCGTTTCGATCAATTCGCGCGGCGCAAGATCGACCCAGGCGATGAAGCTGTGATGGGCCAGTTCCGCAATCCCGCCGGGCGATCCGTGCTTCGCAAGATATTCCGGCGCGGCGCACAGGATGCGGGTGTCATCGGCAAGCTTGCGGCCCTTCAGGCTGCTATCCGCCAGCGGCGCGCTGCGCAGGGCCAGATCGAAACTGCCCGCGATCAGGTCGATCCTTGTGTCCGACAGGCGCAGGTCCAGTGTCAGGTCCGGGTAGGCCGCGTGAAATTCCGGCAGAAGGGGCATGATGTGCAACTGGGCAAAGCTGCTGGGCGCGGCAAAGCGCAGGGTCCCGGCGGCGCGGGCGCTGCCCCGGCCCAAGGCTGCCCGCGCCGCCTCGGACTGGGCCAGTATTTCGCGCGCGTAGGGCAGGAAATCCGCGCCATCGATCGACAGCGACACCTTGCGGGTGCTGCGATGCAGAAGCTGTGTGCCCAGTTGCTGTTCCAGCTTGGCCAACCGGGCGCTGGCCACCGCCGGGGCCAGACCCAATGCGCGGCCGGCGGCGCTGATGTTCAGTCGCTCTGCCGCCATGACAAACAGGCGCAAGCTGTCGGTGTCCACGTGATTGTATCCAAAATCCGAAAACTGAACTCATGAATGCGCTGTTTTATCAGCTGCAACAATAGATATGTTTCCTCCAACGCGGAACATCCACGATGGAGAATTGATGATGAAAGCGATTGGTTACGATGCGGTCGGCCCGGTGGATGCCGCCGATGCGCTCAGGCTTTTTGACGCACCAAGGCCGAAGATCGGGCCGCGGGACCTGCTGGTCGAGGTCAAGGGCGTGTCGCTCAACCCGGTGGATGTGAAGCTGCGCGAAAACCGCCCGCCTTTGAACGACATCGATATCCTCGGGTTCGACGCGGCGGGTATCGTGGTCGAAACCGGTGCGGATGTGGCCGGATACAAGGTCGGCGATGAGGTGTTCTACGCCGGCGATGTCACACGCCCCGGATCGAACGCCGAATTTCAGGCGGTGGACGAACGCATCGTCGGTCGCAAGCCGGCATCGCTTGATTTTGCCGAAGCCGCCGGGATGCCGCTGACCGCGATCACCGCATGGGAAATGCTGTTCGATGCCTTCCGCCTGACCGAAGGTGGCGAAGAGGGCAAGACGCTGCTGGTCATCGGTGGTGCGGGCGGGGTCGGTTCAATCCTGATCCAGTTGGCCAGGACGCTGACCAAGCTGACCGTGATCGCCACCGCATCGCGCCCCGAAACGCAGGACTGGGTGCGGAGTATGGGCGCGGATCATGTGGTCGATCACCGTGGTGATCTGGCCCGGCAGGTCAAGGATTTGGGGCTGGTGCCCGACTATGTGGCGGCGCTGACCGCGACGGATCAGCACTATCCGGCGATCATCGACCTGATTGCGCCGCGCGGACATATCGCGCTGATCGACGACCCCCAGGGTCTCGACATCAGCCCGGCCAAACCCAAGGCGCTGACGATCAGCTGGGAATTCATGTTCACCCGCGCGATGTTCAACACCGCAGATATCGAGGTGCAGCGCGATCTCTTGAACCGTGTGTCGCAGATGTTGGACGCCGGAAGCCTCATGTCGACCGTCACGGAACGGGTCGGCCAGATGAGCGTCGAGACGTTGCTGGCCGCCCATGCGCGCCAGGAAAGCGGACGGGTGATCGGCAAGCAGGTGCTGGGCGGCTTCTGATCCAGCGTGCCCGCCAGGAAGATACCCGGCGTGTGCTGTTTTCGGTGCTGCATGTCACGACTGACAGTCAGGACTGGATCCCGCGATATATGCCCGCGGCCAACGGGCGGGTTGCGTCACTTGACTGAAAAAATGGTGCCCGAACCAAAGGCCCGTTCAGTCACCGATACTTGATTGAAGGCTAGGATGACCTCGCCTGATCAGGTGCCGCCGCTCGGCTTCCTCCCGACCGGGCGGCGGTTTCAATAAACGGATTTGCCCATGCCCGACACCATCTTGCCTTCCTTTGCGCCCCTGAACCGGGGATACAATGCAACCTTTCGTCCTAACCGGTTGAGCGTCGGGCTGGTTGTCCCGATTGCGCGCTACGACACCAGCGCCGTTGCGGATATGGCGGGCCATCTGGCTCGGGTGCAGTTGGCAGATACCTTGGGTTTTGCCGCGGTCTGGCTGCGCGACGTGCCGTTCAACGTGCCGTCTTTCGGTGATGCGGGGCAACTTTTCGATCCGTTCACCTATCTTGGCTATTTGGCCGGTCAGACCTCGGACATCGCGCTTGGCGTGGCCAGCATCGTACTGCCGCTGCGCCACCCGGCGCATGTGGCCAAGGCGGCGGCCAGTGCCGATGTCCTGTCCGGCGGGCGACTGATCCTGGGGGTGGCGTCGGGCGACCGGCCCGAGGAATACCCGGCGATGAACAAGGGTTACGAGGATCGCGGCCAGCGCTTCCGCGACAGTTTCGACTATATCCGTGCGACATCCCAGGATTGGCCACGCCTGACCAATGCGGCCGGGCGACTTGACGGCAGCGTTGACATGTTGCCGAAACCCGTGTCGGGGCGGCTGCCGATGCTGATCACCGGCTCAAGCCGACAAGACCCGGACTGGATTGCGCGCAACGGCGATGGCTGGATGACCTATCCGCGCCCGGTCGAGGCGCAAGCCCGCGTCATCGACGATTGGCAAACCCGCGCCGTGGCGGAAAGCGGACGTGCCAAACCGGTACTGCAACCGCTTTACATCGATCTGTCGGATGACCCGGACGACGCGCCGCAGCCCATTCATCTGGGGTTCAGGTCGGGCATGCGCGCGCTTGTGACCTACCTTCAACACCTCGAAGCGATCGGCGTGAACCATGTCGCCCTGAACCTGCGTTTCAATCGCGCCGAGATCGGACCGACGCTTGACCGATTGGCAAACGATCTGTTGCCACATTTCACCGAATGAGGAATTTCCCATGTCCAGAACCATCCTGATCACCGGCGCAACCGACGGCATCGGCCTTGAGACCGCGCGCCGTCTGGCGGCAGACGGCCACCACCTGCTGATCCACGGTCGCAACGCCGACAAGCTTGCCGCGACTGCCGATGAATTGCGCGCGGTGGCCGGTGCCGGGCCTGTCGAGACATTCCAGGCGGATTTCTCGGACTTGGCTCAAGTCGCTCGTCTTGCCCAAGCCGTGCGTGACGCGCACCAAGGCATCGACGTGCTGATCAACAACGCGGGCGTCCTGAAGACCGATCACCCGACCACAGCGGACGGACAGGATCTGCGCTTTGTCGTGAACACCTTTGCCCCCGCCTTGTTGACCCGGTTGCTGCTGTCACTGATCCCCGGGGACGGCCGCATCGTGCATCTGTCCTCGGCGGCGCAGGCACCGGTCGACGTGGCGGCGATGAACGGCCACCAAAAACTGGATGCGATGGCGGCCTATGCGCAAAGCAAACTGGCCCTGACGATGTGGAGCGCCGCGCTGGCGTCGGAACTGGGGCAGGGTGGCCCGGTGACGGTTGCGGTCAACCCCGGCTCGCTTCTGGCGACAAACATGGTGCGCAAGGGCTTCGGCGTGCCGGGCAGCGATGTCGGCATCGGCGCCGAGATCCTGATCGGCGCGGCGCTGTCGGACAAATTCGCCGATGCATCGGGCAAATACTTCGACAATGATTCCGGTCGCTTTTCGCCGCCGCATGCCGATGCCGCGAATACGACAAAGGCTGCTCGGGTTGTCGCGGCAATTGAAAGCCGGATTGCAGCCCACCTGACGGAGGCGCCCCATGCCTGATCCGGAAGCCATGAAGCGCGACGTCACCGCATTCTACGAGCTGATGTTCAACGACGGTCGCCCAGCGGACGCGATCAAGCGCTACGCGGGCGACGACTATATCCAGCACAACCCGCATGTCGCCACCGGCAAGCAGGGCTTTATCGACTATTTCGACCGCATGGCCGCCGACTACCCGGGCAAGCGGGTCGTGGTGAAACGGGCGTTCGCCGACGGAAACCACGTGATCCTGCATTGCCACCAGATCTGGCCCGGCGGGCTCGAATATGCGGGGATCGACATTTTCCGATTGGATGATGCGGGCAAGATCGTCGAGCATTGGGACGTGCTTCAGGAACTGCCCGAGACAAGTGCCAACGGCAACGGCATGTTCTGAGATCGCGCCTGTGCCCCGCAGGTTCGTGGCGAACGCACGGGGCGCTCAGGCCGGTTGCCCGGTTTCCTTGTCGAGCAGGAATTCGATCAACCGGCGGGTCAGCGCCTTTTGTGGGCCGATATCCGGCCAGACGGCGTAGACGCCCAGCCTGGGCAGGCTCCACTTGGGCAGGACGCGCACCAGGCTGCCCGATGCGATCTCTTCGGCAACCTCGCCCATGGGCAGGTGTTTGACGCCAAGCCCTGCCAGAACCGCCGATTTCGCCGAGGCGATCGTATCCACCTCCAGCCGCACGTTTTCCGGTTGGAAGGTCACCGACCGGCCTGCGGACTGAAGCGTCATCACATCGGGTATCACCGAGATCGCGATGAAATCGCAGGCCGCCAGTTCTTCAAGCGTCCGCACAGGCTGTCGCGCCGCGAGATAGTCGGGCGACGCCACCAGAACCCGCTCGAAATCGGCGATGCGTCGCGACTTGAGACTGCTGTCGGACAGGGTCCCCAGCCGGATGGCGAGGTCGAAGCCCTCCTTGACGAGATCGGCGGGTGCATCGCTGCTGTGAAGCGAGATCGCAACCAGAGGGTGCCGACGCGCGAACTCCCACAGCGCTTGACGAAGCCGCATCTTCTCGCCCCAGGCAGGCATGGTGATGCGCAGTGCCCCGACCGGCTCGTCGCTGCCCGCGTTCAGGGCATCCAGCGCCTCTTCCCCGGCGGCGACCATGCGGCGTGCAGGGGGCAGGGCCGCGTGCCCTTCAGGGGTCAGCGACATGGACCGTGTCGAGCGGAAGAACAGCGTCACACCCAGCTTGCCCTCAAGCCGGGACAAATGGTGGCTGACAACCGAGGTCGACAACTTCAATCGGCGTCCAGCGGCACTCAGGCTCCCGGCATCGGCGATGGCGACAAAGACAGCAAGGCTGCGGTAATCGTCGATCATCTTTCTATTCCTTGGAAATATCCTTGCGTCAATCATGGGATAATCGAAATGCAGCGCACCGTCTATCTGTTGGTCCACGCAGACCGGAGACACCCATGCAAAGCAGCACCGCAACAGTCACCACCGAACGCGCCGACGCTTGTTTGCTGCAACTCTGCAAGCATTCCGGATCCCGCCTGAGCCCACAGCCGTTCGGCACCTGCGCCCTGCAATCCGGGGATGGCAATTTTGCCCGCTCTGTCTTCCGGGAGAGCCCGAAGCTCGGATGGCGACCGACCGCTGTCGAACGGACCGGTCCCCATTCCGACATGCCGCACTGACCCACAACCCCGAACCAGAAACCGGAGAGACCCATGACCATCAAGACCCTTGTCACAACGGCTGCTCTTGCGACGCTTGCAAGCGGCGCATTCGCAGATGACATATCCAGCGTCACAACCTTCTATGACCTGCTCAGCAATCCCGGATCCCAGGATCAGGTAGCTGCCTTTCAGGATGCAATTTCGGACGATTGGGAAAGCGTTGGCAACTATTCCGGCGCCAACAAATCGAGCGACGCGTTTCTTGGCCAGATGGGCGGCTTTGCCCAACTCATCCCCGATCTGGATTGGGACATACAGGCGATGCATCAGGACGGCACCTTCGTGACCGTCCGCAGCCGTGCCACCGGCACCCCCGTTGCCCCGCTGTTCGGCGTCGACGGGCAGGGCCGCAGCTTTGACATACTGACCATCGACATTCACGAATTGCAGGATGGCAAGATCGTCCGAACCTACCACGTGGAAGACTGGGCCGGCGCACTGCAACAGCTTGCCGGTAAGTAACCCCAGCGCCTGACCCCCGTGTCGGACTCTCGACGTACCGGCACGGGCCTTGTTGAAGGATATAGCACCATGACCATCGCCGTGAGCGCCGCCTCGGGCCAGCTGGGGGCAGAAATCGTCCGGTCGCTTGTCGCGCTGAAGCTGAACGAACCCGTCATCGGTCTTGCGCGCAGCCCGCACAAAGCGGCGGACATGGGCATCGAGGTGCGCCCCGGGGACTACGGTCGACCTGACCAGTTGAGATCATCCCTGACCGGTGTCGATACGCTGCTGCTGGTCTCTGGCATGGACGCCCCCGATGCACGCATTCAGCAGCACCGCAATGTCATCAAAGCCGCCAAGGACGCCGGTGTGACAAAGATCGTCTATACCAGCGTGCAGGGGGCCGAGCAGGGAACCAGCTTTTCCCCCGTCATCCAGAGCAACCGCCAGACCGAGGCTGATATCAGGGCAAGTGGACTGGACTGGGTGATCGGACGCAACGGCATCTATATCGAGCCGGATGTCGAATACATCGACAAATACCGCGCCGCCGGAGAGATCGCCAACTGCGCGGGCGACGGCAAATGCGGCTACACCACCCGTCCCGAACTGGCGCAGGCCTATGCTCAAATGCTGACCGGGGCGGAACATACCGGCCAGACCTACAACCTGCATGGCGCGCTGCTCACCCAGAGGGACCTGGCGGATCACCTGAACCGAGCCTTCGGCACTTGCCTGACCTATCGCGAAATGTCGGTCGAGGCCTACAGGGCCGACCGGATTGCCGAACTTGGCGACTTCATCGGCACGGTGATCGCGGGGATTTATCAGGGCATCCGCGACGGCGCGCATGACGTGCCGAGCGATTTCAAGGTCGCGGCGGGCCGTCCGCACCAGAGTTGGGATGCCTATTTCCAAACTTTGCGCCCGTGACCGCGACGGAAATGCCGCTCTGCAGCGTGAAAGGCCTGGAATCCCGGAGTATCAAAATGCCGACCATAAAATCATTTCTGAATCACCCCTACAGCTTTTGGGCACTGCTGACCCTTCCGGCGATCCCAATGCTCATCGGGCTGTCCTCCGGCGATCCCGAGGCGGTGCATGGCCTTCTGCACCCGACCGGCGAATTTGCCGCCCGTTTCATGATCATCGCGATGATGGTCACCCCGCTGATGATGCTGTTCAAAGGCTGGCGCGGCCCGCGCTGGCTTATGAAGCGGCGGCGCTATCTGGGAGTTGCAGCATTTGGCTATGCCGCGCTGCACACGGTGCTTTACCTGATCGACCAGGGCGCTGTTGCTCTGTCGGTGGGAGAGGTGTCAAAGCTCTACATCTGGACCGGATGGCTGGCCTTCCTGATCTTCGTGCCGCTGGCGGTGACATCGACCGATGGCTGGATCCGCAGGCTTGGCCCGCGATGGAAGCCCCTGCAACGGTTTGTCTATGGCGCGGCGGTTCTGACGCTGTTGCATTGGGCCGCGTTGAACGATTGGGGCGGCATCGGTGCCGCACTGGTGCACTTTGGTCCGCTGGTCCTGCTGGAAACCTACCGGCTTTGGTCGATCATCGACCGCCGTCGCGCGCGCGCCGTCGCCTGAGACAGCCGCGGCTTCGGGCGCCGTCAATCCACCTCGGCGGATCGAAATGACTGCGCCCCAGGTTTCCCTGAGCCCGGGAGTTTTCCCCACCGAGTTATCCACAGGGCTTTTGCGTTTTGTGGTTAACAGGGGTTGCAATCGTGCATCCATACCCGCCCGAGCGCACCCCACATCATGACTGCCCGACTCAAAATCCCCCAGATCGGGTAGCAAACAGCGGTGACACATGCGCGGTGTCGGATGCGTATACAATCGCCTGCCACCGGGTCACCCCTTTCGGGTAGCCCAACGCGACTTTTGTGCACATACGCGTTTGCTCGGGATTTCGCCCTAGTCGTCGGTGTCCAGCCAGATCGTCATCGGACCGTCATTCACCAGATGCAACTGCATCTCGGCGCCGAATCGCCCGGTGGCGACGCGAAGAGACTGATCCTGCAGCGCGCGCGCGAAACGCTCGTACAGCCTCTCGCCGTCGGCAGGGGACGCCGCGGCGGAGAATCCGGGGCGGTTGCCGCGGCGGGTGTCGGCGGCAAGGGTGAACTGGCTGATCACCAGGGCCGCGCCCCCGACATCGCGAATTGACAGGTTGGTCTTGCCGTCGCCATCCCGGAACAGGCGCAGCTTGGCGATCTTGGTGGCCAGTTTTTCGGCTGCCGCGTCCCCGTCGCCCTGCATCGCACAGACGAGGATCATCAGGCCGGGGCCAACCTCGCCGATGACAGCGCCTTCGATTTCGACCCGGGCGCTGGTGACGCGCTGGATCAGTGCTCTCACAATTCGTGATCCCAGGGCGGGTTCGCCCCGGCGCGCGACACGGTGACCGCCGCCGCCTTGGCACCAAGCGCGACGGCCTGTTCGACCGTGTCGAGTGAGGCAGCGCGGAAGTCGTCGCGCGCCAGGATCCCGGCACGTGACAGGCCCGCAAGAAAGCCCGCGTTGAACGTGTCGCCCGCCCCGACGGTGTCGACCACTTGCGCCCGTTCCGCCGGAACGCGCAGCGTGCCCTGCGTCGAGATCGCATCGACGCCCTCGGCGCCGCGCGTGACCAGAACCAGCGCCACGCCCTTGGCGTGCAGGCTTTCCGGTGTCTCGCCCAGCCAGTCCATGTCCTCGTCCGAGACCTTGACCACATCCGCAACCGCCAGCATCGCATCGAGCCGGGCGCGATAGGCGGGTTCGTCCTTGATGAAGCCGGGGCGCACGTTGGGGTCGATCATGATCAGACGCTTGCCGCCTTCGCGCGTGGCCAGTGCCGCATAGACGTCGGCGGCAGGTTCGCCCACAAGGCTGATGCCGCCGAAGAACACTGCCTCGATCTCGTCACCCAGCGATGGCAGGTCGGCATCCGACAGCAGCCGACCGGCGGTGTTCTCGTCGTAGAAGGCGTATTCCGCGTGCCCGTCGGTCAGGGTCACGAAGGCCAGCGTCGTGGGCCTGTCGCTCATCGCGGCGAAGGTCGCATCGACGCGGGAGTCTTCCAGTTGGCGAACCAGGATCGTGCCGAACAGATCGGTCGAAAGACCGCTGAAAAAGCCCACCGGCGCGCCAAGGCGTCCCAGCGCCACGGCTGTGTTGAACACCGCGCCGCCCGCGTAGGGGGCAAAGGCAGCCTCACCGGCGCTGGTATCGCGCGGTAGCATGTCGATCAGAGCTTCGCCGCAGCACAGGATCATGTCGTCACCTCTTTTTGACGCACCGGGTATGTTGGCGCTAACATGCCTTCGCATGCCGCCGGGAGCAAGTCATCACTGGTTCATCGCGACGACATAGCCGACCGCAGCCGCCACGATCGCGCCGATTATGACCGCGATGGCGATCTTCCACGGTGAATACGGGCGTTCGCCCTGAACCCGACCGGTCTGTCCGTTTACCACGAAACGATAGGATTTTCCCCGGAACTTGTAAGCCGCCATCCAGACCGGCAGCAGGATGTGCTTGAAAGTCACGGCGCTGACGTCGGTGTCAACCTGATGCACGCGCTGGCGGTCGCCGCCGATGTCGAATTTCACGTCGCGGTGGATCTGGCGGTCCATGATGGCGCGGGCCTCGACAAAGCCCTGATCCAGATCGACGGTGTAGACTTCGGCGCGAAATCCCGCGATGAACTCGGGGCGATACGGCTCGAGCGCGCTGAGATCCCAGGGCGGCAGGGCGTCGGTGTATTTCTTCGGCAACGAGGTCGCGGCCAGCACCAGCACATCGTCGAAGAACCGCGCGACCTGACCCGACGCGGGACGCCAGCGAATCTTCTGGACCCGCTGCGTCTGGCTCTTGCCGTTGCGCATGACGCGACGGGTTTCATAGTAGACGGTGCCGCGTTCGCCCCGGTAGCGCGATCGCGTATCCGCATCGAAGGTCCAGTAGGGCACGTAAATGCCCTGCAGTTTCCGCCCCTTTCGGGCGTAGTCCTTGACCCCGTTCGGGGCGAACCAAAGGCTGCCCAGCCATTCGGTCATCGCCTCGCGCGCCGCCGGTTCGTCCAGCGCGAACGGCAGAACGCCGCGCGGTTTGATATGGCGGTTCTCGCCGGTGTCCTTGACCACGGGCGTCGCGCAGAACGGGCAGACGGCGGCGTGGGCCTCGGGGTCGAATTCGACGGTCGCGCCGCAATTGGGGCATTGCGAGACGCGGGTGACCTCCATCTCCTGAATCGGCAGCAGGTTGTCGAGCGCCTGCCTGAAGTCCAGCTCGCGGATGCCGCCCTGCCATGGTCCGTCGCCGGCGATCTCTTCGGTGTTGCCGCAATGCCCGCAGACCAGCGCGCCCCGGTCCGGCGAGAATCGCATGTCAGAGCCGCATTGATCGCAGGGAAAACGGTGGTCTTCGGTTTCCATCGGGCCTCGCTCGGATGTCCTTGGCGACACTTTGCGCGGCTCCGCGTCCGGGTTCAACCGCAACGCGGGGCTTTCGACGTCAGAGGAACCGATGCAGGCGTTTCGGGGCCATGATCCGCAACGCATTGTCCCTGAGGAAGAGGTGCCGCCAGATGTGAAAAGCCGCGTGGATCATCGCAACGACCCCCAGCGCGTAGAACTGGTAGGTGTGCAGCCAGCCGATCACCCGGTTGGGCAACGGCATGTCGAGCGGCGGCGCGATGGGAAGGATGCCGCCCGCCTTCAGCAGGATGTGGCTGGTCAGGCCCAGCAGGAATCCCGACACCGCGACGAAGGCCATGCCGAGGACAAGCGTCTTGTGCAGCAGCTGATGAAACCGGCGCAGGCGCGGCGACAGTTTTGGCCCCGGTCGCCCCGCCAGACCCCGGCGCAAAAAATCCGCCGTCCAGATCACCGCCAGCGTGACGAACAGAAGTCCCAGCAACGAATGAAACTGAAACGCCAGCGGCCCCAGCGGCACCACGTCGCGCGGCTGCACCAGCATGAACCAGACGAAAAGCGGAATCATCGTGGCGTGCAGCGCCTTCAGCCATGTCCGCCGTGGGGGCAGGGCATCGGCAAGGCGGCTGCGCAGCGGTGCGGGGGGCGACGGATCGACGGTGCTCATGGTCTATATACGTCGCGCGCGCGCGACAGGTTTCAACCCATCGGCGGCGGCGGCGGCGGCATCACGGTGAAAAGCTGCGCCAACTCGGTCACATCCTCGGCCCGCAACCAGCCATCCTGACCCTGCGTCCAGACAAAGGTTTCACGGGTCAGCGCGCCGTCGCTGGCCATGCGGCCAAGGGCTGCGCGGCTGTAGGGGCCTTTCGTGGTCCCGTTCTCGGCGATGTGCCAGACATGCTCGACCGGGGGTGGTGGCGGGGCCATGGCCGCGCCCGCGACCGGGCCGGGCGCTGCGGCTGCGGCTGCGGCGGGGGCCGCGCCCCAGGGGCCGACCCGGCCCGCCATCTGCATGCCGAGACCCGCGCCCATGCCCATCCCCATGGCCGATCCGGCCGCCCCGCTTTCGGCCAGCGCCTCGGCGGCACGCCACTTCATGTGATCGTCGAGGTTGCCCGCGATCCCGCGCGAGGTGCGCGCATCCAGCGCCTTCTCGACCGCCGGTGGCAGGGAGATGTTCTCGATATACAGCTCGGGCATCGTCAACCCGTAGGTCGCCAGCGTCTTCGACACCTCGGCGGCGACCAGCTTGCCCAGATCGGCGGTGTTCGCCGCCATGTCGAGTACCGGTATCCCCGAAGAGGCCAGGGTGCGGCTTACCTCCTGCACGATGATGTTGCGGATCTGGTAACTGATCTCGTCGCTGGTGAATTCGCCGTCAGTGCCGACGATCTCGGTCAGGAACAGCCCCGGATCGGTGACCTTGATCGCGTAGGTGCCAAAGGCCCGCAGGCGCACCGGGCCAAACTCCGGATCGCGCAGCATGACGGGGTTCTTGGTGCCCCATTTGAGATCGGTGAACCGCGCCGTCGAGACATAGTAGATCTCGGACTTGAAGGGCGACTTGAAGCCATGATCCCAGTGCTGAAGCGAGGTCATGATCGGCATGTTATTGGTCTCTAGCATGTAGAGCCCGGGGGTGAAGACATCCGCCAGCTGGCCCTCGTGCACGAACACCGCCGCCTGTCCTTCGCGCACGGTCAGCTTGGCGCCGTACTTGATCTCGTGGCCTTCGCGCTGGAAACGCCAGACCATTGTGTCGCGGGTGTCGTCGGTCCAGTGGATGACGTCGATGAACTGGCCGGTGAGAAAGTCGAATATGGGCATCAGGGACACTCCGTGAAGGTCTGGCGGATCACGACGGGCCGACGCTGGCGATGGCTTCGCCGGTCAGCTCTGTCGCAAGGCGACGGATGATGGGACGGGCCGCAGCGGCGGTCATGCCGGGTGTCAGCGCCGGGTCATAGAGGATTTTCAGCAGCAACTCGTCCTGCCTGGTCAGCAGCGCGAACTCGTCGTCGTCGTTGAAGATCGACGGGCGTGCGTTGGGGCTGTCATTGGCAAGGCCGAGACCCTGGGCCACTTCCTCGTGGATGCAGGATTTCATCAGCAGGCTCGGATGCTCGGCCCGGATGACGGCGATCGCCTGGCCGTAGGCATAGCCGCCCTGATCGTCCGCGAAGGCGATGACCAGACAGTGAATGGCGCGCGGCAGCTGTTTGAAGACCGTCAGCGACGCGGCATCGATCTCGGGCACGATCGCCTTGATCCGCGGGGCAAGGTCCGCGCTGTCATCTTCGGACATGAAAAGCACGTGGAAGTTGGGATTGTTGTTGCTCATCGAGATCGGATGCCCGGTGATCCGGGCAAGGCGGGTCACGTAGCGGCGCAACTCGGCGCGTTCGCGATTGCGTTGGTCTTCGCTGACAGACGCGCCGAATTCGGCCTGCACACGCACCGGCTGGGTCCACTTCTTGACCGGCCCGAGATCGCCGGCCGACGCCTGCAGCCCGGCCCCCCGGCGGTATTCCTCGGTCAGCGCGATGCGCTCGAAGTTGCGGGCAAGCTGGGTGTCGGTGAGCGGCGTGTCGGCGCCGCCACCATCCGTGCGCAACAGCCCCTGTCCGACGAGGTCGCGTTCGACGCGGGCATAGTAGGCGGCCAGTTCCAGGCTGCGCGCGGACGGGCCGACGGGTTCAGGGGGCGGCGGCGGCGGCTCGGGCCGGTCCGGGCGTGCCTGTGGCGGCACACCCGGCGGGCCGGGATCGGGCTGCGTGACCGTGCAGCTCGCCAGGACCAGCGCCAGAAGCGCTGCGCCCAGCCGGGATGTCCACCCCGATGGCACTCAGGCCGCCGGAACCGCAGTACCGGCATTGTCGCCGGTCCCGTCGCGACGGGCCTTGGCCGAGGCCAGCGTATCGCGCAGTTCCGCCTCCATCTTCTTCATCTCTTCCTCGGCGGCCTTGCGGCGGGCCTTGCCCTCGTCGGCGATCTGCAGGCTTTCCTGGATCGTGCCGATCAGGTCCGCATTGGCCTTCTTGACCGCTTCGATGTCGAACACGCCGCGCTCCATTTCCTCGCGCACGATCGTGTTCGAGGCGCGCAGGTTCTCGGCGTTGGATGTGAGCAATTCGTTGGTCAGGTCATTGGCTTCGCGCACCGCCGCGGCAGCTTCGGTCGAGCGCTGGATCGTCACCGCCTGCGCCAGCTGCGTCTCCCAGAGCGGCACGGTGTTCACCAGGGTCGAGTTGATCTTGGTCACCAGCGACTTGTCGTTCTCCTGCACCAGCCGGATCGAGGGCAGCGACTGCATCGTCACCTGGCGGGTCAGCTTCAGGTCGTGTACCCGGCGTTCCAGGTCGTCGCGGGCGGCGCGCAGGTCGCGCAATTCCTGCGCCTTCATCACCTGATCGGCCTCGGGCGCGGCGCTGACCTCGGCTTCCTTGGCCGGGATGTGCTTGCCATCGAGTTCCGCCAGCTTGGCCTCGCCCGCCGCGATGTAAAGCGCCAGTTCGTCGTAAAACTGCAGCGTCTTGTCATACAGCATGTCGAGCGACTTGATGTCCTTCATCAGCACATGCTCGTGCTTGAGAAGCTCGTCGGTGATGCGGTCGATCTGGCCCTGCACCTCCTCGAAGCGGGCGGTGAATTTGGCGAAGGGCGCCGCCCGGCCCAAGAGCTTTTCCCACCACGCCCGTTCGCGGCGCACATCAAGCTCGGAGACGGAAAACCCGCGGATGGTGGTGACGATCCCGCGCAGGGAATCGCCCGCCGGTCCGACGTCCTTGTTCCGCACGCCCTGCAGCATCGCCTGGCTGATTTCCTGCAATTCCGCCTGCGCGCCCGAGCCGAACGTGACGATGGAGTTGGTGTCCTCCATGTCGATCTCGTCCATCCGGGTGCGAATCTCCTCGGCCACCGGGGCATCCGCCGCCTCAAGCGCGACCAGGTCCTCGGCGGGTTTTGGCATCGGCAGCGTGTTCTCGTTGAGTTCCTGCACGTTCGCGGTGTCTTCTGCGGCCTTGGTGCGCACCTGTTCCGACATTGAATTTTTTCCTTGTTTCAAACTAGTCCGATGACCGGCTGAGGGTTACGCCCTCGCGTTTCAGCCGGTCGCGCAATACGTCGATCTCGATCTTGAGATCGCTGTTGGTGTCGAGCATGAGTGTTTCGGTCTTCTGTCCGAACGAGGTCTCCAGATCGTCCAGAAGTGCCACGAAATCGGCCTTGGCCCGGGCGTCGCGATTGCGTCCGTAGATGTCCGCGAAGATGCGCGCGGCGTCGCGTGCGCCCATCAGGTAGACGCCAAGGTACTTGCGCGCGGCGGTCAGGTCGCGGGGGTCTTCCTCGACCGTCCGGATCAGATTGCGCGCGGTGATCTGGAACCGCTCGACCCGGGCTTCGACGCCCCGGTCGCCGGCGCGGCGGGCCGCCTCGCCCATGTCGGACAGATAGTCCTCGGCCTCGTCGACGACGCGGGCGACGCGGTCCTGCTGGAAGGCGTCCACATGCTCGAGCCCCTTGGCGTTGAGCGGATCGATCCCGAAGGCCGCCACGTGCAGCCCGCCACCCGCAACCGCGAACAGCGCGGCCTCGAACACGCCGCCGCCATGGGTCACGGTCGCCAGCCCGGTGCCGACGCCCGCAAGAAGGGCCGCCGCGATCTTGCGCGGAAGGGCAGGGCGGCGCGCGATCTTGCGTTCATTGTAAGCCGCCTCGGCCTTCAGGCCCTCGCGCAGCATGACCGCGCCCAGCACCCAGGCACCGGCACCGACCAGTCCGGTCAACAGACCGGTTGCACCGGCTCCGAGCGCGAACACCGCCAGCACCAGCGGCGGCAGGAACATCACGTTGGCGCGTGCGCCTACCGGATTGACCCGCGCGCCGTGATACGCGGGCGGCGCATCGCGCGTGTCGACACCGGGTTCTGTTGGATCTTCGCTGCCATTCGGGCTGAAGCGCCCGCCGAATCGCTGTGCCATCGGCCTACAGCCCCCCGAGCACGCCAGCGGCGACGCCGAGTTGCAGGACGATAAGCAGCGTGAAGGCAATCTTTTGCAGACCGGTTCCGGCCATGTGCGCCCCTTTTCCCAAGAACAGACGTAAAACTTAGGAAAAAGTGGGGTCAGTTACCAGATGCAAAGCAAGAAAGTCGCCCGATCGCCGGTCAGCTTGCCCTGTTCTCGCGCATCCGGTCGAGCAGCAGGTCGGCCTCGAGTGCGAAGGCGTCACAATCGGTCTTGGTGCGCCGTTTGCGGGCGCGTGTTTCGAATCCGTCGGACAGCGCCGCGATCCGGCGGGCGAACCGCCGCGCCGCGTGATGGCTGTCCGTTTGCCACTGGGTCTCAAGCTCTGCGACTTCCCGCTCGGCCAGCGAAATGAAGGTCGCGAGGGGGCGTTCGAAGGCAGCGAAATCGGGCGGATGCGACACATGTGCGCGCACCAGCCGCAGGATCGCCGAGCGGACGGCCTCGGCGCGCAATGTCAGATCCGGCTCTTGCAATTCGGCGACGCGGCAGACCAGTCGGTCCATTGCGGCCTCGGTTTTCGTCAATGTGCGCTGCGCCGCATGCTCCGCAAGGACCTGCGGATCGTCAAAGCCCTTGTCCCGCATGGGATCGGTGCCGAAGGCCGCAACCGCAAGCCCGAAGGCCAGCGCACCGCACAGAAGCGGCATGTTCCAGGTGGTAAAATGGTTGGCCGCCAGAAGCAGTGCCGAAAGGCCCAGAACCCCGGCTCCCAGCAACTTGCGCGGCAGCTTGGGGCGGCGTGCGGCGCGGGCGGCGTGATAGCGGATCTCGACCCCGCGCCCGGCGCCAATCAGCGCCAGCCCGAGCGCGATCAGCGCAAAGTGCAGCAGCGCCGCGATGGCCGCGCTGACCGACCCCAGAAAGAGCCAGAACATCAACGGGAAGGCCGCCAGCAACAACAGCGGCAGACCGTCCCGCGCGGTCGCCCGAGCAAGCTTGGAGGACGGGGAATCCGGTGCATAGGTCATGACTGCCTCACGCGAAACACAAGCCGAAGAACAAAAGCCACAAAAGCCCGAACGCCGCGTTCGACAGCGCCCGCCCGTTGGCGAAGACCTGCCCGAGGCTGGTGCGCAACGACGTCATCGTATCCGCCGCGATCATGCGGAAATTCTTGGTGATCACGACGACCGACACGCCGATCACGGCGATTGTGAGCAAGGAAAACAACATGCGCCCAAACTCACCGCGAATCCGGGCGAAATCGGGGCACAAGGCAGGAATAAGTTGGAACTTTTCCCGCTTGGTTAACGCGGATTAGCGCCTCGGGGCGGATCGCCGTGCACGCCGGACCAGCGGCTTTTTCGGTTGCGGGTCCTTGGGTTTGTCCGCGTCCAGGCCCAACTGGTCGCGCAACACGCGCGGGCGGATCTCTTCGACCGCGCCGGGCTTGAGCTGCCCCAGCTGGAAGGGCCCGTAGGAGATTCGGATCAACCGGTTCACCTTGAGCCCGATATCCTCCATCGCGCGGCGCACCTCGCGATTCTTGCCCTCGCGCAGTCCGATGGTCACCCAGGCATTGGCACCCTGCTGCCGATCGAGCGTCACGATCATCGGCTGAAAGCGCTGACCGTCGATGGTCAAGCCCTTGCGCAGGGGGTCGAATGTGGCGTCCGTCGGCCTGCCGTTGACGCGCACACGGTAGCGCCGCAGCCAGCCGGTCGAGGGCAGTTCAAGCTTGCGCTTGACCCCGCCATCGTTGGTCAGCAGCAGCAACCCTTCGGAGTTCAGGTCAAGTCGCCCCACCGACATCACCCGGGGCAGATCCTCGGGCAGGTCGTCGAAGATCGTCGCGCGCCCCTGTTCGTCCCTGGCGGTGGTCACCAGTCCGGTCGGCTTGTGATAAAGCCAGAGTCGCGCGGGCTCGGGCGCATCCAGTGGCTTGCCGTCGACGGTGATCCTGTCCTTGTCGGTGACGTTCAGCGCCGCGCGGTCGATCACCACTCCGTTCACCGCGATGCGACCTTCGATGATCATGCGCTCGGCCACGCGCCTTGAGGCGACGCCTGCACGCGCAAGCACCTTGGCGATGCGGTCTCCGGGGGGTGTGCTGTCGGTCATGGGATCGCTCTAACCCGGCCCGCGCGCCCTGTCCATCGCCGCCGCATCGCGCTAGAAACGCGGCATGCCATTCCGCAGCCACATGGAAACCGCGCTCGAGGAAGCCCGCGCCGCCGCGGCCCGTGGCGAAGTGCCCGTGGGCGCGGTCGTGGTGGACGCGGGCGGCACAGTGCTGGCACGGGCAGGCAACCGCACACGCGAGCTTCGCGATGCCACGGCACACGCGGAGATGCTGGCCCTGCGCGCGGCCTCTGCCGCGCTGGGGCAAGAGCGGCTGACGGGCTGCGATCTCTACGTCACGCTGGAGCCCTGCGCGATGTGCGCCGGAGCCATCGGACACGCCCGGATCGCGCGGCTGTACTACGCTGCCGCCGATCCGAAATCCGGTGGCACGGCACACGGCGCCCGGGTTTTCGCGCATCCGCAATGCCATCACGTGCCCGAGATTTATGACGGAATCGGCGGTGCCGAGGCAGAAGGGCTTCTCCGCGCTTTCTTCGCCGCGAAGCGCTCGGCTCGATGACCCCGCATCCCCGCGCACCCCGTCGCCCGCGCCCCGCGCGTCGTCGCCTGATCCTGTTCAACAAGCCCTTCGGGTGCCTGTCGCAATTCACCGACAAGGGCACCCGGGGATCGGACCGCGCGACCTTGTCGGACTTCATCGAGGTGCAGGACGTCTATCCCGCGGGTCGCCTCGATCGCGACAGCGAGGGACTGTTGGTTCTGACAAACGACGGCAAGTTGCAGGCGCAGATCGCGCACCCGGATTTCAAGCGGCCGAAAACCTATCTGGCGCAGGTCGAAGGGACCCCCTTGCCAGAGCAGATCTCGGCGCTGTGCCACGGTGTCGTCTTGAAGGATGGCCCCACACGGCCCGCCAAAGCCCGTATCATCGCGCCGCCCGATCTGTGGGCGCGCGACCCGCCGGTGCGGTTCCGCAAGTCCGTGCCCGATGCCTGGCTCGAGATCACCCTGACCGAGGGACGCAATCGGCAGGTGCGGCGCATGTGCGCGGCGGTGAATCTGCCCTGTCTGCGGCTGGTGCGGTGGCAGGTCGGGGACTGGTCGCTTGCGGGTCTCGCGCCCGGTGCCTGGCGAGAGATCTGAGTGGCCATCGCCGCGTTGCGTATTTCGAAAATGGAAAGCCAGCGAACGGCGCGCAGTCCTGATGCCTTTCCATTTTGACAAATACGCACTCCGGACCGTGCCAACTGGCGAAGGTCCGATCCGTCAAACCCACTTCGCCATGGGCGGCAGCGACATCAGCACGGCATTGGCATCATGTCCGGTCTCGAGGCCGAACTTCGTGCCGCGGTCATAGACAAGGTTGTATTCCGCATAGAGCCCGCGATGGACAAGCTGTGCGTCTTTCTCGGCCGCGTCGAAAGGCTGTGTCCGGCGGGCTTCGACCAGCGGCACATAGGCGGGCACGAAGGCGCGGCCGATGTCCTGCGTCAGGCGGAAATCGTCGGACCAGTTTCCGGTGCAGTGATCGTCCATGAAAATGCCGCCGACGCCGCGGCCGCGTTTGCGGTGGGGGATATAGAAGTACGTGTCCGCCCATTTCTTCAGGCGCGGATATAGGTCATCGCCATGTGGATCGAGATGGGCTTTCTGCTGGGCATGGAAATGCGCGGTGTCCTCTGGGTACTCGATGCACGGGTTGAGGTCAGAGCCGCCGCCGAACCACCAGGCGTGGGGCGTCCAGAACATCCGCGTGTTCATGTGGACCGCAGGCACATGGGGGTTTTGCATATGCGCCACCAGGCTGATCCCGGATGCCCAGAAGCGCGGGTCGTCCTGCATGCCCGGGATGCCCTTGCGCGCGGCCATCGCGGCCTGGGCGCGGTCGCCCAGGGTGCCGAACACCTCGGAGATGTTCACACCGACCTTCTCGAAGACCCGACCGCCGCGCATCACGCTCATCAGCCCGCCGCCCGCGTCCGAGCCGTCATCCGAGGCGCGCCTGGTTTCGGTGACCTCAAAGCTGCCCGGTGCGGCATCCGCGAAAGGCCCGTCGGAATGCGACCGTTCCAGCGCCTCGAAGGCCGCCACGATCTGATCGCGCAATTGGCGGAACCAGGCCGCCGCGCGGGCGCGTTCTTCCGTCAGCTCGTCGGTCATGGCAGCTCTCCTTCCGGGGTCTCTATTGCCAAGCGGCGGAACGCGCCGCAAGCCCCGCGGTCCGCGTCAATGCGCCGGTGCGGTCACCGGGTCGAGCAGGGTGCGCCCACCGTCGATGGTCATGATCTGACCGGTCAGGAACTTTGCGGAGTCCGAACACAGGAACTGCACCGCCTCTGACAATTCCTCGGGGGCGGCGATCCGGCCCAGCGGCGTGTGGTCCTCGATGTTGCCGCGATATTCGCTGTGTTCCTTGAGCGAGTCCTTCAGGCTTGAGGACATCACCGATCCGAAGGCCACCGCGTTCACCCGGATGCGATCGGGGGCGAGGGCCACCGCCATCGAGCGGGTCATCTGGTCCAGTGCCGCGCAGGACACCGAATAGCCCATCAGTTGCGGGTGGGTGCGCCGCGCGGCGATGGAGGACAGATTGACGATCGCGCCGATCTGCCCGGTTTCCTGTTTCTTGCCCTGCTTGATCATGCGGCGGGCCACCAGTTGCGACAGCCGCATCGCCGTCATCAGGTTCTGGTTCAGCAGGATCTCAACCGATTCGTCGTCCATGGACAGGGGATCGGTTTCGATCATCTGGCGCGAACCGTTGATCAGGATGTCCACCCGGTCGAAGGCGTCAAGCGTCGCCGACAGCAGGTTCGCCAGCGTCAGCTTCTCGCGCAGGTCGCCTGCGAAGTAGCGCATGGTGTCGCTTTGTTCGGTGTCGCCCACTTCCTTGCTCAGCCGCGTCTCGTCGATATCGGCGAACATCACGTTGGCTCCGCGCGCCGCGAAATGCCGGGCGATGGCCAGCCCGACGCCGTTTGCCGCGCCGGTGACGATGGCGGTCTTGCCCTCGATGGAAAAACTCATGCCCGTGCCTCCTCGGGTGTCGGTTCGGCGACCCTAGACCAGCTTAGCGGCGGGTTCGAGACGGACGTTGCGCCAAGAGCACCTTGAAGCGCCCGTCACCGGCAAATTCCGAGACCTTGCCGAAATGGGTGGTCAGCGTCTCTTCATAGGGCAATTGCCGGTTGGCGACGACGAAAAGCCGCCCCGACGGCGCCAGAATGCGCGCGGCATTCGCCAGAAAGGCGCGGCCGAGCCCGGGGTCGGCGGTGCGCCCGGTGTGAAAGGGCGGGTTGGTCACGATGAAATCGAGCGCCGTGTCCGGTTTCCAGTCGCGCGCATCGTCCCAGTGGAAGGCCGCGCGCGGATCGGTGACATTGGCGCGCGCGCACCTCAGCGCGTCGTGATCCGCCTCGACCAGATGCAGCGCGGTGATGTCGTCCCGAGACAGAAGGCGGGCCGCGAGGTACCCCCACCCGGCCCCGAGATCGGCACCCCGTCCCGACAGGTCCGCAGGCAGCGCATCCGCCAGAAGCCGCGAGGCCGGGTCGATGCCATCGGCGGAAAACACACCGGGCAGGGTCAGATATCCGTCGGAATTGCGGGTGGGTCCGGTCACGCGCCAGTCGGCAAAGGCACCCTCGGCCATGAAGGCCAGGCATTTGCCATGCGCTTTTGCGACATTGGCGGTCAGCGTGACCCGTCGGCGCAGCGACTTCAGCATCGTCTCGATGCCGTCTGTCTTGGCGCCGTCGACGATCACCGTCCCGGTGCCGACCACCGCCTCGGCTTCGGCCACCAGCCCTTCGGCCTCGGCCCGGGCGCGGGGCAAGAAGACGACGGCGGCGGCGTAATCGCCCTCGGCGGCGGTGCTGGCGGCGATGCCGCGCGCGACCAGTGCTTCATGGTCCGGATAGTGCCGCTGGATGGCGTGGCAACGCGAAAGCGGCAGGGCCGAGAGGTCGACATCGGCGGAGGGGTTGAACAGCGCGATGCGTCCGGTCCCGGGCAGGGTGACGTCGCCATTGGAGATGGCGTGGGTCAGGCGTGCGGTGCTCATGTGGGGGTCCCGGAAAGGCGGGGCGCGCTGCGCCTCACTCTTTCTCCATCGTGCATTGCAGGGGGTGCTGATGGCGGCGGGCAAAGTCCATGACCTGACCGACCTTGGTCTCGGCGATCTCGTGGCTGAAGACGCCCACGACGGCGAGGCCCTTCTTGTGCACCGTCAGCATGATCTCGAAGGCCTGCGCGTGGTTCAGGCCGAAGAACCGTTCCAGAACATGCACCACGAATTCCATCGGCGTGTAGTCGTCGTTCAGCAGCATGACCTTGTAAAGCGGCGGACGTTTCGTGCGGGTCTTGGTCTCGACCACCACGCCGGTGTCGTCGTCGCCCTGTCCGGGCGGGCGAACGGCCTGGGCCATCGGCTGCGCGCTGTTCGATAATGTCATCATAAGGGGCGGGTTGCCGTGTTCGATTGCTCGGTTGCGTCGGTGAAGTATATAACCCGAGCTTCGGTTAAAAAAAGGCCCCTCTGGGCGGGGAATGTAAGAGACATGCGGAATCTCCGGACAATTGCCTTCGATGCGGACGATACGCTTTGGCACAACGAGCGGTTCTTCAAGCTCACCCAGGCGCATTTCGCAACGCTTCTGCGGGACTATGCCGATCCGCACGACCTTGACCGACGTCTGCTGGCAGCGGAACGGCGCAACCTTGGCCATTATGGATTCGGCGTCAAGGGCTTCACCCTGTCGATGATCGAAACCGCCCTCGAGGTGACCGACCACAAGGCACCGGGCCACGTCATCCGCGAGATCATGGAAGCCGGTCGCGAGATGCTGGCCCATCCGGTCGAACTGCTGCCGCATGTGGAGGCGACCTTGTCCGCGCTGGCGCAGTCGCATTTCGTCATGATCGTGACCAAGGGCGACCTGCTGCACCAGGAACGCAAGGTGGCGCAGTCGGGGCTGGGCGAGATGTTCGACGCGGTCGAGGTCGTCTCGGACAAGACGCCCGAGGTCTACGCGCGGCTGTTCGCGCAGGTGCCCGGCGGGGCGGCCGGCACGATGATGGTCGGCAATTCGATGAAATCCGATGTGCGTCCCGCCATCGAGGCGGGCAGCTGGGGGGTCTACGTGCCGCACGACCACGCCTGGGACCTCGAGGCGGCGGAGGCCCCCGATCATCCCCGCTTCGCCGAAGTGGCGGACCTGTCGTTCCTGCCGGGACTCATCGCCGGAATCGGCTGAAAGCGCTGCCTTTCGGGCGCCTTATCCCCGCCACATTCCCGCCACAATCCCAGCCAGTTGTGGGTGCGGTGTCCCGGGCATCTAGATATTGCGTCACGCCGCGTGCAAAAAGCAAATAACAGAGCGTTATGAAGCCTTTGCGACACGGCATTCATGTGCTAGCCTGATTTCATAACAAGGCGTTAAGCCAAAAAATGGCTCACCCGAAAAATCGGGGGGCAACGAGGCAGAGAAGGCATAAAACCGTGAAGGTACCGCACAGGCAGGCGGGCCATTCAGGCCTGTATTTTTTCACCGCGTTCTGGTTTCTGGTGCTTCTTCCATTAAGCGCCGTCGCCGCGCCCTATGCGGGCATGGTGATGGATGCGCGCACCGGAAAGGTCTACTATTCCGAGAACGCAGACACCCGATTGCATCCCGCGTCGCTGACCAAGATGATGACGCTCTATATCGCTTTCGAGGCGGTCGAGAACGGCGAATTGTCGATGGATACGCTGGTGAGCATCTCGCGCAATTCCGCAGCCGAGCCGCCGTCGAAACTGGGGCTCCGGGCGGGCCAGAAGATCGCGTTGCGCTACCTGGTGCGGGCCGCGGCGGTCAAATCCGCAAACGATGCGGCCACCGCCATCGGCGAAGCGATCGAAGGCTCCGAGGCGGCATTCGCGCGGCGCATGAACCGCACCGCCAAGGCGCTGGGCATGACGCGCACCAACTTCAAGAACGCGCACGGGTTGACCGAAAGCGGGCATCTTTCCACCGCGCGCGACATGACGATCCTCGGGCGGCACGTGCTGTATGATTACCCCGAATACTACAACCTGTTCAGCCGTATTTCGGCCGATGCAGGCGTGCGCACCGTGTCCCACACCAATCGCCGCCTGCTGAATAGCTATGCCGGTGCCGACGGGATCAAGACCGGATACACCCGCGCGGCAGGCTTCAACCTGGTGGCATCGGCCGAACGCGGCGGCGAACGTGTGATCGCCACGGTGTTTGGCGGGCGGTCGACCGCGACACGCAACGCGCAGGTCGAGAAGCTGCTCGATCTCGGGTTCGGCAAGGCCCCGACACGGGTCGCCTTCAATCCGCCCGGCAGGCCGCCTTACATGGGCAAGGTCGGCGGCGGTGTCATGGTGGCCGAGACCGCCGATCCAAGCCCCGGCCATCGCGGCAAGTCCATTCGCGTGGCCGCGGCATCGGTGACACGCAGCCTGCGGCCCCAGACCCGGCCCGTGGAAGAGCCCGCGCCGCTGCTCGTGGCCGAGGTCGGCGACGACATCCAGAGCCTCGTGGACGAGGCCGTCGCGCTGGCGATGGTCGCACAGGAAGACCCGGCGCCCGCGCCTGCGCCTGTTGCGCCTGTCGCAGCTGTCGCGACCGAGGTCGAGGTCGCCGCGATGACCGAGATCCCGGAGCTTGAGCCGGATGCGGTTGCCGCCGCCGTGCTGGCCGCGAGCGCCGTGGCCCCCACGGTGTCGCTGGCACCGAAGCCGCGCCCGGCAGCGGTGGTGCTGGCTTCGCTGGATACCTCGGATGCCGCGACGCCGTCCCCGACCCCCGCCGTCGTTGCCGCGCCACGTGAAGTGGTCAGCCGCATCTCGACATCGGGCGGGCGGCACTGGGGCATCAATGTCGGCACCTATCCAAGCCGCTATTCGGCGGAACGGGTGCTTCTCAAGACCGCATTGCAGGAGATGGCCACGCTGGATGGCAGCCTGCGCAAGGTCATCAACCGCGGCAACGGCTTTGACGCCAATTTCATGGGGCTGACCCAGGAAACCGCCGCGCTTGCCTGTCAGCGCCTGGCCGCGCGACAGGTCGACTGCACCCCGATCGGACCCAGCTGAGCCCGCGCAACAAACCTCGTGCGACCTCTGCAGACGCGCCGAAGGATCATTCCTTCGGCGCGTTCGATTTCGCCTCTCGATGAATCCAGCGCAGGAAGGCCTTGAGCGGCGGGCGATGCGTGCCCGGCAGGGTCACGACGTGATAGCCCGCGTTCGGTCTTTCCTCGTAGATCAGGCGCAGGCGGCCGGCGCGCAGGTCCTCCTCGACGGCGATGCGGGTCGATACCGCGATGCCCTGACCGTTGCGCGCCCCGTCCAGCATCAGGTTGCCGGGGGCGACGATGCCCTTGATCCGCGCACCCTCGACGCCGCGGTGGACCAGCGCCGCCGTGGCCTCGGTGTTGCCCAGTTCCTGTATCCAGGGAAACCGCGTGAGTTCGGACAGCGCGGGCAGATCACCGGTCCCGACAAGCTTCGGTGCGGCAACCACGGTGATCGGCGACCGGATGAGTTCGCGCGATTCCAGGCCGGGCCATGGCCCCTCGCCATAGCGGATCGCCACATCGACACCACCCGGCTGCAGCGGCATCAGCGCGGGCGTCGGCGCGATCATCACATCGACATCCGGGTGCGCTTCGCTGAAGTTGGCCAGTCGCGGCATCAGCCAGTTCGCGGCAAAGGTCGGCGAGGTGGTGACGTGCAGCGGACGGTCCGCGTCGGCCCCGGTCAGCGCATCGACGGTCCGCGCGATGGTGCCGAAGCCTTCGGCCAATGCCTGCGCCAGTTCATGCCCTTCATAGGTCAGCGACAGGGATCGCCCGACCCGGTCGAGCAGGCGCAGACCCAGATGCGCCTCGAGCGACCTGAGCTGCTGGCTGATCGCGGCATGGCTTACGTTCAGCATGCGCCCGGCTGCGGTCACCGAACCGGTCTCGGCATAAGCAGAAAAGGCCCGCAAGGCAGTCAAAGGCGGCAGATTGGACCAGTCCATATGTAACCCAAACTTACATCAGCTCATTTTTACTGGCTCGCATATGGCCACCATAAAGGCAATATGGATGGCAGGCACAGAATTGAAGGAGGATCGGCCATGTTGACCATACTTGCACAGAGCTTCGGCGTCGCGACCCGGCGCTCCGGATCGGAAATTTCGAAAGAAAACTCCGGTAAGCCCGGCACACCCGAGAAGATCAGGTTCCGGGCCCCGAAAGACTGAGATCGGTTGGCAATCCGGGCCGCGCGATCATCGCGACGGCACTTCCCCGGTGTCGGCAGGACCGGATGCGCTGACCAGGACGCCCCGAACCTGACCTGTCAGGCCCGCAGCATCTCAACGCCGGATCGCGCCGCTCGGTCCGGCGTTTTGCCGTCCGATGGGCTGCCAGGACTGACCGGGGCAGGCTGATCGCCCGTCCGCGACCCTAGCCCAATGGCGCAAAGGCCGCCGCCATCAGGGTGCGGGTGTACTCCGTTTCGGGCGCGTCGAAGATCGCATCGGTGCTGCCGTATTCGATCACGTCGCCCTGTTTCATCACGATGACCTTGTGGCTCATTGCGCGGATCACCTTGAGATCGTGCGAAATGAACAGGTAGGCCAGATCGTACTTGCGTTGCAGATCGCGCAGCAGGTTCACGATCTGCACCTGTACCGTCATGTCGAGCGCCGAAGTCGGCTCGTCCAGCACCAGAAGCCGGGGTCGCAGCACCATGGCGCGCGCGATCGCGATACGCTGGCGCTGGCCGCCGGAAAACTCGTGCGGATAGCGGTGCATCGTCGCCGGATCGAGCCCGACCTCCTGCATCACCTCGGTGACCAGTTCGCGGTGGCTGCGCCCGTCCGGTGCGCCATGCACGCCCAGTCCCTCGGCGATGATCTGTTCGCAGGTCATGCGCGGGCTGAGTGAGCCGTAGGGGTCCTGAAACACGATCTGCATCTCCGAGCGCAGGCGGCGCAATTCCTTGGTGGACCAGCGGCGCACGTCCTCGCCGCGATAGGTGATGCCGCCTTCGGACTGGATCAGCCGCATGATCGCCAGCGCCAGCGTGGTCTTGCCCGACCCCGATTCGCCGACGATGCCGACGGTTTCGCCCGCCCGCACCGAAATCGAGGCGGCGTTCACGGCCTTCACGTAGCCCGTCGTGCGTTTCATCAGGCCCTTGTGGATCGGAAACCAGATCCTGAGGTTGTCGGTCCGCGCGATTTCCTCGGCGTCGGCGCGCACCGGATCCGGCGTGCCCGTGGATTCCGCCGACAGCAGCATCTGCGTATAGGGGTGCTGCGGGTTGGCGAAAATCTCGGCCGTAGGGCCGGTTTCGACGATTTCGCCGTGCTGCATCACGCAAACCCGGTCGGCGATGCGGCGCACGATGCCGAGGTCATGGGTGATAAACAGCATGCTCAGGCCTTCGGCGCGCTTGAGCACGGCCAGCAATTCGAGGATCTGCGCCTGGATCGTCACGTCGAGCGCGGTCGTCGGTTCGTCCGCGATCAGCAGTTCGGGGCCGTTGGCCAGCGCCATGGCGATCATCACACGCTGCCGCTGCCCGCCGGAAAGCTGGTGCGGATAGGCCCCGAGCCGACTTTCAGGATCGCGAATGCCGACGCGGTTCAGCAAATCGAGGATGCGCGCGCGGGCGGCTTCGCCCACCAGACCCTGATGCAGCGCGATGCTTTCCGACAGCTGTTTCTCAAGCGTGTGCAGCGGGTTGAGCGACGTCATCGGTTCCTGGAAAATGAACGAGATGTCATTGCCGCGCACCTTGCGCAACAGTGTTTCGCAGGCACCAATCATCTCCTGGTTGTCATAGCGGACCGAGCCGCTGACAATCGCCGCCGACCCCAGCAGTTGCACGGTCGACAGCGCGGTCACCGACTTGCCCGACCCGGATTCGCCCACCAGCGCCACGGTTTCCCCGCGCGCGATGTCGAAGGACACGCCTCGCACCGCCTGCGTCTCGGCCCCGTCCTGGCGAAAGGACACGGACAGGTTGCGGACTTCAAGGATGTTGCTCATGAAAAGGTCTTTCGCGGGTCGAACGCGTCGCGCACGCCCTCGAATATGAACACCAGCAGCGACAGCATCACGGCAAAGACGGTGAAGGCCGAAAATCCCAGCCATGGCGCTTGCAAGTTCTGCTTGGCCTGAAGCGTCAGCTCGCCCAGGGACGGTGCCGATGACGGCAGGCCAAAGCCCAGAAAGTCGAGGCTGGCAAGTGTCGAGATGGTGCCGGTGACGATGAAGGGCAGCATGGTCACGGTCGCGACCATGGCGTTGGGCAACATGTGGCGGAACATGATCTTGCCGTTGGATACGCCGAGCGCCTTGGCCGCGCGCACGTATTCAAGGTTGCGCGCGCGCAGGAATTCGGCGCGCACCACGCCCACCAGCGCCACCCAGCCGAACAGCACCGTGAGGCCCACCAGCAGCCAGAAACTGCGCCCCAGGATCGCGAAGAGGATGATGATGATGTAAAGTGACGGCGTCGCTGCCCAGATCTCGATGATGCGCTGGAACACCAGATCGACCCAGCCGCCGAAATAGCCCTGCACCGCCCCCGCGATGATGCCGATGATCGACGAGACCACCGTCACGATCAGGGTGAACAGGATCGACAGGCGGAAGCCGTAGATCACCCGCGCCGCGACATCGCGCTTGGTGTCGTCAGTGCCCAGCCAGTTTTCGCCATTGGGGGGCAGGGGGGCGGCGCCGGGACGGTCCACGGGGGTGTCGTAGCTATAGGGAATGGGCGGCCAGATCATCCAGCCCTTGTGAAACTCCGGGTCCTCGATGGTGCCTGCGCGGGCCGCCGCGATCAGGTCGTCCGGGTCGTCGAAGCAATCGATCAACCCGCCGGTTTCGACCAGGCAGCGCACTTCGGGGTCGCGATAGGCCGCCTCGGTGCGGAAATCGCCGCCGAAGTCGGTTTCGGCATAGAAGGTGAAGATCGGCATGCGCAATTCGCCGCGATAGCTGATCAGGATCGGTTTGTCGTTGGCCAGAAACTCGGCGAACAGCGACAGGCCGAACAGCACCGCGAAGATCCACAGCGACCACAGCGCGCGGCGGTTCTTCTTGAAGTTGCGCCAGCGCCGCTGGTTCAGGGGCGACAGGCCAAAGCGGCCGCGCGGCGGCTCCGGTGCGACGGGCATGCCGGGCATGGGTTCGGAGACGACGGTGTTGGGGGGCAGGTCCTTGGTCATCTCAGCCCTCGCGCTTTTCGAAGTCGATGCGCGGATCGACGAGCACATACATCAGGTCCGACAGGATGCCGACGACAAGGCCGATCAGCCCGAAGATGAACAGCGTGCCGAAGATCACCGGGTAATCGCGCGCCACCGCCGCCTCGAAGCCGAGCCGCCCCAGCCCGTCGAGCGAGAAGATCGTCTCGATGATCAGGCTGCCCGAAAAGAAGACCCCGATGAAGACCGCCGGGAAACCCGCGATCACGATCAGCATCGCATTGCGGAAGACATGGCCATACAGAACCTGACGTTCGCCCAGACCCTTGGCGCGCGCGGTGATGACGTATTGTTTCTTGATCTCGTCGAGAAAGGAATTCTTGGTCAGCAAGGTCAGCGTCGCGAAGGCCGCGATGGTCGAGGCCAGCACCGGCAGGGCGATATGCCAGAAGTAGTCCGCCACCTTGCCCAGCAGCGACAGGTCGTCGAAATTGTCCGAGGTCAGGCCGCGCAGCGGAAAGATCTGGTAATAGGACCCGCCCGCGAACAGCACCAGCAGCAGGATCGCGAACAAAAAGCCCGGGATCGCATAGGCCACGATGATCGCGGCAGAGGTCCATGTATCGAAACTGGTGCCGTCCTGCACCGCCTTGCGGATGCCCAGCGGGATCGACACCACATAGGCGATCACCGTCGACCACAGCCCGAGAGAGATCGACACCGGCATCTTTTCGAGGATCAGGTCAAGCACCGAGATCGAGCGGAAGTAGCTCTCTCCGAAGTCGAAGCGCATGTAGTCCCAAAGCATCCCGAGAAAGCGTTGCAGCGGTGGCTTGTCGAAGCCGAATTCGCGCTCAAGCTCGGCGATGAATTCGGGGGGCAGGCCGCGCGCTCCGGCGTATTCCTCGGATCCAGCGCCCGCGCCGCCGGTCTCGTTGCCGCCGCCGGCAAAGCCCTGGAACACGTCGCCTTCGCCCTGTGCCCGCGCGATGATCTGTTCGATCGGACCGCCCGGCACGAACTGGACCAGCGCGAAGTTGATGATCATGATGCCCAGAAGCGTGGGTATGATCAGCAACAGCCGCCGAAGGATATAAGCGCCCATGAATGCCCCGTTTATTGTTGTTATCGCCTAGAGCCTGCCTGCCTGGCGCAGCTTTTCGGCCTTTTCTTCGGAGTACCACCACAGGCCCAGTTCGCCAATGCCATAGCGCGGCGGGGTATCGCCGTAGGGGCGTTCGAACACGTCGAAATAGGCCAGGTTGTGCGACGGGTTGTACCATTGCGGCACCCAGACATGCAGCGCCCGAAGCACCCGGTCGAGGGCACGCACCGCGATTTCAAGCTCGGCGCGGCTTTCGGCCTTGGCGATGATGTCGATCAGGGCGTCCACCGCTTCGTTCTGAAGGCCCGGCACGTTGTTCGAGCCTTCGACATTCGCCGTCTCGGAGCCGAAGATCCCCCGCAACTCGTCGCCCGGTGTCGACGACATCGCAAAGCGCTGGGTCACCATGTCGTAGTCGAAGGTCTTCTCGCGCTCTTGCGCTTCGGCGCTGTCGACGCGGGTGGCGGTGGCCGCGATGCCCAGCCGTTTGAGGTTGTCGATCATCGGGTTGATGATCCGGTCGAAGCTGGGGCTGTCATTGAGCACAGACAGGGTGAATTTCTGGCCATTGCGATAGCGCATGCCGTCGTCGCCCACCTCCCATCCCGCCTCGCTGAGCAGGTTGCCCGCGCGCCTGAGCGCCCGGCGGTCCGCGAGGTCAGACGCCGACGAGACCGCGGGCGTGAAGGCCGGTTCGGTAAAGACCGCTTCGGGCAGCACGTCGCGGAACGGCTCGAGCAACTCCAGTTCGGAACCGTCGAGCATGCCGTCGGCCTGAAGGGTCGCCGAGTTTTCCCAGAAGCTGTCGGTGCGCTTGTAGAGCCCGTAGAACAGCGACTCGTTGGACCATTCGAAGTTGAACGCCATGCCGATTGCTTCGCGCACACGCGGATCCCGGAACTTGTCGCGGCGCAGGTTGAAGAAGAACCCCTGCGTACCCGAGGGTCGGCCATCGGGCAGTTGCTCGACCACGACGGTGCCGTTCTGCACGTTCGGAAAGTCATAGGACGTCGCCCAGAGCTTGGACTGGTATTCCTCGCGGAACAGGTAGGCGCCGCCCTTGAAGGCCTCGAACGCGGTGGTGTAATCGGCGAAATACTCGATCTGGATCTCGTCGAAATTGTTCTGGCCCACATTGACCGGCAGATCGGCGCCCCAGTAATCCGGCCGGCGCACATAAGTGACCGAGCGGCCCGCATCGACGTTCTTCAGGGTGTATTGCCCCGACCCCATCGGCGGCTCCAGGCTGGAATCCCCGAAGTCACGGTCCTTGTAATAGGCCGCCGACAGGATCGGCAGACCGGCGGCGGACATCAGCAATTCGCGCGTGGGGCCGTCGGGATTGAAGGTGAACTTGACCCGGTGCGTATCCAGCGCCTCGACGGTTTCGAAGTCCTTCAAGGCGATGCGGTAGGACGGGCGGCCCTCGGTCACCAGGATATTGTACGAAAACACCACGTCCTCTGCGGTCACCGGTGTGCCATCGCGAAAGGTCGCCTCGGGTCGCATGGTGAAGATCGCCCATTCGCGGCTTTGCGGATACTCGACGCTTTCCGCGACAAGCCCGTACATCGCGTCCGGCTCATCGAGATTGCCGGTCATCAGCGAGTCGTAGAAAATCGACGACAGCGATGCCGCATTGCCCTTGAGCGTGTAGGGCGTGAGGCTGTCGAAGGTGCCGAAGGCCCAGGTCGAGAAGGTGCCACCCTTGGGCGCGTCGGGGTTGACGTAGTCCCAGTGCGCGAAATCGGGCCCGTATTTCAGTTCTCCGAAGGACGAAATGCCATGCGCCTTGATGATCGTCTCGTGGCTTTCGGCCCGCGCGAAGGTCGCGTTCACCGCAAAGGTCAGGGCAATCAGGCACGCAAGGGCCCGCGCGGTCCCGGTCCGGTCGCGGCGCGCGGCGGTTTCTCGGGCATCGCGGTGCGGAGTTCGCGGGCGAAAGGGCAATGTCATCGGCTTCTCCAAAGTCATATCGACCTGATGTCAGGCTAAGAGGCGCGGGGTGCCACATTCAAGTTGCTATTGCGTGATCCGGCTGTAATCGCGTTGCAAGATAGCGCGAATTGACCGGATGTACCGGGGCGCGTGGCGGGGCTTTCGCGCCCGTTCCCGCGCACCCGAACGGAAAAAGGGCGCGGGTTGCCCCACGCCCTTGTCTGTCATCCGTCCCGAAGGTCCCCGGGTGCCTGCGATCAACCGTCGGTCTGGTCGAGGAAGGCGATCAGGTTGACGCGATCCTCGGGCTTGGGAAGGCCGCCGAAGGACATCGTCGTACCCGGTGCCCAGGCGGCAGGCTTTTCAAGAAAGTTGTAGAGGTTCTCGGGCGTCCAGACCTCGGCCTGCTGCGACAGGGCGCCGGAATAGGCCCCGAACCCGTCCGCGGCCCCGATATCGCGGCCCACGACGCCGTAAAGGTAGGGGCCGACCGCGTTGGCGCCGTCCTCGAGCTTGTGGCAGGCGCGGCACTTGGACCAGACGCGCTCACCGGCACCGGCATCGGCGCTGTCCATCAGCGTGGCGAAGTCGACGACCTCTTCTTCTTCCGCTTCGCCGCCGTCTTCCACTTCAATGACGAAGCCGGTCGCCATTTCCTCGCCGTCACCGTGTCCACCACCACCGACGTGATACAGGCCTTCCGCAGCCCAACCGCCGAGCAGGAAGACGAGCAGGGCGCCACAGAATGCGCCCACAATCTTGGTCAATGTCATCGTGTCGAACATGGGTTGCCCATCCATCGCCTTTTCAGAGTTGAGCCGGTTTCTATTGGTTCCCAATCCGAGAGGCAAGGTATACTGACCGCGACGAAACAACCAATCTTGCACCAGTCGGATCGGACCCGCGCATGGCCCATCAAAAAACGATCGCTTTTCAGGGTGAGCCCGGTGCCTATTCGCATCAGGCCTGTATCGAGGCGCGCCCGGATCATGCGGTGATGGCCTGTCGCACCTTCGAGGATGCCATCGAGGCGGTGCGCGGCGGTGCTGCCGATCTGGCCATGCTGCCGGTCGAGAACTCGACCTACGGGCGCGTCGCCGACATCCATTCGCTGCTGCCGCAATCGGACCTGCATATCATCGACGAGGCCTTCGTGCGGGTCCATATCAACCTGCTGGCACTGCCCGGTACAAAACTGGACGCCATCCGCGAGGCGCAAAGCCACACTGTCCTGCTGGGCCAGTGCCGGAAGTTCCTGCAGGCGCACGGGATCCATCGCGTGACCGGGGCCGATACCGCCGGGTCGGCGCGGGCCGTGGCCGAATCGGGCAATCCGGCGCGCGGCGCGCTGGCGGCGGAACTCGCCGGCGAGATCTACGGGCTCGAGGTGCTGGCACGGCATATCGAGGACGAGGGCAACAACACCACGCGCTTTCTGGTCATGGCGCGCGATGCGGACATGACACGCAGGGGCACGCACGGGATGCTGACCACCATCGTGTTTCAGGTCCGCAACATCCCCGCCGCGCTGTACAAGGCGATGGGCGGGTTCGCGACCAACGGTGTGAATATCACCAAGCTCGAAAGCTACATGGTCGGCGGATCGTTCGAGGCGTCGCAGTTCTATCTCGACTTCGAAGGCCATCCCGACGACCCGGAGGTGGCCCGGGCGCTGGAGGAGCTGGACTATTTCACCGAGCACCTAGTCATCCTCGGGACCTATCCGCGCGACAAGCGTCGCGGCTGACACGCCCCGGCGACCGGTCCGCAAAAATGGATGGTGCTTGGCCCGGGCAAGGGCCTTGTCCGTCTGAAAATTTGCCTTAACTCAAACGCGATTGCATGTATCATTGCATGTCATTGACACCTTCGAGGGAGGAAGGTTCATGCGACTGAAGGGCGTGCGGCGCAGCCGCAATGTCGAAGACCGCCGTGGCCGGTCCGGGCGCGCCGTGGGCGGCATCGGCAGCGTCGGCGTGCTTTTCGTGCTTGCCATCGGCTATTTCGCGGGCATCGACGTGACGCCGCTTCTCGAGGGTATGTCGCAGGCGCAACCGCAGTCCACGACCCGGTCGCGGCCATTCACACCCGAAGAGGAACAGGCCGGCGATTTTGCCGCACGGGTGCTTGGATCGACCGAGGTCGTCTGGGACACGGTGCTGCCGACGCAGTCGGGCATGGAATATGTTCCGCCGACCTTGGTGCTGTTTTCGGAAGTGACAAGCTCGCCCTGCGGCGGCGCGTCCGGTGCCACCGGCCCGTTCTACTGCCCGGCGGATGAGAAGGCCTATCTCGACACCTCGTTCTTTGCGACCATGGCGCGGCAACTCGGTGCCAGGGGGGATTTCGCGCAGGCCTACGTGATCGCGCATGAGGTGGCCCATCACGTCCAGAACGAGATCGGCATCCTGGGTGCTGTCAACGCGGAACGCCAGCGTTCGTCAGAGCGGCAGGCCAACGCCCTGACCGTGCGGCTGGAATTGATGGCGGACTGTTTTTCGGGGATCTGGGCCAGCAATGTCGACGGGTTGCTGGAACCCGGTGATCTGGAAGAGGCGCTGAACGCCGCCCGCGCCATCGGCGACGACACGCTGCAACGGCGCGCCGGACGGGTGCCGCAACCGCACACCTTCACGCACGGCACCTCGGCCCAGCGGCAAAGCTGGTTCACCCGCGGATACGAGACCGGACAGATGTCCGAATGCGACACCTTCGCGGCAGATCGGCTGTGATCTCCGAGGCGCAGATGCAGACGATCCATGCGCTGCCGGTCGGCGGCGGGATCCTTGCGATTGCGCCGATGCCCGGTGCCAGCGGTCGGTACGCCGCCGACATCGAACATATCCGCAACTGGGCCCCCGCGCTGGTGCTGTCGCTGGTGACCCATGCCGAGCTGGTGCTTGCCGGTGCGGCGGGCTTCGGCGGTGACATGCAGGATCGCGGCACCCGCTGGGATCATCTGGAGATTGCCGATCTCGCGGCCCCGGGCCCCGGGCTCGATGCGCGCTGGGTCGCGGTTTCGGGGTTCGCACGGCGCGCGCTGCTGGGCGGCGGACGCGTGCTGTTGCACAGCCAGTCGGGCTATGGTCGCTCGGGCATGGCGGCGCTGCGGCTGATGATCGAGACCGGCGACGCCCCGGACGAGGCGCTGGCGCGGCTGCGCGCGGTGCAGCCCCGTGCGGTCAGGAATGCGGCGCAGATGCGCTGGGCGATGGCGGCAGAACGCGCGCCTGCCCTGTTTGTGCGCCACAGCTGACCCGGACCGTCCGGCGCGGACCGCATGTGCCGACCATGTGGCGGGTGTCATGCCGCGTATTTGGAAAATGGAAAGGCAGGGCCGAGGCGTCCGGGGCACGCAGGTGCCGCGTGCGGTCCGCGAGCGTGTCGGGTGATGTCCGGTAAAGCGCCCGCCGCGGGTCGGCTGCCATGGGTGCCGGGTCGGACCGGGCCGGATCGGGCGCATGGGTGAGAGGCTGAACACGACCCAAGCGGGGCTCGTTGCGGCTGCTTCCTTCCGGACCTGACCGGGTTGGCGAGGCGCCTGCCCGCGCCAACCTCTCACTGCCCGAGATAGGTCGCCTCGGATGGATTCGCAACCCCGGGCGCGTTTTGCGCCTTACAGCGTCAGCAACAGCCGCATCAGGCCGTCCGGTGTCGTCTCTGCCGCCTCGAGGCGGGTGTCGGCAAGGTAGGGCCGCGCGCAGGCGGATGTCGCGAAGGAGACGCGCGTGCCGGGGGGGCCGGCGAAGCGCCAGTCGGCACCGGCGCAGGGCGCGATCGGGCTGTGCCGGGCAACATGGGAGGCCACCACGTCCCGCGTCAGGGTGCGCGAGCGGAAGATCACATCGCAGACCGGGTAGCCGCCGCTGCCGGAGGCGCGGTAGTTGTTGGTTGCAAGGATCAGCGGCGCATCGGGTGCCAGCGGGCGGTCATCGGGCCAGCGCAGATCGCGGATGCGGTCCCCTGCCGGGCACGCGAGATCGATGGTGAAGCGGACACCGTGCACGAGGTCGAAATCGTAGCCGACCGCGCCCGGCGCAAAGAGCGGCGAGACCGCCTTGGCGCGGTGCAGGCCCGCAAAGAGCCGGGCCGCCTGTTCGAGCCACGACTTGATTCCGGCCCCGTCTGTCCGGATGGCGGCAACGGTGTTGGGGAAGGGGTAGAGATCGAAGACATTGTGGCGCAGGACCGGTCCGGCCTTGATGTGGGTGTAGTTGTTGGCGCCGTCCGGCCCGCCGGTTTTGAAGGCGGCGGCTGCGGAGAGAAGCGGCAGCGCGGCATGCGGGCTGTCGGCGATGGCCATGCGCACCGCTTCGGCCTGGGCCCGGGCGACCAGGGCGGTGGCCGCCGAGGGCAGCGCGCCCGCGAAGAAGCTGTGCAGCGGCGTGTCGGTCCGACCGATTGCCTCGGTCATCACCGCGCGTGTCCGGGCGTGGCTGGGGGCTGCGATCCGCTTGATTTCGGCGGCGTCGGGGCCGGGCTTCGTGGTCGCAGGTACGAGCGCCGCGTGGCTTGCCGTCACATGCCAGGGGGCGTCATAGCCGGATCGGCGCAGCACCAGGTCGATCTGACCCAGGTGCGACCCGTTGAACCCGGCCGAGACGATCGGGGCGGCCCCGTCGGTCGCCGCCTCGACGGCGATTTCGTGGCGGTGCCCGGCCAGCACCACATCGACCTGGGGCAGTCGCGCCACAAGCCGGGCGGCATCCTCGAGGCCAGACGCCGGGGTCAGTTGGCCGAGCCCGCCATGGCACAGGGCGACGACGATGTCGGCTCCGGCGCGCTTGAGGTCAGGCACCCAGTGCGCCGCGGCATCCAGCACGTCGCGCACTTCGGTCCGTCCCGACAGGTGGTCGTGATCCCAGAGCAGGGTCTGCGGCGGCACCAGCCCGATGACGCCGATCCGGACGTTGTGCCGCACGCCATCGTCGTCCGCGATGCTGCGCTCGAGCATCAGGGTGGTGGGCAGCAAGGGGCGGTCCTGATGCGGCTGCGCGCCCCGTCGCTCGACCAGATTGGTCAGCACGAAGGGAAAGCGCGCCTGCTGGACCCGGGCCAGAAGCGGTTCGATGCCGAAGTTGAAATCATGGTTTCCCGGCACGGCGGCATCGACGCCCAGCGCCCCCAGCGCTTCGGTGATCGGATTGTTTCCGGTGACCGCAGCGCCGATGCCCCGGCCTTGTTCATGCGCCAGCAGATCGGCGAGGGCGGTGCCCTGGTAGGTGTCGCCATTGTCGAACAGCAAGGCATTGGGTTCTTCTGCGCGGGCGGCGGCAATGCGATCCGCGAGGCAGACAAGGCCGGTCCCGGGGGCCGGGAGGTCGCGGTCGTAGTCGTAGTCGAGAAGCCGGGCGTGCAGGTCCGTGATCGCAAGAATGCGAAGCCGGGCCTGGCGCGCACGCGCGGCATCACGATTGGGCCTTGCAGAACCCACGCCCAAATCCTTTTGTTATCCCCGGGGAAAACCTAGGTTGGCGCGGCACATGGCGCAACCATAAGTTGCGACGGCGGTCAAGTTTCGCGTATATTGCGGTATTCGGCCCACAGATTACGAAGAGGGCCCGGCCATGCGCCATGCCGAAGAGGTGACGTTCGGCGGCTCGGCGCTGGATCGGGCGGCGGAGCTGCGCGCTGATCCAACCGCGGTGGCGGCCCGGCTTGCGCAACCGGACACCCGCTTCGTGGTGCTGTGGCGCGGCAAGCCGCTGATCGCGCAGACCAACCCGACGCATCTTTTGCGCCTGCCGCGGGATCATCCCGTTCTGGCGGACGTCGATTTCGCCGAGGTCCTGTTGCTGGGGCGCGAAGGAAAGGCCGCGGTCTTTGCCGCCGACATCTCGGGCTGGCAACCCGAAGGGATCGACGCGGCGGCGCTGGCGGGGTTCGCCGATGCGACCGAACAGGTTCACCCCGCCTGCCGCGAGGGCCGCTTTGCGGAATTGCGCCGGGTGATGACCTGGCTGTCGCCCCGCGACGCGGAACTGGCGGCCTGCGCCCGCGCGGTGCTGAACTGGCACGCGAGCCACGCCTTCTGTTCCACATGCGGCGCACCGTCCGAAATGGCGCAGGCCGGGTGGCAACGGATCTGTCCTGTCTGCCGGGCGGCGCATTTTCCGCGCATCGATCCGGTGGTCATCATGCTGATCACGCACGGTCCCCACACCTTGCTGGGCCGCTCGCCGGGGTGGCCCGAGGGGATGTATTCCTGCCTTGCGGGCTTTGTGGAGCCGGGCGAGACCATGGAGGCGGCGGTGCGCCGCGAGGTCATGGAAGAGACCGGCGTGCGGGTCGGGGCCGTGCGCTATCTTGCCAGTCAGCCCTGGGCCTTTCCGAACTCGCTGATGATCGGCTGTCACGGCACCGCGCTGAGCACCGAGCTTGTCATCGATCCCAACGAAATCGAAGACGCGCAATGGGTCACGCGCGAGCGGCTGGTGGCCACCATGGCCGGGCATGAAACCGGGTTGCTGCCCGCACGGAAGGGGGCGATCGCGCATTTCATGCTGCGCAACTGGCTTGCAGATCGGCTCGATTGAGGGGAAAGTCCGCCCAACAATCACGTTCCGGTCCAGCCGGGCAGAGACAAGGGCGGGTCATGGAATTTTCCCACAAAGAAGACATCGAAGCGCCGCTCGAGCAGGTGTTCGCGGAACTCAGCGATTTCGACCAGATCGAGCGCTCGATCCTGCGCCGGGGCATGCAGGTGGCGCGGACGGACCAGCTGTCAGAGGTGGGCGCGGGCATGGCCTGGGCCGCAACCTTCACCTTTCGCGGCAAGCCGCGCGATGCCGACATCACCCTGACGCGGTATGAGCCGCCGACGCTGATGGTGTTCGAAAGCACGTCCGGCGGGCTCGAGACCCGCAGCATCGTCGAATGCGTGGCGCTGTCACGCTCGCGCACGCGGGTCAGCTTTGACGCGACGCTGACCCCGAAGACGCTGTCGGCGCGGCTTGTCGTGCAGTCGATGAAGCTGGCCAAGGGCCGGATCGACCGCAAGTTCAAGGCGCGACTGGCCGAGGCGGCGACCGAACTTGAGCGACGCCTGAAGGCGGTCTGAGCCGGGGGCGGGGGGTCGCGGGCATCCGCCGGAGCGGCGCAGGTCCGCGCCCTGGCGGTTGCGCCACGTGACGCGGGCGTGATCTGCGGGCGATTGCAGTTGTGGCCGGGGGGGCTAGGTTAGTTCCGAACCGTCAGACCCCCGGTCGGTCAGCACCTCTGGTGGGCCGGGCGTTAACTCAGACACACACACTCTTTCAGACAGACACCCAGTCGGAGCTTGCCATGACGTCCAAAGTTTTTCGCGCCATCCTCGCCACGCTGCTTGCGAGCGGGATGAGCGCCCCTGCGCTGGCGCACGAGTTCTGGATTCAGCCGACGCAGTACCAGGTCGCCGCCGGGGGCGATGTGGTTGCAGACATCCGTGTCGGTCAGGATTTCAAGGGCGTCGCATATTCCTACATCCCGCCGAATTTCGCGCGTTTCGATCTGGTCATGGGCGACACGGTCCTGCCGGTCGAGGGGCGCGCGGGTGACCGTCCCGCCCTGCAGATGGCAGCGCCCGGCGATGGGCTGGTCATCGTCGTGCATCAGACCAAGGTCTACAAGTTGGTCTATACCGACTTCGACAAGTTCAGCGATTTCGTCACCCACAAGGATGCGGCCTGGGCGCTTGACCGGTTCGAGGAACGCGGTCTCGATCCCGGGAACGTGCGCGAGAACTATACCCGCTTCGGCAAAAGCCTGATCGCCGTGGGCGCGGGCGACGGGGTCGATCGCGAGGTCGGGTTGCTGACCGAGATCGTGGCCGAGGCCAACCCCTATACCGACGATCTGTCGGGCGGTCTTCCGGTGCGCGTGCTGTTTGAGGGCACACCGAGGGCCGCCGCGCAGGTCGAGCTTTTCGCCCGTCTGCCCGACGGCACGGTCGAGGTCACCACCCATGAGACCGATGCCGATGGCCGCGCCGTCCTGCCCGCGTCGCCCGGCGTCGAATACCTCGCCGATGCGGTGGTGATAAGGGAACTGGACGCCGAGCTGGCGACCGACCCGACCTGGGAATCGCTCTGGGCGTCGCTGACCTACAAAATTCCCGCGGAGTGACAGAAGCGGTTTCGCCTCGGGCCTTGCCCGAGGCGACCGGCGCGCATGGCGCGGCCCAGAGGGCCGCACCATGCGCGTTGGAGGCGCTGCCTCCAAACCTCCGGGCGACATCTTGAAAGATGAAGGGCACCACGCCCATCCGGTGACGGGATCGGGCAGGTCGGTCGGCATGGCGGTGGGCATGGCGGTGGGTGGCCAGGGTGCCGGTCAGGCGGGCGCGATCCAGTCAAAGAAATCCGGCCCGGCCCGCTCCAGAAGGTCGCGCGCCAGATCGCGGCCCATGGCGGGGCCGTCCTCGATCGGGCCGGTGCGCGTATCGGCATGGGCTTCCGAGCCGTCCGGGCGCAGCACCTCGCCCCGGAGGTGCAGTGTTCCGTTCCCGAGCGTGGCCAGCCCCGCAATCGGGGTTTCGCAGGACCCGTCGAGCGCCGCGAGGAAAGCGCGTTCGGCGGCGATGCGCTGACCGGTTTCGGTGTCGTGGATCGCCGACAGCATCTCGGCGGTGCGGGTGTCGTCGCGCCGCCGCTCGATGCCGATGGCACCCTGCGCCACGGCGGGCAGCATGTCGGTCACCTCGATGGGGTGTTGTGGCACGTCGTCCATGCGCAACCGGTTCAGTCCGGCCCGGGCCAGGAAGGTGGCGCGCGCCACGCCGTCCTCCAACTTTTTCAGCCGGGTCTGCAAATTGCCGCGAAACTCGACAACGTCAAGATCGGGCCTGCGCACCAGAAGCTGGGCGCGCCGACGCAGGCTCGAGGTGCCCACCGTCGCCCCCTCGGGCAGGTCCGCCAGCGCCGAGAACTCGGGCGAGATGAACGCATCGCGTGGATCCTCGCGCGGCAGGTAGGTATCGAGCAGCAGCCCTTCGGGTTGCAGGACCGGCATGTCCTTCATCGAATGCACCGCGATGTCGATGGCCCCTGACAGCATGTCGGCCTCGATCTCGCGGGTAAACAGCCCCTTGCCGCCGATCTCTTTCAGCGGGCGGTCGATGATCTTGTCGCCGGTGGTCTTGATCACAACGATGGTGAAGGCCTCGAATGGCAGATCGAAGGCGCGCGCCAGCCGCTCGCGGGTCTCGTTGGCCTGGGCCAGCGCGAGGAGCGAACCGCGCGTTCCTATGCGCAGCGGCGAGGCGGGAGAGGGCAGGTCGATATTCATGCGGCATGCTTATGCGGGCGGGATCGGGGTGACAAGCAGGCTTGACACCGCCTGGCCGACATCGGACCACGAGGCCGGAAACGACGGAAGGCAGCCAAGCCCATGACCAAGACAATTCTGCGCGCGCTTCGCGGCGAAACGCTGCCGACGCCGCCGATCTGGATGATGCGCCAGGCGGGGCGCTACCTGCCGGAATACAAGGCCACGCGCGCCGAGGCGGGGGATTTCCTGTCGCTCTGCTACAACCCCGAACTGGCGACAGAGGTGACGTTGCAGCCGATCCGGCGCTACGGCTTCGACGCGGCCATCCTGTTTGCCGACATCCTGCTGCTGCCGCAGGCGCTGGGCGCGGATCTGTGGTTCGTCACCGGCGAAGGCCCGCGGCTGTCGACGATCACCAGCCAGGCCGATTTCGACAAGCTCAAGCCGGTTGCGGATATCGACGACACGCTGTCGCCGATCTACGAGACGGTGCGCCGCCTGTCCAAGGCGCTGCCCGAAGAGACCACGCTGATCGGCTTTGCCGGCGCGCCCTGGACCGTGGCCACCTACATGATCGCGGGCAAGGGCACGCCCGACCAGGGTCCGGCACATGCGCTCAAGGCGGAAAACCGGGCGTTGTTCGAGGCGCTTCTCGAGCGGCTGACGGAAGGCACGATCGAGTATCTGTCGCGGCAGGTCGAGGCCGGGGCCGAAGTGGTCAAGATCTTCGACAGCTGGGCCGGATCGCTGAAGGGGGACGATTTCGTCAACTATGCGCAGGAACCGGCGCGCATCATCATATCAGAGCTGAAGGCGCGGTTCCCGGACCTGCCGGTCATCGCTTTCCCGCGTCAGGGCGGCGATTTCTACAAGGGGTTCCACGCCGCGACCGGGGCCGATTGCGTGGCGATCGACGACAGCGTGCCCCCGGAATGGATCGCCGAGCATGTCCAGCCCCATGGGTGCGTGCAGGGCAACCTCGCATCCCGGCACATGGTTACCGGCGGCGACGATCTGGTGCGCGAGACCCGGCATGTGGTCGAGGCGCTGAAACACGGACCGCACATCTTCAATCTCGGCCACGGGATCACGCCCGACGCGGACCCGGAAAACGTGCAGCTGATGATCGACACGGTGCGCGGCACAAGCCGCTGACGCCAGGGTCGGTGCCGGAAAGCGGCGCGGATCAACGGCGGAAGGGTCGTGTCCATCGCCCCGGCGAGGGCCGCGCCGTGGACTTCTCGCGGAAGAACACCACCAGGCCCGCAACGACGATCAGCCCGGACCCCGCCCAGGTCATCGCCGCGGGCCATTCGCCGAACACCAGCCAGCCCCAGAGGATCGCCAGCGGCAGTCCGAGATATTCGAAGGGCGCAATGACCGAGGCATTGGCCAGACGGTAGGCCGCCGACATGCAGTAGCCGACAAAACCGGACGTGACCCCAAGCCCCAGAAAGACCGGCCAATCGGCTGCGTACGGCCAGGTCCAGGCGCGCAGCAGGAAGACCAGGCTGCCGTTGGATTGCCCTTGCGCGAAGCGACCGTCACCCGCGACCAGGTAGAACAGCACCGACACGGTTACGAACATGCTCTGGATATAGACCGCCAGCGCCGAGGCCGGGGCCCGGGCCCCGAGCTTGCGGGTCAGAACCTGCATACTGGCATAGAGAAACGCCGCCAGTACCGGCAGGAAAAACACCAGCGGCGGCACGTTACCCGCACTTTCGGCACCCGGGGCCTGCATCAACAGCACGCCCGCGAACCCGCCAATAACCGCGATCAGCCGCACCGGGCCGACGGTTTCGCCCAGAAACGGGATCGACAGCAGCGTGATGAACAGCGGCGCCACGAAGAACAGCGCCGTGGCCTGCGCCAGCGGCAGCACCGCGACGGCCGCGTAGAAGGTCATGTTGGCGGCCACCACGAACAGCCCGCGCAGCACATGCAGGCCGGGCGTCGCGGTCCGGAGCCGGGCGAACCCGCCCTCGAACTGCAGCAGTGTCAGGGTCAGACACAGGGCTATCGACGATCGGACGAAGACGATCTGGTGCAACGGATAGTCGCCCGACAAACGCTTGATCAGCAGGTCGTTCACCGAAATCGCCGCCACGCCGAGGCAGACGAGCACAATACCGAGGGCAGGGCGATCCGGGGATGTCATGCGACTGGCCTAGCCTGACTGGACGCGGCAAGAAACAGGATTCATGCGCGACCCGAGAGGGCCCGCGCGCCGGACCTCTGCGTTTGCGCACGTTGCCGCGGGGACAAATTCGGCTACCGTTGCGATCCACACTGATCCGGAGGCGCGCGACATGACCGCAATGGTCGAAATCGACAGGGTCGAGAAGACCTACGAGGGCGGATTTCAGGCGCTGAAGGACATCAGCCTCGAGATTGCACAAGGCGAGATCCTGGCGCTGCTTGGCCCCAACGGCGCGGGCAAGACCACGCTGATCTCGGCGATCTGCGGCATCACCACCCCGACGGGCGGGACGATCCGCGTCGGCGGGCATGACGTGGTGCAGGATTTCCGCGCCGCGCGCGCGCTGATCGGTCTTGTGCCGCAGGAACTGTCGCTGGAACCCTTCGAGACGGTCTGGGCCGCGGTGCACTTTTCGCGCGGGCTGTTCGGGGCGGCGCGCGACGATGCCTATCTCGACGATCTGCTCAGACGGCTGTCGCTGCACGACAAGAAGCACACCCAGTTGCAGCATCTTTCGGGCGGCATGAAACGCCGGGTCCTCATCGCCAAGGCGCTCAGCCACGAGCCCAAGGTGCTGTTCCTCGACGAGCCGACTGCCGGCGTCGACGTGGAGTTGCGCCGCGACATGTGGGACATCGTGGCGAAGCTGCAGAAAACCGGCGTCACCATCATTCTGACCACCCACTATATCGAGGAAGCCGAGGCCATGGCCGACCGGATCGGCGTCATCTCGAAGGGGGAATTGCTGCTGGTCGAAAAGACCTCGGAACTGATGGCGCGCCTCGGGCAGAAGGAATTGCGCATCACGCTGAATGCGCCCCTGCAATCGATCCCAAAGCGGCTGTCGGACTACGATCTGGCGCTGTCGGAAGATGGCGAGACACTGTCCTACAGCTATGACACCCGGGCAGAGCGCACCGGCATCGCCCGGCTGATCGTCGCCTTGTCCGACGCGGGCATCATCATCGCCGATGTCGAGACGCGGCAAAGCTCGCTCGAAGAGATATTCGTGGGCCTCGTGAACACGGATCAAGGAGCGGCGGCATGAACTGGACAGCGGTCTGGGCGATCTATCGGTTCGAGATGGCGCGCTTCGTGCGCACCTTCCTGCAATCCATCATCTCTCCGGTGATCTCGACCTCGCTCTACTTCGTGGTCTTCGGCGCCGCCATCGGCAGCCGCATCGAAGAGGTCGACGGGGTCTCCTACGGCGCATTCATCGTGCCCGGGCTGATCATGCTGACGGTGATGACGCAGGCGATCTCGAACGCCTCCTTCGGGATCTACTTTCCGAAATTCATCGGCACCATCTATGAATTGCTGTCCGCCCCGATCAGCTTCGCCGAGGTGATCTTCGGCTATGTTGGCGCGGCGGCGACAAAGGCGCTGTTCATCGGCGTGATGATCCTGATCACGGCGGCGTTCTTCGTTGAATTGCGGATCCAGAACTGGCCCGCCATGATCGCCTTCCTGCTGCTGACCTGCATCAGCTTTTCGCTCTTGGGCTTCATCATCGGTATCTGGGCGTCGAACTTCGAGCAGCTGCAGCTGGTGCCGCTGTTGATCGTCACGCCGCTGGTGTTTCTGGGGGGGTCGTTCTACTCGATCTCGATGCTGCCCCCGGCATGGCAGACGGTCGCGATGTTCAACCCGGTGGTCTACCTGATCTCGGGGTTCCGCTGGGCGTTCTTCGGGCTGGCGGATGTGCCGGTCGGGATCAGCCTGCTGGCCATTGGCGGTTTCACCGCGCTCTGCGTCCTTGCGGTCTGGTGGATCTTCAAGACCGGCTGGCGGATCCGCAGCTGAGGTCTGTTTGCGACAGCCCGGCGGGTGGAACGGTCGCAAATGCGCAGTCTGATTCCGACCGGTCATGTCGCACCGGGTACAGCAGAAAGATCGGTGTCTGCCCATAAACGGCGCATGGTTCGGAAGGGGAGGGACGGCCTTGGCTTTTGCGGAAACGATGTCCGGCGGGTTCGCCGATACCTATCTCGATGGCCTGCCGGTCGTCGCCAATGCAGACCATGCGCCGCTTGAGGGCGGCGAGGATCCGGCCTTCGGCACCGTGCGCTGGAAGACGCTGTTTTCCGCCGATCGCACAAAGACCGCGGGCATGACCCTTGGCGTGGCCGAGTTCGGCGCGGGCGGTACGCTGCTGCCGCACCGGCACGGCCCGGCAGAGTTCTATTTCGGACTGGCGGGATCGGGGATCGTCACCATCGACGGGGTCGCGCACGAGATCATGCCGAACGTGGCGATCTTCATTCCCGCCGATGCCGAGCATGACACCGTTGCCGGTGCGGATGGCCTGCGGTTTCTCTATGGCTTTCCGAAAGACCGGTTCTCGGACGTGGAATACCGCTTTACCAAAAGCGCGGGCACGCTGACGCAGATCTAGCTGACGCAGATCTAGGCCGCGGCGGGCCGGATCTGGCCGGTCAGGGGTTGGGTTTCACTCCGGGGCTTCACGCCGGGGCGGCAGCGACGCCCCGGTTCAGCGCGATATGGGTCAACATCCCGCCAACCCACATCGCGGTCAGCGCCAGCCAGGCGGTGCCCGCAAAGATCGATCCGCCGGTCACGCCCGCACCGATGGCGCAGCCACCGGCCAGCATCCCGCCAAAGCCCATCAGCGCCGCGCCGATCATCGCGTGGCGCATGGGGGTGGGGCCCTCGAAGCCCTGAAATTTCAGCTCTCCCGTGACCGCGGCGGCCAGAAACGCGCCAAGAAACACGCCCGGCACCAGCCCGACATCGAAGCCAAGCACCGGGTTGCGTTCGAGGAAGAACATCAGCGTATGCGCCGAAGGTCCGGTAAAGGTGGCCGAAGTCACGCTCACCGGCTCGAATGCAACGGACGAGAGCGCGTAGGTCAGCCCGTAGCCCACCGCCACCGCAAAACCGACGCCCGAGGCAAAGATCAGCCGCGCGGCACCAATCCGCTGACGCCGCGACAATTCTAGCGCGAAAAGCGCGATCACGCAGCCCAGTACCAGCCCCGACCCTTGGGGCAGACCGAAAGCGGCCAGCAGATCGACATTGCGCCCACCTTCGGTGACCCAGATTCGCGCCAGCCCGTCGCGCACCGGGGCCAGCCAGCCCGACAGGCTCATTTGCGCGACCACCGCGAAGATCAGCCCCGAGACGACAGAGCGCAGGTTGCCCGTCGCCGCCAGCACCAGAAGCCGCCCCGAGCAGCCCTTGGCAAGGATCATGCCGACGCCGAACAAGAGCCCGCCGATCACCGCACCCGACCAACTGCCGGGCACGGCCATGATCCGCGCCTGCGCCGGATCGAACAGACCCAGCGCCCGCGCCCCCTGCACCCAGACCAACGCTGTCGAGAAGGTCAGCAGCCAGACCGCCAGCCGGTCGCCTAGCCGCCCGCCGGCAAACTCGGCCACCGCCGCGCGCAGGCAGAAGCGTGATCGCTGCGCCGCGACGCCGAATATCAGCCCCGTGGCGAGGCCGAACAGCGCCGCGGTGGGCGCTTCTCCGATGCGGTCGATCAGGGCAATGAGGTCCATGGCGAAGCGTTCCTTTCCCGCGCGGATATCGCATGGCCCGGTGGGTCGCACCTTGATCTGAATCACCATCGGTGGATTTTCGCAGTCCGGGCCTCGCGTTTTTGCCGTCTCGCCAAGTGGCGCAATTCGGAGTAACGCAAGGCCATGAACATCCTGCCCCTCGCCGAGGCCCAGGCGCTGCCGCTTCGCAAGCGTCCCGTGATGCTGCTGTTTCTCATGGCCATCGCGATGCCGCTGAGCTTTGCGACGTGGTCGGCGCTCTTGAACAACTTCGTCATCGAGGTCGCGGATTTCGACGGCTCCGACATCGGCTGGCTGCACACGGTGCGCGAGATCCCGGGATTTCTTGCCGTGGGCGTGATCGCGGTGATCATCTTCGTGCGCGAACAGGTGCTGGCGCTGGTATCGCTGATGCTGCTGGGGGTGGCGACGGCGATCACCGCCTTCTTTCCGTCGATGGCGGGCATCCTGACGATCACGATGCTGTCCTCGATCGGCTTTCACTACTACGAAACGGTCAACCAGTCGCTGCAGCTGCAATGGCTGCCCAAGAAGGACGCGCCGCGCATCCTGGGCCTGCTGGTTGCCGCCGCATCCGCCGCGACGCTGGTGGCCTATGTGGCCATCGTCATGACGTGGGAGGCCTTCGATCTTTCCTACGCCTTCGTCTACATGGCGTCGGGGGCGATGACGCTGATCATCGTGGCCTATTGCTGGTTCGCCTTTCCGCAATTCGAAGCCCCAAACCCGCAGATCAAGAAATTCATCCTGCGCCGCCGTTACTGGCTTTATTACGCGCTGCAGTTCATGTCCGGCGCGCGGCGGCAGATCTTCGTCGTCTTCGCGGGCTTCATGATGGTCGAGAAGTTCGGATTCGAGGTGCACGAGGTCACCGGCCTGTTCCTGATCAACCTGGTCGCCAACATGATCTTCGCGCCGCTGATGGGGCGTGCGGTCGGGCATTTCGGCGAACGCAACGCGCTGGTCTTCGAATATGTCGGGCTGACCGTCGTGTTCCTGGCCTATGGCGGGCTTTACTGGTTCGGCTGGGGCGTGGTGCTGGCGGCGATCCTCTATGTGATCGATCACATCTTCTTTGCGCTGGCGCTGGCGCTGAAGACCTATTTCCAGAAGATCGCCGATCCGGGCGACATCGCGCCCACCGCCGCCGTGGCCTTCACCATCAACCATATCGCCGCCGTGTTCCTGCCCGCGCTCTTGGGGTATCTCTGGCTGATCTCTCCGCAATCGGTGTTCACGCTGGCCGCCGGGATGGCGCTGACATCGCTGACGCTGGCGCTGATGATCCCGCGCCATCCCGAACCCGGCAACGAAACGATCTTCGCCCGTCTGGCCACCGCCCCGGCAGAATAGGCCCGCGCGGACCATCGCGCTTGCGGCACCGCGCGGTCCGTGAAAAAAACCGGCAATCGCGCGCCCGCCGCGCGCCGCCCGCGACACCTTTGCCGCGTCCATCAGAAAGACCTGTCCATGCCCACTTTCACCGCCACCACGACCCTGTTCGGCAAGGATCAGGCCGAAGCGCTGGGGGCCGCGCTGGACGACCTCGACCCGGCACCGACCGGCGTCGGCGTCTTCGAGGTCGAGGACGGATCGGGCCAGTGGGAGGTGGGCGGCTATTTCGACGCCCCGCCCCCTGAGACGGAACTGGCGCTGCTGGCGGCGGCCTATGATGCGGCATCTTTCACCGTCGAAGAGCTGCCCGAGATCGACTGGGTCGCCAAGGTGCGCCGCGAGCTGTCGCCGGTCGAGGCCGGGCGCTTCTTCGTCTATGGCAGCCACGATGCCGACCGCGTGCCCGATGGCGTCGAGCCGCTGCTGATCGAGGCGGCGATGGCGTTCGGCACCGGCCATCACGGCACCACCTTGGGCTGCCTGCGGGCGCTTGACCGGCTGATCGACGCAGGCGTGGTCAAGCACAACGTCATCGACGTGGGCTGCGGCACCGCGGTGCTGGCCATGGCCGCCGCGCGGATCTGGCCAGAAACGGCGCTGGCGTCGGATATCGACGCCGTCGCGGTCGAGGTCGCCGAAACCAACGTGCGGGCCAACGCGCTTGACGGTCGGGTCCGGTGCGTCGAGGCGACGGGGTTCGCGCATCCCGACATTGCCGCCGCCGCGCCCTTCGATCTGGTCTTCGCCAATATCCTGATGGGCCCGCTGATCGACCTGGCACCCGACATGGCCCGTCATTCCGCCCCGGGGGCGCATGCGATCCTCTCGGGCATCCTCAATGAGCAGGCCGACGAGGTGGTGACAGTGTATCTCGCGAACGGATACAATCTGTCCCATCGCGAAAAAATCAATGAGTGGACGACACTTACGCTGGAACGCCCGTAGCCCGCGTTAACCATGCCCCGCCGATCCATCGCAATAATCTAAAATTCGCCATAATTCCGCTATAACCCGGTTTCGGTCGCAAGTGGGGACTCGGGATCCGTTGATGAGGTTGTTATGGAAATTGCACAAAAAGATTTTTTGAAACGCCAGAAGTCCATCAAGAAGAAACATCGGCGTCTGGCTGACGGTTATGTCACCCGCGTCAACAAGGTCGGTGTCATCGAACATCGCCCGCGCCGCTCTGTCGGACGCACCACCCTCATGCCGATCGTGCTTCTCGGCGTGCTGTTCCTGGGCTTCAAGGTGATGCTGCTGACCTATCTCGGCGAAGAGCAGTACCTGAGCCATGTCGATGCGCTGACCAGCGGTGGTCTGGTCGAGCAGATCGGCGCGCGTGTCATGCAGATCGATCCGGCAACGGCGCGCATGACGGAACTTGTGGCGGGCGTGCTCTAGGCCGGTCCCGGCCCCGGACAAATCGCCAGGGTCCCGGACCTGAAATGCCTCGCCCCGCGTCGCCGGGGCGTCGCCGTGGTGACGACCCCGCAATGCGCCCCGTCAGGTCCGCTCAGCGAAACCTGCGCGCGGCATATTCGATATCGGCGCGGGTCAGACCGATATCGTCCAGCTCGTAATCGCTGAGCTGGTTCAGCGCGCGACGGGTGATGCGGCGGTCGTTCCATGCGACGGCGGTTGTGGTTGCCTGCATGAACAAAGCGCCGATCCGACCGGCCATGCCGATGGGGCCGACCTGCGGATTCCGGGTATCGAGAAGTGCCATCTGATGTCCTGACAACTGAAAGGTGCGAGCGGTGCTGCTCAAGCGCACCTAGAGACCCGCCAAACCCCGGACAAGCTGCCGGATACGCATAGCACATATGCGATTTCCGCAGATCGGGCGTGCCACCGCAAGTGCTTGATCCGGCGTCGCTTTCAGCCCGCAGATCCTGCTGGGGCCGCGCCTGGCATGCGCTGGATCCCGCGCATCGCGCGCGCGTCATCCCTGCCGTTCGGATCGCTCGACGGGCCACAGCTCGAGGATACCGGCCAGAAGCACCAGCCCGCCGCCCGCCAGCTCTGCCAGATTGAGATGCTCCTGCGCGAAGATCGCAGCCGACAGCGACCCGATCAGAACCTCTGCCATCAACAGAATACCGACCCGCGCGGGTTCCAGCCGCATGGTCGCCCACATCAGGCCGACCATCGATGCGGCCCACCAGACCGCGCCGGTCAGCAGCGCCGTGCCAAGGGCCGCGATCCACCGCACGTCTGCGACCTCGGCGGCGGTCGCCGCGCCCACTGGTCGCGGCGGCGGCAGCGCAGCCATCGCCAGCGCCGCCAATGCCGCCCCGAGGGCAAAGACAAAAGCCGACTGCGCCGGGGCCACGACCGACCGCGTGCGGATCCCGGTCGTGGCCACCGACCAGCCGATACCCGATGCCAGCGCCATCCATTCGCCCGGGTTGCGCGGTACGGGCCATTCGCCATGCGCGCTCAGCATCACCCCGAGGCCCAGCACCCCCAGGGCAATCGCGGCGATACGCAGGCGCGGCGTGTACCAGCCCAGAACGTAGCGGGCGATCAGCGTGCTCCAGACCGGGGTCAGAAAGAACAGCAGGATAATGATCGCGACCCGCCCGTAGACGAGGCCGATGGAATAAAGCGCGAATGCCGCGCCGCCCAGCACCAGAAAGGCCAGCGCCACCGGGTCGGCTGCCGAAAGCGCCCTGCGCCGCCGGATCGCACCCGGCAGCAGCACAAGCGCCGCGGCAAGCGCGATCGCGAACGTGCCCCAGGCCCCCGGCAGGCCCGCGCCCTCGAGCTGCCGCACCGGCACCCAGTAGATCCCCCAAAGCGAACCCGTCGCGATCACGACGGCGGTGGCAAGGGCTGTTTCGCGATCGTTCTGCATGGCCGTCCCGCTACCCGACGGCGGGCGCTTTGGCAAAGCCCGCATCGCGCAGCGCGCCCTTGCGGGGGCGTGAAATGCCACAGGCCGCACCAAAATCGCCGCCGTCCTGCGCGCGACACGCGATGGCGCTTGGCGGATGTTCCCTTTTCGTGCTAGTCCGGGAAAAACAACAAAAGGCGGGGCAGTCTTGGTCAGGGTATTGGGAATCGATCCGGGATTGCGCAATCTCGGCTGGGGCGTGATCGACGCCGACGGATCGCGCCTGCGCCACGTCGCGAACGGCACCTGCCGCTCCGTTCCGGGTGATCTGGCGCCGCGGCTTCTGGCGCTGCACCGGCAGTTGTGGGCGGTGCTCGAACGATATGCCCCCGAGGTCGCTGCCGTCGAACAGACCTTCGTCAACAAGGACGCGGTGGCCACGCTGAAGCTTGGCCAGGCCCGTGCCATTGCCCTTCTGGTGCCCGCGCAGTTCGGCCTCGAGGTGGGCGAATACGCGCCCAACAAGGTCAAGAAGACGGTTGTCGGGGTCGGCCACGCGCACAAGCAGCAGATCGACCACATGGTCCGCATGCAGCTGCCGGGGGTCGAGATCCATTCGCCCGATGCCGCCGACGCGCTGGCCATCGCGATCTGCCACGCGCATCACGCGCGGGTTCCGCAGATGCGCATCGTCGGAGGTGCCGCATGATCGGTCGCATCGCGGGCCGGGTCGCATACAAGGCCGAGGATCACGCCCTCGTCGATGTGCGCGGGGTCGGCTATATCGTCTACTGCTCGGACCGGACGCTGGCGCAGGTCCCCGGCCCGGGCGAGGCGGTGGCGCTCTATACCGATCTGCTGGTGCGCGAGGATATCCTGCAACTCTTCGGCTTTCTCAGCCTTGTGGAAAAGGAATGGCACCGCCTTTTGATGAGCGTGCAGGGCGTCGGCGCGAAGGCGTCGCTTGCCATCCTGGGCGCGCTGGGGCCGGACGGCGTCAGCCGCGCCATCGCCCTGGGCGACTGGAACGCGGTCAAGGCGGCGCGCGGCATCGGCCCCAAGACCGCGCAACGGGTCGTCAACGAGTTGAAGGACAAGGCCCCGACGGTGATGGCCATGGGCACATCGTCCCTGTCGGACCCCGCAATGGACGACGTCATCGACGCGGACGACACCGACAGGACCGCGGCGCCAAAACCCGCCCCGCAACCGACCCCGCGCCCCTCGGCCTCCGCCCAGTCCGAGGCGCTCTCGGCGCTCGGCAACCTCGGCTACGCGCCCGGTGAGGCCGCCGCCGCCGTGGCCCGCGCCGCCGCCGACGCACCCGAGGCCGACACCGCCGCGCTGATCCGGGCGGCTCTCAAACTGCTGGCACCGAAATCGTGACCGATCCGGACCCCATGCTGCGCCCGGAAACCCACCCCGAAGACCGCGACCGCGCGTTGCGTCCCCAGGTGCTCGACGATTTTGTCGGCCAGGCCGAGGCACGTGCCAACCTGCGCGTCTTTCTGCAATCGGCGCGCAGCCGTGGCGTTGCCATGGACCATACGCTGTTTCACGGCCCGCCCGGGCTCGGCAAGACGACGCTGGCACAGATCATGGCGCGCGAACTGGGGGTGAATTTCCGCATGACCTCGGGCCCGGTGCTGGCCAAGGCCGGTGACCTCGCCGCGATCCTGACCAACCTCGAGGCTCGCGACGTGCTTTTCATCGACGAGATCCACCGCCTGAACCCGGTGGTCGAAGAGGTGCTCTACCCCGCGCTCGAGGATTTCGAACTGGACCTGGTGATCGGCGAAGGCCCCGCCGCCCGCACCGTCCGGATCGAACTTCAGCCCTTCACGCTGGTCGGGGCCACCACGCGTCTCGGCCTGCTCACCACGCCGCTGCGCGACCGCTTCGGCATCCCCACACGGCTGCAATTCTATACCGTCGAAGAGTTGGAATTCATCGTCGCCCGCAACGCCGAGAAGCTGGGCGTGGCCGCCCATCCCGATGGCGCGCGCGAAATCGCCCGCCGCGCCCGGGGCACACCGCGTATCGCCGGCCGCCTGCTGCGCCGCGTCGTCGACTTCGCGGTGGTCGAAGGCGACGGCACCATTTCGCGGGCGCTTGCCGACAACGCGCTGACGCGCCTCGGCGTGGACGGGCTGGGCCTTGACGGGGCCGACCGCCGCTACCTGTCGCTGATCGCGGAAAACTACGCCGGTGGCCCTGTGGGCATCGAGACGATCGCCGCCGCCCTGTCCGAGCCGCGCGATGCCATCGAAGAGGTCATCGAGCCCTACCTGCTGCAACAGGGCCTGATCCAGCGCACGCCCCGGGGCCGCATGCTGGCCAGCAAGGGCTGGAGCCACCTGCGCCTTGCCGCACCCGAACCACCGGGGCAGTCCGGCCTGTTCCAATAGCCGCGCATCACCGATTCCTTCCGGCCTGCCCACGCGGCAAACCTTTACCCGACTTCTGCGCATCGCATTTACTTCCCGCCCGACATTCGGCGCAGCGCCCGGGCATCTGCCGACCGCCCCGCCTTTCCATTTTCCAAATACGCACTCCCGACCCCGCCGCCGCAGCGCCGCCGATCTCCTGCGCACCCGGTTCCGCGCGACCGAAGCGCACCCTCCCCTTGTCCTGCGTTGCCTTGAATGCCAAACACGCGGGACCATGACACCCGGCTCCCAACTTCCCGGCCTCACGCTGTCCGCCGACGATGTCGCGGCGCTGTTCACCCGCTCCGACGGGCACTACGTCTTTGCCCGTTGGGGACGGCCCATCGCGCCCGTCGTCTTTGGCGTCGAGGATCCGACCATCGCCACCATCAAGGGCGCTTTCGAGGCGGTCCTGGCGCTGACCGGGCGCAGTCTGGCCGAAACCGATCCCGAGCTTGGCGCCAACACCATGGTGTTCTTCGTGCGGGACTGGGGCGAATTGCGCGACGTGCCCAATCTCGCGCGGCTGATCGACGGCCTCGGCGCACTGGTCGGGCGGCTTGAACAGGCGGACGCCAATCAATACCGGGTCTTCCGGTTCGATCCCGCGGGGGCCATCCGCGCCTGTTTCATCTTTCTGCGGATGGACGACCAGTTGGCGCAACTGCCCGCCGAGACGCTGGCGCTGGGGCAGGTTGTGCAGTCGGTGCTGCTCTGGTCCGATCGGGCCTTCACCGATCGCTCGCCGCTGGGTCAGCTCGACGATGGTCGCGTCGTGTTGCGCCCGGATATCGCCGGACTGATCCGCGCCGCCTATGATCCGGTGCTGCCCGATATGGCACAGGACCCCGCCCATGCGCTGCGCCTTCATGCGCGCCTCGCCATCTTGCCCCCCGTTTCCTGAGCCCGCATTCCAAGGACGTCCGCCATGACCCACAGCTTCCCGGTCCGTGTCTATTACGAAGACACCGACATGGCCGGCATCGTCTATTACGCCAACTACCTGCGCTATATCGAACGCGCCCGTTCGGACTGGGTGCGCGGCCTCGGGATCGACCAGAATGCCATGCGCGAACGGGACGGCGTCGTCTTCGTCGTCCGCCGGGTCGAGGCCGACTATATCGCCCCCGCGAAGTTCGACGACGCGTTGACGGTCCGCACCGTCACCCGCGCGGTCACCGGCGTGCGCCTGATCATGGGGCAAGAGGTCTGGCGCGGCGAGACGCTGCTGTTCCAGGCCGAGGTCGTCGTGGTCTGCGTCACCGCACATGGCCAGCCCGCCAGATTACCGGCGAATATCCGCCAAAAGCTGCACTGACGGGGGGTCAGGCCGTCCATTCACCGCAATGTGTTGGCTTTGCGTGGCGACTTGACGTATTCGTGCCTTTAAAGCATGGCCCGCAAGAGGCCATCAGGCAGAAAAGAGCAGGCTAATGGAAACCGAAACCCTCGCCCTGGCGCAGGAGATTGATTTCTCCATGTGGGCGCTGTTCGCCCGCGCGACCCTTACCGTGAAACTGGTGATGCTGGCGCTGATCGTGGCCAGCTTCTGGTCGTGGTCGATCATCGTGCAGAAATTCATCGCCTACCGCGCCGCCCGCACCGAGGCCGACCGCTTCGACCGGGCCTTCTGGTCCGGTGAGCCGCTGGACGAGCTGTTCGACCAGATCGGCATGGAGCCGAAGGGCCGGTCCGAACGGATCTTCGCGGCGGGCATGATGGAATGGCGCCGCTCGCACCGCGACGACGGCAACCTGATCGCCGGCGCACAGGCGCGCATCGACCGCTCGATGGATGTGGCGATCCAGAAAGAGGCCGAAGACCTGCAAGGCGGTCTGGCCGTGCTGGCCACCACCGGCTCGGTGACGCCTTTTGTCGGTCTGTTCGGCACGGTCTGGGGTATCATGAACGCCTTCATCGAGATCGCGCAGCAGCAGAACACCAGCCTTGCGGTCGTGGCCCCCGGCATCGCCGAGGCGCTGCTGGCGACCGGCCTCGGCCTGCTGGCGGCGATCCCGGCAGTGATTTTCTACAACAAGTTCTCGGCGGATGCGGAGCGGCTCATCGGCGGCTACGAGGCCTTCGCCGACGAGTTCTCGACCATCCTGTCGCGCCAGTTGGACGGCTGAGCCATGGGCGCGGGTGTCACCAAATCGGGCGGCGGCGGTGGATCACGCAGACGGCGCCGGCGCTCGGGCCGGGTCCAGCCGATGTCCGAGATCAACATCACGCCCTTCGTCGACGTGATGCTGGTGCTTTTGATCATCTTCATGGTGGCGGCACCGCTCTTGACCGTGGGGGTTCCGATCGAGCTGCCCAAGACCGCTGCCACCGCGTTGCCCTCGGACAACGAGGAACCGCTGACCGTCACCATCGACGCGGCGGGCGGCGTGACGATCCAGACCACCGAAGTGGCCCGTGACGAACTGGTCGCGCGACTGCGCGCCATCGCCGAGGAACGCAGCGACGACCGGGTGTATCTGCGCGCCGATGGCGCGGTGCCCTATGAAACGGTGGCGCAGATCATGGGGGCGCTGAATGCGGGCGGGTTTTCCTCGATCGGCCTTGTGACCGATATCGGTGGCCCGGCGCTCAACGCGCAGGGCAATTGAGGGGGCATTCCCCATGACGTCCCCCAGACCATCCCTGAATACGGGCCAGATCGTCTCGGGCATCGGCCACGCGATGCTGATCTTCTATGTGCTGTTCGGCGGCATCTTCCGTTCGAACCCCGATCCGGTCCAGGTGCAGGAGGTGCAGATCCTGTCCGAGGCGGATTTCGCCGCGCTGACCGCCCCTTCCGCACCGCCCGAAGCAACCTCCGAGATTGCGGCCCCGCCAGCCCCCGATGCGTCCGACGCGGTTCCCGAGGCGCCGGATGTTCCTCCGGCGCCGCAAACCCCGCCGCGGCCCAGACCGACGCCCGAGCCGCGTACGGAAACGCCGCCAGAGCCGGTGGCCCCGACGCCGCCCGCAACCATCGCCGACACGCCGCCGGTTCTGCGCCCGCCCACGCCCGAGGCCACCGCGCCCGACATCGCCGCGACGCCAACCCCCGACAGCGCCCCGCGCGTCGCGCCCGACCCGGTGCGCCCGCCGGAACCCGATACCTCGGTGGCCGACGAGATCCAGGACAGCGTCTCGCCGGATGCGCAGACCGACCAGCGCGCCGATGTCGACGCCCAGGAGGCCACCGCCCCCGAAGAGGCCACGACCGAAATCGTCACCGAGGCCGAGGACCCCGCCCGCGCGCCCGCGACCTCTGTGCGTCCGCGGCCCCGGCCCGATCGCGCCGCCGCCACACCGACCCCGGTGCCCGACACGCCGCGCCCCGAGACCGCCGAAACACCGCCCCCCGCCGCGCCCACGGGCGTCGAGGCCGCGCTGGCCGAGGCGCTGGGCGGCGGCGCGCCCGACCCGCAGCCGGACTTGCCCGTCGGGCCACCGATGACCGGCGGCGAACGCGATGCCCTGCGCGTGGCGGTGCAACGCTGCTGGGTGGTCGATGTCGGCAGCCAGGCGGCGAATGTCACCGTCGTTGTGGGCATGCAGATGGACCGGTCGGGCCGCGTCGTGTCAAACTCGCTGCGCATGATCGAGTCCAGCGGCGGCGACCCGTCCGCCGCGCAGACCGCGTTCCAGGCCGCGCGCCGCGCCATCCTGCGCTGTCAGGGCGATGGCTTTCCGCTGCCGCCCGAGAAATACGCCCAGTGGCAGGATATCGAGATGGTCTTCGATCCCTCGGGCATGAGGTTGCGCTGATGGCATGCCTCGCTCTGTTCACGTCTGTTTGTGTTGCCCGCCGTGGTTTGTATGGTGGATTGCGACAAGGCCTCCCGTTGAAAGGTTTGCCGATGAGACCGTTTCTCTCCTGCCTGCTGGCACTGACCCTTGCGCTGCTGGCGCTGCCCGCCCAGGCGCAGGGTCCGCTCAGGATCGAGATCACCGAGGGCGTGATCGAGCCGTTGCCCTTCGCGGCCCCCACCTTCGTGGCCGACAGCGCCGAGACCCAGGCCTATGCGCAGGAAATCAGCGCGGTGGTCCGCTCGGACCTGCTGAACACCGGGCTGTTTCGCGAGATCGCGCGCGACGCCTATATCAGCCAGATCACCAGTTTCGAATCCCCGGTGCAGTTTGCCGACTGGCGCGCGATCAACGCCCAGGCGCTGATCACCGGTGCGGTAAGCCGCGACGGATCGGGCCGGGTGATCGTCAAGTTCCGGGTCTACGACGTCTTCGCGGGCACCGAGCTGGGGCAGGGCATGCAGTTTACCGGCACGCCGGACGGGTTGCGCCGCATGGGCCACAAGGTCGCCGACCAGGTCTATTCGCGGATCACCGGCGAGGGCGGGTATTTCGACAGCCGCGTGGTCTATGTCTCTGAACAGGGGCCCAAGAACGCCCGGCAGAAGCGGCTCGCGATCATGGATTACGACGGGGCCAACCTGCAATACCTGACCGACAGCGCCTCGATCGTGCTGGCGCCGCGCTTTTCGCCCTCGGGCGACCGGGTGATCTATACCAGCTACGCCACCGGAGAGCCGCGCGTGCACGTGCTTGACGTCGGATCGGTGCAAAGCCGCATCCTGCCGACCCAGACCGGGTTGATGAGCTTTGCGCCCCGTTTTGCGCCCGGGGGCCAGAGCCTGCTCTATTCTGCGACCACCGGGTCCAACACCGATATCTATTCCATGGAGATCGCCACCGGGCAGACCATGCAGCTGACCTCCGCGCCCTCGATCGAGACCGCGCCCAGCTTTTCGCCGGACGGGTCCCGCATCGTCTTCGAGAGTGACCGCTCGGGCGGCCAGCAGCTCTATATCATGTCCGCCAATGGCGGAGAGCCGACGCGCATTTCGTTCGGCGAGGGGCGCTATGGCACGCCGGTCTGGTCGCCGCGCGGCGATCTGATCGCGTTCACCAAGCAGAATGCGGGCCGCTTCCATATCGGTGTCATGCGCGTCGATGGCTCCGAGGAGCGGCTGCTGACCGCGTCCTTCCTCGATGAAAGCCCGACCTGGGCCCCGAACGGTCGCGTGCTGATGTTCAGCCGCGAGACGCAGGGGGCGACCGGCTCGTCGTCGCTCTATTCGGTGGATATCTCGGGCCGCAATCTCAAGCGCGTCGAGACGCCGTCAGGCGGGTCGGACCCAAGCTGGGGGCCGTTGCAATAGACCGCGCACCGGTCGGGTCCGGGCGCGACGGATACAGGAGTGGCGGCTGTCCGGGGCGCATCTGCCGGATGGTTTCCAGTGATTCACTTGCCGCGCGCAATATGTTAGCGTGCGCCAAAACAAGAGCAGGATTTGAGTGATGGGCACCTTTACGAAAGCGATGATGGTCCTTGCCGCGGTCGCGCTGGCAGGATGCACGAACCCCGACCGCTTCGGCGCGGGCGATGGCGACATGGGCGCGGGCAGCGGCATGAACACCGGCACCGGCATCGTGCCCGGCAGCGCCAATGACCCCAACTCGCCCGCCTATTTCGCCCAGACGATCGGCGACCGGGTGCTGTTTGCCGTCGATCAGTCGACGCTGTCGCCCGAGGCACAGGCGACGCTGGCGCAGCAGGCGCGATGGCTGCTGACGAATGTCAGCTATCAGGCCAAGATCGAGGGCCACGCGGATGAGCAGGGCACGCGCGAGTACAACCTGGCGCTCGGTGCGCGGCGGGCCAATTCGGTGATGGAATACCTTGTGGCGCAGGGCGTGGCACAGAACCGCCTGACCTTCGTCACCTACGGCAAGGAACGCCCGCTCGAAATCTGCTCGACCGAGGCGTGCTACATGAAGAACCGCCGCGCGGTCACCGTGATCGCCGCAAGCGGGGTAAGCTAAGCCATGATGCGCGCTGCCCTTTTCGCCCTGACGCTGGCGGCGACGCCGCTTGCGGCACAGACGGCCGACACCTTGGCCGACATCCAGCAGGACCTGTCCGTGCTGAGTTTCGAGATGCAGAAACTCAAGCGCGAACTGTCGACGACCAGCGGTTCGGACGTGCAGGTCGGCGGCGGCACCATCGACCGGGTGAATGCCATCGAGGCCGCCTTGCAGCGCCTGACCGCCCAGACCGAGCAGATGCAGTTCCGCATCGATCAGATCGTGCAGGACGGCACCAACCGGATCGGCGATCTGCAATTCCGTCTGTGCGAACTGGAGCCGGGCTGCGATGTCGGCGCGCTTGGCGACACGCCGCCCCTGGGCGGCACGCCCCCGACCACCGCCGCCACACCCCCGCCGCCGACTGCCGCGGGCGTGGCGGAAGAGCCCGGATCGGGCGATGACGCGCTGCCCGCGATGGGCGGCGCGCAGCTGGCCGCCGCCGAGGAGGCCGACTTCCGGGCGGCGCAGGCGGCGCTGACCTCGGGCCAGTATCAGGCCGCCGCCGATCGCTTCGCGGCGTTCCGGCAGGCCTATCCGGGCAGTCCGCTCGATGCCGCAGCCCTCTTGGGCCGGGGCCGTGCGCTTGACGAATTGGGCGATACCCGCGAAGCCTCGCGCGCCTATCTCGAAGCCTGGAACACCTATCCCGACGCGCCGACCGCCCCCGAGGCGCTGTTTCTTCTCGGGCGTGGCCTGGGCAGGCTCGGCTCGAACCAGGAAGCCTGCGTGACCCTGGCCGAGGTGGCGACGCGCTATCCCGGCACCGACGCCGTGGCCCGTGCGCAATCCGAACGCTCGGCGCTTGGATGCCAGTGACCGCGCGGTGACAGCCCGGTGACGGACGCCTCCTCGCTCGACGACCGGTTTGCCACCGCGATGGGCCAGAGCCTCGGCCCGGATTTTCCATCCGAGATCGGCCTTGCCGTCTCGGGTGGGGGCGATTCCATGGCGATGCTGGCGCTGGCGCATAACTGGACCCGGCGCTGGGGTGTGGCGTTGCGCGTGGTGACGGTGGATCACGGCCTGCGCCCCGGCTCCGCCGATGAGGCGAACCTCGTGGCCGAGGAATGCCGCAACCTTGGCTGGCCGCACGACACGCTGAAATGGCAGGGCTGGGACGGGCGCGGCAACCTGCAGGACGCCGCCCGCCGCGCCCGGCTGTCGCTGATCGACGGCTGGCGGCAGGGCATGCGCGATGTGCTTTTCGCGCATACCGCCGACGACCAGGCCGAAACGGTATTGATGCGTCTCAAGCGCGGCTCGGGAGTCGAGGGGCTGTCGGGCATGTCCGCCATCCGCAAGGTCGGGGCCATGCGCATCGTCCGCCCGCTTCTGAACGAGCGCCGCGAGGCTCTGCGCTTCTATCTCAGGGTGATGCGCATACCCTTCGCCGACGACCCCTCGAACGAGGATGACACCTTCGAGAGGGTGCGCATGCGCAAGCTTCTGGCGACGCTGGAAGACGCGGGTCTGTCCGCCGCCGCCCTGACCGAGACCGCCCGCCGCATGGCCCGCGCCCGAGAGGCCCTTGCCGCCCGCGCCGCCGATATCGCCACGCGGATCACACGCGCCGAATGGGGTCAGATCGTGATCGACCGCGACGGCTTTGCCGAGACCGAGCGTGACACCCAGATGCGACTGCTGGCCGCCGCGCTGCAATTCGTCGCGGGTAGTGTCTACCGGCCCCGGGCCGAGGCGCTGGAGGCGATGCTCGATGCGGCGCGGTCGGGGCAGGGTGGCACCCTTGCCGGTGCGGCGCTGCATGTGGACAAGGGCGAATTGCGCATCATCCGGGAACTGAAGGCGGTCGAAGAGATGCGGACGCAGGCGGGACCGGGCCAGCTCTGGGATGGCAGATGGCGGGTCGAGGGTCCGTCTGTCGATGGTCTGACCGTGCGTGTTCTGGGCACGCGCGGATGGTCGCAGATCCCGGACAAGCCGCAGGTACCCCCCCGCTTCCGCGAGGCATTGTCCCTGCCTGCGGTGTTCAGCGGCGACAGGCTCGTCGCTTGCGCGCCACTTGGGTTCGGGCCGGCCCATACCTGCCGCTTCGACGCCGCGGCCCCCAGCCTCGCGCGCTTCTTGCTGTCGCATTGAACGTCCCGGACTTATGCCTATGTTATGACGAAATCGGTCATGCTATGGGCCGGTCAAAGTTTTCACAGGAGAATGTCTTTGGGCAACGCGCGCAACATCGCATTCTGGGTCGTGCTCTTTCTGCTCGTCCTGGCGCTCTTCAACCTGTTCTCAGGCGGCAACAACACGCTGCAAAGCCGCGAAGCTCCCTATTCGGACTTCGTCGCAGCGGTCGAGGACCAGGCCGTCACGTCGGCCACCATCGACGGTGAGCAGGTGCGCTACCGCACTCAGGACGGCACCGACTATGTCACCATCAAGCCGGAAGATGCCGAGGTTACCAACCTTCTCGTCACCAACAACGTGCCGGTGCGCGCCGAGGCGCAGGAACAGTCGGGGGTGCAGTCCTTCCTGATCTCGCTCTTGCCGTTCCTGCTGCTGATCGGGGTCTGGATCTACTTCATGAACCGGATGCAGGGCGGCGGTCGCGGCGGTGCGATGGGATTCGGCAAGTCCAAGGCGAAGCTGTTGACCGAAAAGCACGGTCGCGTGACCTTCGATGACGTCGCGGGCATCGACGAGGCCAAGGAAGAGCTTGAAGAGATCGTCGAGTTCTTGCGCAACCCGCAGAAATTCTCGCGGCTCGGCGGCAAGATCCCCAAGGGTGCGTTGCTGGTCGGTCCTCCGGGCACCGGCAAGACGCTGCTCGCGCGTGCCATCGCGGGCGAGGCCGGCGTGCCGTTCTTCACCATCTCGGGGTCGGACTTCGTCGAGATGTTCGTCGGTGTCGGTGCCTCGCGGGTGCGCGACATGTTCGAGCAGGCCAAGAAGAACGCCCCCTGCATCGTCTTCATCGACGAGATTGACGCCGTCGGTCGCAACCGCGGGTCCGGCTATGGCGGCGGCAATGACGAACGCGAACAGACCCTGAACCAGTTGCTGGTCGAGATGGACGGCTTCGAGGCAAATGAAGGCGTCATCATCGTCGCGGCCACCAACCGCCGCGACGTTCTCGACCCGGCATTGCTGCGTCCCGGCCGCTTCGACCGTCAGGTCACCGTGCCCAACCCCGACGTCAAGGGCCGCGAGAAGATCCTCGGTGTTCATGCCCGCAAGACGCCGCTTGGCCCCGATGTCGACCTGCGCATCATCGCGCGCGGCACGCCCGGCTTTTCGGGTGCGGATCTGGCGAACCTCGTCAACGAGGCCGCGCTGATGGCGGCCCGGATCGGACGGCGCTTTGTCACCATGGTCGATTTCGAAGAGGCCAAGGACAAGGTCATGATGGGTGCCGAACGGCGGTCCATGGTGCTGACCGCCGAGCAGAAGGAAAAGACCGCCTTTCACGAGGCCGGTCACGCCATCGTTGGCATGGAGTTGCCGCAATGCGATCCGGTCTACAAGGCCACGATCATTCCGCGCGGCGGTGCGCTGGGTATGGTGGTGTCGCTGCCCGAGATCGACCGCCTGAACTGGCACAAGTCCGAATGCGAAGAGAAGCTCGCGATGACCATGGCCGGCAAGGCCGCCGAAGTCATCAAATACGGCGAAGACAACGTCTCGAACGGACCGGCGGGCGACATCCAGCAGGCCTCTGCACTGGCCCGCGCCATGGTGCTGCGCTGGGGCATGTCGGAAAAGATCGGCAATATCGACTATTCCGAGGCGCATGAAGGCTATTCCGGCCAGACCGCGGGCCTGTCGGTGTCGGCGCATACCAAGGAACTGATCGAGGCCGAGGTTAAGCGCTTCATCCAGGACGGCTATGAGCGCGCCTACGCGATCCTCATGGAAAAGAAGGAAGAGTGGACGCGTCTGGCCGAAGGTCTGCTGGAATACGAGACACTGACCGGCGAAGAGATCGCTCGCGTCGTGAAAGGCGAACCGCCGCAGTCGGATAACAACGACAAGGGCAGTGCCTCGGGCGACGACGATGACAAGCCCTCGGTGGTGGCGATCCCCAAGACCAAGCCCAAGGCAAAGCCCGCGGGCGATCTCGAGCCTGAACCCTCCGCATGAGCGCAGCCGTCGATAACGACTGGAACCCCGGGATCTACCACAGATTCCGGGGTTTGCGTCTGCGTCCCGCTTTGGATCTGTTGCGCTCGATCGGGCCGCTGCCCGAAGGCGACGTGATCGATCTTGGCTGCGGAACCGGGGCTGTCAGCCCGGCGTTGGGGCAGTTGCGCCGCCGCCTCGTGGGGGTCGATACCAGCCCCGCCATGCTCGACCATGCCGAACGCACCGGCTCATACGCCACCACCGAAGAGATGAACCTCGCCGATTGGCGGGCCGAGACGCCGCCCGCGATGATCTTCGCCAACGCATCGCTGCACTGGGTTCATGGCCACGAGACGCTGATGCCGCGACTGGCCGGGATGCTGACCAAGGGCGGCGTTCTGGCGGTGCAGATGCCGAACCAGAACCGCGCGCCGTCGCACCGGCTCTGGCTGCAGATCGCGGACGAGCTGTTTCCGCACAGGGTCGATCGCGAGTTGCTGCCCCGCGTCCTGCTGTCAGCGGAATATCACCGGCTGCTGTCGCCGCTTGGGCAGGTCACCTTGTGGGAAACGGAGTATTACCAGGAACTGGCCCCCGACGCCGAAGGCCATCCGGTGCGCCGCTTCACCGAGGCGACCTTTGCCCGTCCGATCCTGGCCGCCCTGTCCAAGGACGAACGGACGCGGCTGATCACCGAGTATGAACGCGTGATCGACAAGGCCTACCCCGAAGGCCCGAGCGGTACGGTGCTGTTTCCCTTCCGCCGCCTGTTCTTCACGCTGACGGTCTGACCCGATGCCCGCGCTGAAGCCGACGACGTTCAGCGCCAGTATCGTCTGGCTGGGGCGTGTCACCTCCGAAACACAGGCAATCCGGTCCGCGCCCGTGACCGACATCGCGCTCGACTGGGCCGGGGTCCCGGGCGACACCCATGCCGGTCTGACCCGCCCGTCCTGCTCGCGGCTCGTCTCGCAATATCCGCGTGGCACCGAGATCCGCAATGTGCGCCAGCTGTCGATCCTGTCGTCCGAGGAACTGGCCGAAATCGCGGTGCAGATGGGCGTGGCCGCGCTTGACCCGGAATGGCTCGGGGCGACCATGGTGGTCAGTGGTCTGCCGGACTTCTCGACCCTGCCGCCGTCATCGCGGCTGCAACTGGACGATGGCGGAATGCTGGTCGTCGATATGCAGAACCGTCCCTGCCAGCTGCCCGCGCGCGAGATTGCCGCGACCCATCCGGAGGCCGCAAAGCGCTTCAGGACAGCCGCCGCCAACCGGCGCGGGGTGACCGCATGGGTGGAACGGCCGGGCCGGCTGACGCTTGGCGGTACGCTCAGGCTGCATGTGCCGGATCAGCCGATCTGGGCACATTCCGAGGCGCTGCGCGGCGGCTGAGCTTCCGGCCTGGCCCATCCCGCGAGGCCCCGGGTCGGGGCCGGGACTGCGCGCCTGAGAAGGCCGCCGGGTGCCAAACCCGTGCGTACGGTCGTGGCGTCCGTGCCGTCAGCGCCGCATCTGCCCCGGACCCCGATCCGGGGCCTCATGCCGCGCCGCGCCTCAACGCGTCGGAACCGCCACGTCACCGCGGTAATCGTAGAACCCCCGGTCGGTTTTCCGGCCCAGCCATCCCGCCTCGACATATTTCGACAAGAGCGGGCAGGGCCGGTATTTGGTATCGCCCAGCCCGTCATGCAGCACGTTCATGATCGCAAGGCAGGTATCCAGCCCGATGAAATCGGCCAGCTCGAACGGCCCCATCGGATGGTTCGCGCCCAGCTTCATCGCCTGATCGATGGAGTTCACGTTGCCGACCCCCTCGAGCAGGGTATAGGCCGCCTCGTTGATCATCGGCATCAGGATGCGGTTGACGATGAAGCCGGGGAAATCCTCGGCGCTGGCAGCGGTCTTGCCCAGCCGTTCGACCACGCCGAGGCAGGTCTCGTAGGTCGCCTGATCGGTCTGGATGCCGCGGATCAGCTCGACCAGCGACATCACCGGAACCGGGTTCATGAAATGGAACCCCATGAAGCGTTCGGGCCGGTCGGTGCGGCTTGCCAGCCGGGTAATCGAGATCGACGAGGTGTTCGTGGTCAGGATCGTGTCGGCGTTCAGGTGCGGGGCAAGGGTCTCGAAGATCTGGGTCTTGATGTCTTCGCGTTCGGTCGCGGCCTCGATGACCAGATCGGTCGCGCCCAGCTCGGTCAGCACCTGCGTCGTCGTGATCCGTGCCAGCCCCGCGTCCCGATCCCCGGCGGTGATCTTGTCGCGGCTGACCTGCCGGTCGAGGTTCGCGCCGATCTGGGCGACCGCCGCCTCGAGCGCATCGGCGCTGATGTCGTTCAGGATGACGTCATAGCCTGCCATGGCCATCACATGCGCGATTCCGTTGCCCATCTGCCCGGCGCCAACGACGCCTACGGTCCTGATCTCCATGTCCTGCCTTCTTCGATTGCCAAATTTTCCCGGTGACCCCGTGTCGTTCGGATCGCCGTCCTTGTCCAGAATGCGTCGGGAAAAGTTGCGGCCTTAACAAAGGCTCAAACCGAATCGGTCAGAGATGAGGCTTACAGGAACGCCGGTGTGCCAAACATGTATAGCAACGACATCCGCGGCGGGCTCAATTACGCGCCCTGTCGCTATGGCAAAAGCCGCTTGCGGTTTCGTGGCCCCATGCCCGATCTTTCGGCGGGATATGTTGCCTGTCTTGGCGGGACAGAGACGTTCGGTCGCTTCCTGCCGGATCCCTGGCCGCAACTTCTGGGGCATCGACTGGGGCGCGCGGTGGCGAATTTCGGTCAGGTGAACGCCGGGCTCGATCTGTTCCTGCACGATCCCGAGGTTCTGGGCCTCGCCGCCGAGGCCGAGCTGTGCGTGATGCAGGTCATGGGCGCGCAGAACATGTCGAACCGGTTCTATTCGGTGCACCCGCGCCGGAATGACCGCTTTGTCAGGGCGTCGGACGCGCTGTGCACCTTGTATCCGGAAGTGGACTTCAGCCAGATCACCTTTACCGGTGCGCTGATGACCGCCTTGTTCGAAGCGTCGGCAGACCGGTTCGAGCTGGTCGTGCGCGAGGTGCAGGTGGCGTGGATCTCGCGGATGAAACTGATCCTTGGGCATCTGCCGCGCCCGGTGCACCTCGTCTGGATGGCGGAACGACCGCCGCCAGCCACCACTCGCGCGACCATGATCCCGCCGCTGCCGGACCCCAGCTTCGTGACCCGCGGGATGCTGGATGCGCTCGGATCGCACAACAACGGTGTCGTCGAGGTGGTCGAACCACGGGAAGACCACACCACCAAGGGCATGGTATTTTCAGAGTTCGACGCCTTGCTCGCGGACGGCATGTTGAGCCCGCTGGCCCATGATCGCGCGGCGTTGGAACTGGCCGACCGGATCCGCACGCCGCGGCCGCTGGAGGATCCGACATGAGGCCGCCCGGGCGCAACCGGAAGGCAGCAGCGCCGTGATCGGGGCCTTTGTGGAAAACCTGAGACAGATGCTCTGGCTGATCTGTTGCGCGCCAAGGTCCGGCAAGGCGCCCGCCCGGCGCCGCCGCGCAGGAAAAAGGCCTGCCCCAACCGGGACAGGCCTGCTCGGTCGTGCAACCGGGCCGATCGCCCGGCTGACGGGTTCAAAGTTTCTCGGTCAGTTCCGGGACCAGGTCGAAGAGGTCTCCGACGAGGCCGTAATCCGCGACCTGGAAGATCGGCGCTTCCTCGTCCTTGTTGATGGCGACGATGACCTTGGAGTCC
>NZ_JBTLRF010000005.1:262185-345429 GCF_054482575.1 Roseivivax sp. CAU 1753 | reverse complement strand
CGCCCCGCAGGCAACCCCCGGCGTCTCCACCGCAGCGCCGCCCCGTCTGGCGTCCCAACCGCGCCTCAGCGCCGCCGGTGAAGGGGCTTCTACGGTCCCACACCAAAACCCGCAAGCAGAAAATTCACAAATCCCGGGAATTTCTCGATCGCGTCCACGAAAGTCCTGTCAGAGCGGAAAAATTCCGCACCAACGACACGGCGGCACCCCCCTGCCCCGCCCGGTATTCGCGCACTTGTAACACAACCGGGGCCGGTTCACCGACTCATTTCTGGAATCAGCGGCGGTTTTCGGGTCTGTCCGGGGCCCGCGTCCGCGCCCGGGGCGACGGCACCCGGGCGACAGGCTGGGAAACATGCCGCGCACGCGCCCCGGCCCGGCAACCGTCAACAGCCATCGCATAAAGGCGCCGAGACCCGGTACAGGGACCCTGTACGAAAGCCCGGCGCAACAGACCGGTGCGGAAACGGTTCAAACCGGGATCAGGGGGAGGGTGGCAGCCCGTAGGGGAATCGAACCCCTCTTTCCAGGTTGAAAACCTGGCGTCCTAACCGATAGACGAACGGGCCATCCTTGTGGCGGCTGCCTAGGCCAACACGCCCAAAGCCGCAAGAGGTTTCTTCACCGCGCCCGCGCATGCCCCGGTCACGGGTTAGCCGATGCGACGGCTGCAGGAAATCCGGGGAAAAGTGGCAGCCCGTAGGGGAATCGAACCCCTCTTTCCAGGTTGAAAACCTGGCGTCCTAACCGATAGACGAACGGGCCACGATGTGGCGTGCGCGGTGTTTAGAAAAACCGGCGCGTCGCCGCAAGGGGCTTTCTCAGGAATTTTCACCGGCGGCGCGCGCGGCGTCTTCCAGTCGCAGCTGCACGCATTGCCGCCCGCGAAACGCATTGACCTCGAGCCGCCCGGCCAGATGAAAGCGCGCGCCCTTGTGATTGCTGAGCGCGGCCCCCATTTCGGTCTCGAAGGCACCGAAGGCAATGGCGTCGACCTTGGCCCCCAGGCCGTCGCCGAAGCCCAGCTTCAGATGCCCGTCGCCGACAGGCTTGGCATAGCCGATCTGCACATCGGGAAAGACATGGCGCGGCGCGGGCGCACCGGCCCCGAAGGGCCCCGCGCGGCCCAGTGCCTCGATCAGCTCGATGGTCGCGGCCCCGGGCATCAGCACGCCGTCCAGCCGAAGGTCCGCGGCACCGCCCTGCCCCGCCCCCTGCCGTGCCAGCAACTCGGTCAGCCGCGCCATGGCCGCCTCGACCCCATCGCGCGCCACGGTCAGACCCGCCGCCATCCTGTGCCCGCCGCCCTTGAGCAGCAGACCCTCGGCGGCGAGCTTCTGGATCGACGCCCCCAGATCCACGCCCGAAACCGACCGGCCCGACCCCTTGCCCTCGTCGCCCTCAAGCCCGATGACGACGGCGGGGCGGTTGGTCATCTCTTTCAGACGCGCGGCGACGATGCCGACGACGCCCGGATGCCACCCCTCGCCCGCGGCCCAGACCAGCGGCGCATCGAGATTGCGGGTCTCGGCCTGGGCCAGGGCCGCGGCGCGGACCGCGGTCTCGATCTCGCGGCGTTCGGTGTTCAACAGGTCCAGCCGTTCGGCCAGCGCCGCGGCCTCGTGCGGATCGGTGGTGGACAACAGGCGCGCCCCGAGATCGGCAGCGCCGATGCGCCCCCCGGCATTGACCCTCGGGCCAAGGACAAAGCCAAGATGATAGGCGGTTGGCGCGGTGCCCAGCCGGGCCACGTCCGACAGCGCCACAAGGCCGGGCCGCGCGCGGCGTGCCATGACCTGAAGCCCCTGCCGCACCAGCGCCCGGTTCACCCCGCGCAGCGGCGCGACATCCGCCACCGTCGCCAGCGCCACCAGATCGAGCATGGCCATGAGGTCGGGCCCCTGCCCGCCATCCGCACGGATCTGGCGCCCGCATTCCACCAGCATCAGGAACACCACGGCGGCGGCACACAGATGCGCCAGCGCGCCATCCTCGTCCTGCCGGTTGGGGTTCACCACGGCGACGGCCGGCGGCAGGGTCTCGCCGCCCAGATGGTGATCCAGCACGACCACATCCGCCCTATGCGCCGCCGCCGCGATGGGCGCGTGCGAAAGCGTGCCGCAATCGACGCAGATGATCAGATCGTGGGTCGCGGCCAGGTCGGTCATGGCCGGCACGTTGGGGCCATAGCCCTCGTCGATGCGGTCCGGCACATAGAGCGTGACACCGCGATCCTGTTGTCGGAACCAGTCGATCAACAGCGCCGCCGAGGCGCCGCCATCGACGTCATAATCGGCAAACACCGCCACGCGCTCGCCCTTGCGCACCGCCCCGAGCACGCGTGTGGCGGCGCGCTCCATGTCGCGCAGACCGCGCGGGTCGGGCAGCAGATCGCGCAGCTTGGGGTCGAGATACCGGGCCGCCTCCGCCCCAGTAACACCGAGCCGCGCCAGGGTGGCACAGACCGGTGCGGCAAGACCGGTCTCCTGCGCCATGGCCTCGGCCTGCCGCTGCAGCTCGGGCGCGGGCCCTACCCAGCGCCGTTCGGTCAGCGACGTCTCGACACCCAGAAAACTCACGCGCGCGCGCCCCTCATGATCGGACCAGAAATACTCCGGGGGTCCGGGGGCAGCGCCCCCGGTGGGGATCGCCCCGCGATCCGCGCACCCCTGCCCGCCTCAGTGCCCAGTCGGGTTGCGATACACCATGCGCCGGACCGACCCGGTCTTCGAGCGCATCAGGATCGTCTCGGTGGTCAGGTAGCCGACCTCGCGCTTGATCCCCGGCACCAAAGAGCCGGAGGTCACGCCGGTGGCGGCGAAGATGACGTGATCGGTGACCATTTCATCGCGCGAATAGATCCGGTCGAGATCGGTGATCCCGGCCTTGGCGGCGCGGCCGCGTTCGTCGTCGTTGCGAAAGATCAGGCGGCCGTAGATCTGCCCGCCCATGCATTTCAGCGCCGAAGCGGCCAGCACGCCTTCGGGCGCGCCCCCCGACCCCATATACATGTCGATGCCGGTCAGGTCCGGCTCGGCGGTGTGCATGACACCGGCAACGTCGCCATCGGTGATCAGGCGGATCGCCGCCCCGGTGGCGCGCACCTCGGCGATCATGTCCTCGTGGCGGGGCCGCTCGAGGATGCAGACGGTGATGTCGCGGGTGGCGCAGGACTTGGCCCGGGCCAGCGCCTCGACCCGTTCGCGCGGGCTCATCTCGAGCGTGACCACGCCTTCGACAAAGCCCGGCCCGACCGCCAGCTTGTCCATGTAGACATCCGGCGCGTGCAGCATCGAGCCGCGCGGCCCCATGGCGATCACGGTCAGCGCGTTCGGCATGTCCTTGGCGGTCAGGGTCGTGCCTTCCAGCGGATCGAGCGCGATGTCGACGCCGGGGCCCTTGCCCGAACCCACTTCCTCGCCGATGAACAGCATCGGGGCTTCGTCGCGCTCGCCCTCGCCGATCACCACGGTGCCCTTGATATCGAGCTTGTTGAGCTGTTCGCGCATGGCGTTGACCGCGGCCTGGTCGGCGGCCTTCTCGTCGCCGCGCCCGATGAAGTCCGCCGATGCGATCGCCGCGGCCTCGGACACGCGGGCGAGACCCAGCGACAACATGCGATCATTGAAATCCTTGTGCGCGCTCATGGCGATGCTCCGACCCTTGTCTGTTTCCTGTTGCCCGCACACCTACCCTGCCCGCTTGGCGCAGCGCAAGAACAAGGGCGATGCGGGATTTTAATTAAAATCCCGTGCCAGCGCCCGCAGGCAGAGCCGGTCGACATCGCGGCTCATCATCAGGCGCGCGGCGATGACATCGGCGATCCCGAACCAGCCCGCTTCCTCGGCATCGTCGGCGGCCTGCACGTCACCGGTGGCATGCGCGCACACGAAGGCATCCAGACGGTAGACCGCGTAGGGGCGGATCACATGCAGCACCCCCAGCGGCGTGGCGCGGGCGGCGCGCAGGCCGGTTTCCTCGGTCAGTTCGCGCAGCGCCGCCGCGGCGGCGGGCTCGCCCGGTTCGCACTTGCCGCCGGGATACCCCCAGAGCCCCGCATCCGGGCGATTGCGGCGACGCACCAGCAGCACCCGGCCCGCGCGGATCACCACCGCGAGGGCCGCGGGGATCGGCTCAGACCTGTTCGATGCGGAGCGCAACCGGATCGCTTCCCAGCACGCCGGACGTGCTCATCGCGGCAATGGCCCGGTCCAGCGCGTCGCGCGTGGTCTTGTGGGTCACGATCAGCACCGGCGCGGTATCGGCGGAGTGATCGTATTGCCGCATCCGGTTGATCGAGATGCCCGCATCGCCCAGTGCCGTCGCGACCTTGGCCAGCGCGCCGGGTTTGTCGAGCAGCCGCATCCGCAGATAGTAGGGTGCCGGTGTCGAGACCAGCGCCGGTTGCGCCTCGACCAGCGCCCGGGCGGGTTTGCCGAAGGTCGAGATGCGCAACCCGCGCGCGATGTCCATGACGTCACCCATCACCGCCGAGGCGGTCGGCCCCTCGCCGGCACCGGCACCGCGCATCACGATCTGGCCGACCATGTCGCCCTCGATCACCACCATGTTGGTGCCGCCGTCTAGCTGGCCCAGAGGCGAGGTTTCGGGCACCAGGCAAGGTGCCATGCGCTGCTCGAGCCCGCGACCGGTCATCCGCGCCACGCCCAGCAGCTTGATCTTGTAGCCCATGTCGGCGGCCTGCCGGATATCGTCGATCGACACCTTGCCGATGCCTTCCAGCCTGACGCCCGCGAAGTTGACCTCGGTGCCGAAAGCGATGGCGGCCAGCAGCGAAAGCTTGTGCCCGGCGTCGATCCCGCCCACGTCAAGCTCGGGGTCGGCCTCGAGGTAGCCCAGGTCGTCGGCCTCGTCGAAGGCCTGCCGATAGGTCAGCCCGGCCGATTCCATCCGCGTCAGGATGTAGTTGCAGGTGCCGTTCATCACCCCCATGACGCGGCTGATCTCGTTGCCCGCCAGACCTTCGGTCAGTGCCTTGATCACCGGGATGCCGCCCGCGACCGCCGCCTCGAAGCGCAGCACCGCGCCGGTGTCGTCGGCCAGTTCGGCCAGCATCTGCCCGTGATGGGCCAGCATCGCCTTGTTGGCGGTGACCACGTCCTTGCCCGCCGAAAGCGCCGCCTGCGTCGCGGCCTTCGCGGGCCCGTCCGAGCCGCCCATCAGTTCGACGAAGACATCGACATCGTCGCGCCGGGCCAGGGCCACGGGGTCGTCTTCCCAGGCGTAATCGGTCAGCCGCACGCCGCGATCCTTGTCGCGATTGCGCGCCGAGACGGCGACGATCTCGATCGGGCGCCCGGTGCGGGTGGCCAGAAGGGTGGCCTTCTGCCGCACGATTTTCACCACACCTGCCCCGACCGTGCCGAGACCTGCAATTCCGAGACGCAGGGGTTCAGTCATATGACGCAAGGCTCCTTTGCCGATCTGGGGTTCGCGGCTTCCTCTAGCGACTTGGCGCAGGCGCTGCAACGCGTCTCAGGGATCGGCCACGCCGCGGGCCATCCGCGCCCGTGTCGCCGCGTCGATCACCGGGCCGCGCAGGCGGGCGGCGCGGGCTTCGAGCGACGCCGCGCGCGAGACCACGGAGGCGCGCAGGTCGGGGGTGGCGCGCGGCACCGGACCGCGCAGCAGCGCGTCCAGCGGCAGAAGGTCGGGATAGTCGGCCTCGGCCACGCCGGGCGTCGCCGTCGCATCAAGCTCGGGAAACTGCGCGCAGGACGCAAGCAAGAGAAGGCAGAACAGGCGATGCATCGACAATCCGATCCGGCGATGCTTCTGTCTTGCCCGAGGGGTCGGGGCTTGGCAAGGATGAAGGCGCTTGATCTGAACAGGCGTTCAATACACACTCGCGGAATGGCACGCACGCGCGGTTCCCATTCCGACATCACCGGCCCGCGCGTCGAGCGCGCGGCGCTGACGCTGTTCGCGCGCCACGGCTTTGCCGCCGTATCCATGCGCCAGATCGCCGCCGAGGTCGGGGTGCAGGCCGGGGCGCTTTACAATTACACGCGCGACAAGCAGCAACTGCTGTTCATGCTGTTGCAGCGGCACATGACCGATTTGCTGGCGGCCTATGCCGCGCAGGACGGGCCCGGAACGCCGCTTGACCGGCTAGAGGCATTTACCCGCTTTCACATCCGCTACAACGCCGAGCGTCCGGAGGCGGTCTTCATCTCGTACATGGAGTTGCGCAACCTCGAGCCCGATCATTTCGCCGAGATCGAGGCGCTGCGCCGTCAGTATGAAGGGGCGCTGGTCGACATCCTGCGCGACGGGCGCGACAGCGGGACCTTCGACATCGCCGACCCCCGGATCGCCGCCTTCGCGGTGATCGGCATGCTGACCCAGGTCAACACCTGGTTCCGGGAAGGCGGACGGCTGAGTCTGGCCGAGATCGAGGCGCTTTACTGGACCATGGTGCGCCGCATCGTCGGCAGCTGACGTCATGCCCCTCCCCGAGGCGCCCGCCCGTCAACACCGGGCGCGCCGTCCGTTCCGCGTCAGCGCGTGGCCTGGATCGTGCGCAGGTATTCGGTCAGCGCCACCAGGGTGCGCGGCGTCGGCGTCAGCACGCCATCGCCGGAATCGTAGGGCACGAGGTCGCCCGACAGCATGTCGCCGAATTCGGGCATGCCCGGCCCGGACAGGTCCGAGCGCGCATAGCCGTCGACGGTCGAGAGCACCTTGCGCGCCGGATAGACATCGCCGTTGCGCACGCTGAGCAGCGTCAGGTCCAGCGGCGGCTTGGTCATTGCCCGCGCCATCGGCCCGTCGCCCTTGCCCCCGGTGCCGTGACAGACCACGCAATATTCGACGAACAGCCGCGCGCCTTCCGCTTCGGTGGGCATGGCATCGGCACCGTCGCCGCCTGCCGGACCACCGGGGACCGCGTCCATTTCGCAGGCCACGAGGCCGCTCATGGCAAGGCCCGCGATGGCAAATCGAAACATGGTCATGTCGCTACTCCTGTCCTTTGCGGCCCTGTTTCCGGCAACGCGGGCGTCCGCGCAAGGGCGGATTGCACCGGGAACGGGCGGGCGGCGGGTTGTCGCGTTTTCCACGTGACACCCCCGCATGCACACTAGAGTGTCGCCGCAAGGTCAACCGGAAGGACACGCCATGCTCCACTATGCCGCAATCATGTTTCTGGCTGGAATTGGCATTCCGCTGCTGGCCGCGCTCAATGCCGCGCTTGGCATTCGCATGGCATCGCCGGCGGCGGCGGCGCTGATCCTGTTCATGGTGGCATTTGCGGCAACCGCCACCGTGTTGCTGGTCACCGGACCGGGGGCGCTGGCTCGGGCGGCGGGCGCGCCCAGACACCTGTTCCTGGCCGGTCTGTTCGTGGCGTTTTACGTGCTGACGGTGACCTATATCGCGCCGCATTTCGGCGTCGGCAACGCGGTGTTCTTCGTGCTGATCGGGCAGCTTGTGTCGGCGGCGCTGATCGACCAGTTCGGCCTGTTCGGCGCGCGGCCCTCGCCGCTGACCCTGACGCGCATGACCGGCATAACGGTCATGGCACTTGGCGTGTGGATCACCCAGAGGGCCTAGTCGACGGCCAGATCGCTGAGCCGCGCGTCGATGCGGGTTTCGGTATCGTCGCTGTCGCCCGACACGGCGATGCCCACAAGCGCACCGGGGGTGCCGCCGAAGGCCCGGGCGTAGTCCTGCGCCAGATCGACGTTTTCCATATGCGCGCCGGTGCCCGATCCGCGCAGCACCACGGTCTTGCCGCGGTCGCCGAGATAGGGGCTGGGCAGCACATCGCCGCGGGCATGGTCGCCGCCCCAGACATAGACCAGCGCGCGGATCGCGTCCTCGTTCAGCAGCCGGGTGATCGACGCGCCCTGCAAGGCCTTTGCATCGGCCTCGGGCAAGAACACGAAATAAAGCGCCAGGTTGCGGTCGTCGCCGCCCTTCTGCGTCAGGTCGGTGGCGGGCACGCCATCCGTCACGGACCACGCCCATTGCGCCGCCCGCGCGCCCCAGGCGCTTTCCGCCAGCGGGCGATAGGCGATCGAGACGGTGCCGTCTGACACCACCGACATGCTGGAGCCGTTAAAGTCGTAATCGTTGCCGGAGAAGATCGAAAAGCGCTGCACTTTCCAGCTCTTGTCGAACGGAACGGATGCGGCGGAGACCGGCGGCGCGAGCGCGGTCGCAAGGCAGAGGGCAAGGACCGCACCGACGGTCGCGGGCAAGGAAAAGGCGGCTGTTCGGGGCATGGACTTCCTCATTCACTGACACCACGGAAGATAGCGCCGCGCCGCGTTACAGCGAGAAACGAATCCGTGACAGGGCGCAGGCTTAACAGGCCTAGCGGGCGCGCAGGCGACCCTGGTCGAGCACGACCTGCCGATCCATGCGGGCGGCCAGATCGAGGTTGTGCGTGGCGATCACCGCCGCGAGCCCGGTGTCGCGCACCAGCTGCATCAGCGCGGCGAACACCCGGTCCGAGGTTTCGGGATCGAGGTTGCCGGTGGGCTCGTCCGCCAGCAGAAGGCGCGGCGCGTTGGCCATGGCGCGGCAGAAGGCGACGCGCTGCTGTTCGCCGCCCGACAGCGCCGCGGGCCGGTGTTTGGCGCGGTCCGAGATGCCGACCGAGGCCAGCAGCTCTGCCGCGCGCGCAGCAGCGTCCCTGCGCGAAGTTCCGTTTGCAAGCTGCGGAAGAATAACGTTTTCCTCGGCGGTGAACTCGGGCAGAAGGTGGTGAAACTGGTAGACAAAGCCTACCGTTTCGCGGCGCATCCGGGTGCGCCGACGGTCCGACTGCCCGGTCATGTCCTGACCCGAGATGGCCACTGTTCCGGCATCGGGCGTATCCAGCAACCCGGCGATATGCAGCAGCGTCGACTTGCCCGCGCCAGAGGGCGCCACCAGCGCCACGACCTCACCGGCGGCCACCGCCAGATCAACCTCGCGCAGGACGTGCACTTCACCCGGCAAGCCCTTGTTGTAGCTTTTGGAAATACCCGAAAGACGCAGCGTCGGATCACTCATACCGCAGCGCCTCCACCGGGTTCATCCGGGCCGCGCGACGGGCCGGGAAGATCGTTACGATGAAGGACAGGCCCAGCGACAGGCTGACGGCGGACATCACGTCGCCGAGTTGCAGCTCGGCCGGCAACTGATAGAGACCGCGCACCGACGGGTCCCACACCCCGCCGCCGGCCAGGTAGTTCACCAGCGAGAAGATCGGGTCGATATAGATCGCGAAGAGACATCCCAGGACCACCCCTGCCGCGGTCCCGATGATGCCGGTGAACGCGCCGCAGATGAAGAACACGCGCAGCACCGCGCCCTCGGTCAGACCCATGGTGCGCAGAATGCCGATGTCGCGGCCCTTGTTCTTGACCAGCATGATCAGCCCAGAGGTGATGTTCATCGCCGCGATCAGCACCAGGATCGAGAGGATCACGAACATCACGTTATCCTCGATCTCGAGCGCGTTGAGAAAGCCGCCCGAGGCGTCCTGCCAGGTCCAGGTATAGGTCCCGTTGCCCGCCGCCTGCTGCAGCGCGGGCCGCAGCGTGGCCACGGTTTCGGGGTCGTCCACGCGGACCTCGATCTCGTCCGCCAGACCGTCGCGGTTGAAGTAGAGCTGCGCCTCGGCGAAGGGCATGTAGATGCGGGTGCGGTCGATGTCGTAGCGCCCCGCGTTGAAGATGTAGACCACCTCGTAGGATTTGACGCGCGGGCTTTGGCCGAAGGCGGTCTTGACCCCGTCGGGCGAGATCAGCTTGACCGGATCGCCGATCCACACGCCCAGTTCGCGCGCCACCCCCGACCCGATGGCGATGCCGTCGCCGTAGCGGGCGATGTCGCCGCTGCCGGTTTCGGGATCGACGATGCGCGGCAGGGTGCGCAGGTCGTCGACCGCCATGCCGAAGACCTCGACGCCGGAATTGCGCCCGTTGGCGTTGGCCATGACCTGTCCCTTGACGATCGCGGCCGCGTGGGTCACCCCCGCCACCTCGGCGAGGCGCGACGCCCGGGCGTCGAAATCGGCGAAGGAGCGGCTGACGATGCCGTCGGCATTGCGCGTCTCGGCGGCATAGACGGTCACATGGGCATTGGCCCCGAGGATCGTGTCCACGAATTCGGCCCGGAAGCCCGAGCGCACCGCCAGCGTCGCGATCAGCGCGAAAACTGCGAGCGTGATGCCCAGAAGGCTGATCCACGTCATCACGCTGACGCCCCCCTCGGCGCGTTTGGCGCGCAGGTAGCGCCAGGCAATCATCCATTCGAACGGGGCAAAGGGGGCGGTGCGTCGGGCCATCGTGCTCGGCTGTTGTTGGGCTGGGCGATAGGTGACGGCTGGGCCGCGCGCCGTCAAGCAGCGGCGCGCCTTTTCTTTGGCAACGCCCCGCTTACCTAGGGGACAAAGGAGATTGGACATGAGCAAGATACTGGTGATTGGCGCGACCAAGGGCATCGGGCTCGAGGTGGTGCGCTACGGTCTCGGACGCGGCCACGAGATGCGGGCCTTCGCGCGCAGCGCCGCAGAGATGACGCTGGAGCACGACCGGCTGGAGCGATGGCCGGGCGATGCCACCGATCCCGACGACCTGGCCCCGGCGCTTGCGGGGGTCGACGCGGTGGTGATGTGCCTTGGCATCGAGGAAAGCGTGGCGATGATCTGGAAGCCGGTGACGTTGTTTTCCAAGGCAACCGAGGCGCTGTTGCCGCTGATGGCCGAACACGGGCCGAAGCGGTTGCTGATCGTGACCGGGATCGGCGCGGGCCGGTCGATCCGGGCGCTGAGCTGGATCGAACGTCAGGGCCACGCGTTCCTGCTGGGCGAGCCCTACAAGGACAAGACCCGCCAGGAAGAGATGGTCATGGCTTCGGATCTGGACTGGACCATCGCGCGCCCGGTGATCCTGACCAAGCGTCCGATGACCGGGAAATACAAGGTGCTGACCGACCCCGAGAGTTGGCGGATGGGGCTGATCTCGCGCAGCGACGTGGCGCATTTCCTGCTGCACGCGATCGAGGACCGGAGCCATGTGCGCGGCGATCCGGTGCTGACCCGGTGACGCGCGGCGCGGCGGGCCTTGTGGTCCGCCACGCCGATCCGCATACTCCGCGCCCATGACCGGACCCAGATTGACCCGCCTCGCCCAGAGCCTGCCCGCCGACGTGCCCTTCGTCGGCCCCGAAGTGCAGGAGCGGCAGACCGGTCGCCCCTTCCGGGCACGGCTGGGCGCCAACGAATCGGTGTTCGGTCCGTCGCCCCGGGCGCTGGCCGCGCTGCGTGCCGCCGCACCCGACGTCTGGATGTACGCGGACGCGACCAATCACGCGCTGAAGGCGGCGCTGGCAGAGGCGATGGGGACCGCGCCCGACAACATCGTGATCGGGGCCGGGATCGACGGGCTCTTGGGCACGCTGGTGCGGCTGCTGATCGAACCGGGCGACCCGGTGGTGACGTCGAACGGGGCCTATCCGACCTTCAACTACCACGTTACCGGCTTTGGCGGGGTGCTGCACAAGGTGCCGTTCCGCGAGGATCGAGAGGATCTGCCCGCGCTGATCGACAGGGCGCGTGAAACCGGCGCGAAACTGGTCTACCTGTCCAATCCCGACAACCCGATGGGGTCCTGGCATGAGGGCCGCGCCATCGAGGCGGCGCTGGACGATCTGCCCGAAGGTACGCTGCTGCTGCTTGACGAGGCCTATATCGAATTTGCGCCCGAGGGCACCGCGCCCCGGATCGACCCCGAGGATCCGCGCGTGATCCGCATGCGCACCTTCTCGAAGGCGCATGGGATGGCGGGGCTGCGTGTCGGCTATGCCACCGGCGCGCGCGACCTGATCCGGGCTTTCGACAAGGTGCGCGATCATTTCGGCATGACCCGCGTGGCGCAGGCGGCGGCACTGGCCGCACTCGGGGATCGCGACTGGCTGGCGCATGTGCAGGCTGAAGTGCGGCGCGCCAAGGACCGGATCGGGCGGATCGCCGTGGCCAACGGTCTGGTGCCCCTGCCCTCGGCCACCAATTTCGTGACGCTCGATTGTGGCCGGGACGGTGCCCATGCCAGGGCGCTGGTCGCCGCGCTCGGGGCGCGCGGGGTGTTCGTGCGGATGCCCTTCGAGGCCCCCCAGAACCGCTGTATCCGGGTGAGTTGCGGACGCGATCAGGACCTCGACGTGCTGGAGGAGGTGCTGCCGGGCGCGCTCGAAGATGTGACCGCCGCGATCGCGCGCTAGGCTTTCAATCATCCGGCACCGGCCTATCGTTGTCTTCACGAGTCAAGGAGGCGGTCGGATCATGCAGCATCATCCCCGGGGCACGGCCCCCAACTATACCGTTCCTGCCCTGGTGATGGGCGCGATCAACCTGTTCTGGATCCTGGGCGTGATCTGGGTGCTGTTCGGACTGCCGGTGGTGCTGGCGCTGTCCTGGGTCATGAAAGCGTTGCTCGACCGGATCGCCGAGCGTCGGCATGGCTAGGGCGCGCGCGGGCGTCGCCACGGGCGCGCGGGCGGATCCGGGCGGCGCGGGCGCGGCGGCGCGCCGGACCTGATCCGGCGCCTAGTCGCAGCACCGGGCCGGGGTCGTGGTCTGCGGTGTTTGTGATGTCTGCGCCCCTCGTGCGCCAGTCGCCGCCGCGCTGGCCTCGGCGATGACCTGGACCGCCGCCGACACGCCACCTGCCCCATGCGGCACGCCAAGCGCCGTCAGTCCGGCCTCGACCGTGCCCACGAGTCCCAGGATCATATGCGCGTTGACATGGCCCATATGTCCGAAGCGGAAAAAGCCGTCGCCCCTGGGGTCACCCTCTTCGATCATGCCCAATCCGATGCCCAGGGTCACCCCCGTCTGGTCCGCCGTCCAGGCCCGAAGCCGCGCCCCGTACGGCGCGCCGACGCGCAGCGCCGTCACCGCGTGGCTGCGATGGGCCGGATCGGCCACGTTCAGGCGCAGCGGCCCGCCCTCGGACCAGACATCCGCCGCCGCCCAGATGGCACGGGCCAGCGTGGCGTGGCGCGTCCAGACCGCCTCCATCCCCTCGGCCAGGATCATGTCGAGCGCACAGCGCAGCCCGAACAGGTGGTGGGTCGGTGCGGTGCCGCAGAAATGCTGGTAGAACATCTCGGGCGCAGCGCGTTCGGACCAGTCCCAGTAGCGGCTGACGCGGGGCATGGCGCGGCGCACCGCGGCGGCGCGGTCGTTGAAGAACACAAAGCCCATGCCCGGCGGCACCATCAGCCCCTTCTGCGAGGCCGCAAGCGTCACATCCGCCCCCCAGAGGTCCATCTCGTAGCGGTCGCAGGCCAGCGACGCGATGCAATCGGCCATCAACAGCGCCGCGTGACCGGCGGCGTCCAGCGCCTGACGGCACAGGGCCACGTCCGACCGGATCGAGGACGCGGTATCCACATGCACCGTCAGCACCGCCTTGATGCGCCCGCCCGCATCGTCAAGAAGCCGCGATCTCAGGCGGTCGGCATCGATTGGCGCCTGCCTGCCGAACTCGAGGATTTCGACCTCGATGCCCATCGCGCGCGCCATGTCCGCCCAGCCGTGCCCGAAGCTGCCGGTGGCGCAGACCAGCACCGTCTCGCCGGGGGCGACGGTATTGGCCAGCGCCGCCTCCCAGATGCCATGGCCATTGGCGATGTAGATCGCCAGGTGTCCGTCGGTGCGCGCCACCTGCTTGAGGTCGGGCACCATGCCCGCGACCATGTCGACCAGCGCACCTTCGTAAATATTGGGCGCGGGCCGGTGCATCGCCTGCAGCACGGCGTCCGGGATCACCGACGGTCCGGGAATGGCAAGGTAGGGGCGACCGTGGGCGAGTGACATGGGGCGAAGACCTTCCTGGGGCTGCGCCGCAAGGCACGGGCGCATTTCGCACCCTACCCCCGCCGCCTGCGGCGTCAATCGCGTCACGTTTCGGCGGCGGTGCGGTCGCGAAGGCTTTCGCACGGTCGCCCAAGCGGTTACACCCCCTTGCGTGACAGGAGCCTGATGCCGGACCCGATGATCAGAACAGTATGGAACCGGATCGCCGAGGCGGAGCGCCGCCTGATGCGATCGTTCGGGAAGGATATCTCGACGCCGCGCGACCGTTTCTGGTCGCGGGTGCACATGGCGTTGTTCGACCACGGCATCCTGCGCGGTTTCTGGACCAATTTCTTCGAGATCGCCCCCGGCGTCTACCGCTCCAACCATCCGACCGACCGGCGCTTTCGCGCCTTCAAGCGGATGGGCATCAAGACCGTGGTGAACCTGCGCGGGCCGGACAAGTTCTCGTTTTACCTGTTCGAGCGCGAAATCTGCGAGGAGCTTGGCCTGACGCTGATCGATGCCAAGCTCTGGGCGCGCCACGCGTCGAGCAAGAAGCGCATCCTGACCGCGATAGATGCGTTAAGACACGCGGACAAACCGCTGGTTTTCCACTGCAAATCCGGAGCGGACCGCACCGGCCTGCTGGGTGCGATCTATCTTCTGGTGTTCGAGAACGCGACGATCCCCGAGGCGCGCAAGCAGCTTGGCCTGCGCTACATGCACCTGAAGTTCACCAGCACCGGCATCCAGGACTACATCCTCGATGTCTATGAGGCGCGGCAGGCGCTGGGGCGCATCGGGTTCGAGGACTGGATCCGCAACGAATACCGCGCCGCCCGTCTGCAAGCCGGGTTCGACGAAAAGCGCCCGGCCGCCGACCTGGCACCGCCGGAATGAGCAGGAAAACCCGCCTCAAGGTTTCGGACAGCTACGAGACCGAAGACAACACCTTCCGGGAACGCGTGGCGCTGTTCGCCTGGGTCTGGCGCGACTACCTGATCCGGCACTGGCCCTGGTTCATCGCTGCCTTTTTGCTGATGTCGATCGAGGGGGCGATGTTCGGGGCGCTGTCGTACATGATGAAGCCGATGTTCGACAAGGTCTTCGTCGCGGGCGGCGAGCAGTATATCGGCATCGTCGGCATTCTTTTCTTCGTGATCTTCGCGGTCCGCGCGCTGGCCGGGATCGGGCAGAAGACCATCATGAGCCGCGTCTCGGCGATCTCGATGATGGAGCTGCGCGAGGCGCTTTTGCGTCATATCATGACGCTGGATGGCGGCTTTCACCAGACCTACGGACCGGGCTACCTGATGCAGCGTCTGAATGGCGACGTGAACACCATCAACACCGTCTGGAAGGCCTTCATCACCGGCGCGGGGCGCGACGCGGTGGCGCTGGTGTCGCTGTTCGGGGTCGCCTTCGCGATCGACTGGCGCTGGACGCTGGTCGCGCTGGTGGGCGCGCCGCTGCTGGTCCTGCCGGCGTTCCTGATCCAGAAGTTCCTGCGCGGCAATTCGCGGCGCGTGCGCGACATGGATGCGGGCCTGTCGACGCGCCTGAACGAGATTTTCACCGGCATCGTGCCGGTCAAGCTCAACACGCTTGAAAACTACCAGGCGGGCCGGTTTCGCAGCCTTGCCGAGCGGGTGGTCAACATCAAGATCCGCAATTCCGCGGCGCAGGCGGCGATCCCGGGTCTGATCGACATCATGTCGGGGCTGGGCTTTGCGTCGGTGCTTTATTTCGGCGGCTCCGAGATCCTGTCGGGCGACAAGACCGTGGGCGATTTCGTCGCCTTCTTCACCGCCATTGGCCTGGCCTTCGAACCGCTGCGCCGTCTGGGCGGCCTGTCGGGCACGTTGCAGCCCGCGCTTGCGGGGCTGGAGCGACTGCGCGAGCTGTTCGACCTTGCCCCGGAGGTGCGCGATCCGGTCGACCCCAGGCCCGCGCCGACCGCCCCGCCGCGCATCGTCTTCGACAACGTCACCGCAAGCTACGGCGACGGCGCGATCCTGCAAGGCACCGACTTTGTCGCCGAGGCCGGACAGGTGACGGCGCTGGTCGGCCCGTCCGGGGCGGGCAAGTCGACCGTGTTCAACCTGCTCACGCGGCTGATCGACCCCGAGCAGGGCACGGTGAGCCTGGACGGCATCCGCACCGATGCGATGCGGCTGGGCGATCTGCGGGCGGTCTTTTCGGTGGTGTCGCAAGATGCGCTGCTGTTCGACGAAAGCCTGCGCGACAACATCCTGCTGGGCCAGGACGGCGTCTCCGAGGCGCGTCTGCAGGCCGCCCTCGATGCCGCGCGGGTCACCGATTTCCTGCCGAAACTGCAAGGCGGGCTGGATGCGGCGGTGGGACCGCGCGGTTCCCGGCTGTCGGGCGGGCAGCGGCAGCGCGTGGCGATTGCGCGGGCGATCCTGCGCGACACGCCGGTGCTGCTTCTGGACGAGGCGACCTCGGCGCTGGATGCGCAGATCGAAGCCGACGTGCAGGCCGCGCTCGATACGCTGGCGCGCGAACGCACCACGCTGATCATCGCGCACCGCCTGTCGACGATCCGCAACGCCGACAAGATCGTGGTGATGAACCACGGCCGCGCGGTCCAACAGGGCACCCATGACGCGCTGGTGGCAGAGGGCGGACTTTACGCCGACCTGCACAACCTGCAGATCCGCGATGCGGACTGACCGCCCTGCCCGGTTGCAGACCACGGCCCAGCCACTAGGTTAGGCAAACACACGAAATGAGGCCAACATGAGCGAGACCGACAGAACGGTGCTGCGCATCTCGGGCGCGGAAGCGCATCACTTCCTGCAGAACCTGGTGACCAACGACCTCGATGCGCTGCGCGATGGTCCGGTCTATGCCGCGCTGCTGACGCCGCAGGGGAAATACCGGTCGGATTTCTTTCTCGTGGCCGACGGCGACGCGATCCTGATCGACGTGGCGACAGCGCTGGTGGCCGACCTGAAGCGCGCGCTTGGATTTTACAAGCTGCGCGCCAAAATCGCCATCGAAGAGACAGACATCGCCGTCGCCCGCGGCACCGGCGCCGCGCCCGAGGGGGCCTTCGCCGATCCGCGCGACCCGCGCATGGGGTGGCGGGCCTATGACGGGCGCGCCTCGGAGGACGGCGTCGATTGGGATGCGCTGCGGGTGGCTGCCTGCGTGCCCGAAACCGGCGTCGAGCTGACCCCCGAAAGCTTCATCCTCGAGATGGGGTTCGAGCGGCTGAACGGCGTCGACTTCCGCAAGGGCTGCTATGTCGGGCAGGAAGTGACCGCCCGGATGAAGCACAAGACCGAACTGAAAAAGGGCCTCGCCCGGGTCACGGTCACCGGGGCGGCCCCGGTGGGCACCGAGATCCTGGCCGACGGCAAACCGGCCGGCACGCTGTACACGCAGGCGGATGGCGCGGGGCTTGCCTATCTGCGCTTTGCGCGGGCGGAAGACGGCATGACCGCGGGTGACGCAGACCTCGCGTGGCCGGCATGAGCCTGCCGCAGCCGCTTCTGGACGCATTGGGCACCGATGTCGCGCGCGTCGAGCCGCTGCACGGCGGCGATCTTTCCGAGGTCGCGCTGGTGGTGCTGGGCAATGGCGAGATGCTGGTGGCCAAACGCGGGCCGATGGTGGATGCCGAGGCGCGGATGCTGGCCGAAATGGCGCTGCTGCACGCGCCGGTGCCCCGGGTGCTGCACGTCGAACACGGCCTGATCTGCCTGGAATATCTGCCCGAAGGCGAAGGTGACACCCGGGTCTGGCGCGACTTCGGCACCGCGCTGGCGCGGATGCATGGCTGGGAAGGCCGCAGCTATGGCTGGAGCGAGGACTACGCCTTTGGCCAGGTCCGGATCGAGAATGCCAGCCTGCCCTCCTGGCCCGCGTTCTGGGCCGAGCGGCGGCTGGTGCCGCATCTGCCCCATCTCGATGCCGATCTGGCAGACCGGGTCGCGGCGCTGGCGGCGTCGTTGCACGACCGCCTGCCCGCCGCCCCGAGGCCCGCGCTGCTGCATGGCGATCTGTGGGGCGGCAACGTGCGTGTGTCGGGCGGGCGGGCCTACATGATCGATCCGGCAAGCTATTACGGCCATGCCGAGGTCGATCTGGCGATGCTGACGCTGTTCGGCGCACCTGACGCGGCGTTCTGGCGCGGTTACGGCAAGCTGGAGCCCGGGCACGAGGCGCGCCGCCCGATCTATCAGCTTTGGCCCGCGCTGGTGCACCTGCGGCTGTTCGGCAAGCGCTACCTGTCGCTGGTGACGCGGTGTCTGGACGACCTTGGCGTCTAGGGTCGCGGCGGGGCGCATGAAAAAAGCCGCGGGCCCAGGGCGCCGCGGCTATTTGCGTCTCGAGGGGCCGATCAGGCGCGTTCGGAATACTCCATCGTCTCGGTGTTGACGACGACATCCTCGTCCTGCCCGACAAAGGGCGGCACGTTGATCTTGACGCCATTGTCGAGGATCGCGGGCTTGAACGAATTGGCAGCGGTCTGGCCCTTCACCACCGGCTCGGTTTCGGCAACGCGGCAGGTCACCTTCTGCGGCAGCGTCGCGTTCAGCGCCTCGCTTTCGTAAAATTCGACGAGAATGGTCATGCCGTCCTGCAGGAAGGGCCGCCTGTCGCCAAGGAGTTCCGCGGGCAGTTCCACCTGATCGTAGGTTTCGGCATCCATGAAGGTCATGATGCCGTCGGTCTCGAACAGGAACTGCATGTCGCGCTGTTCAAGGCGCACGCGCTCGACCTTGTCGGCGGACCGGAACCGTTCGTTCAGCTTCGAGCCGTTGCGCAGGTTGCGCATCTCGACTTGCGCAAAAGCACCACCTTTTCCGGGTTTTACATGGTCGACCTTGACCGCGGCCCAAAGGCCGCCGTTGTGCTCGAGCACGTTGCCGGGGCGTATCTCGTTTCCGTTGATTTTGGGCATGTGGCAATTCTTTGTCGATGGGTTGATCGGATCGTGACGCCCCCTATATATGGCCATCAGACACCCTGCAACCTTACCATATATCGTGGAAGGCGGTGGCGGGCTGACGTGGAGACATGCGCGAAGCGCAATGGAGCTATGCAATACTGCTGTATCCGAATCGGGTGGGATAGGTCATAAGAACCCTCACGCCCGAAGGACAAGACCAATAATCAGAAGGACGACACATGCGAGATTTCGTTGACGGAACGGCGTTCAACGCGGAGCAGGGCAACCGTGCCCGCAAACTCTTCGCAGCCGTTGTGCTTGCCGCACTTGATGATGCCATCGCCGACGACAAGAAATACGGAAACGGCCCCGAGCAGATCGCCCGCTGGGCGCGGTCGCGCGACGGTCGCGAAGTTCTGAGCTGCGCGGGAATCGACCCCAACGAACGTGTCGTTGGCGGTCTCATGGAATTCGTCTCGAAGGGGGTCCGTACCTCTGTCGCGCTGTCGCGCGAAGAGAGCGAGCGTCGCAATGCGGCGTTGCAGGCCGAAGCCGCCTGATCCTTCCGAGATTTCAGACCTGATCTTGGCGCGCCCCCGGGCGCGCCTTTTTTATTCGGACCTGCCGGGCTGATGCGCGGCACAGGGCGCGATACAGGGCGCGGGCCGGGCGTAGACGCGGCCCCCGCGCGGCAGATCGCCCGCCACGTGCCGGGCAACCGCGTCCGCGGTTATTCGTAGGTCTGGTTCATCAACGCGCGCTGGATCTCGCGGCGGACCAGCTTGCGCACGTTGCGGGTGATCCGTTCGCCCAGTGCGCCCTGCAATTCGCTGCGCACAATATCGGCAACCAGCGCGCGCATGTCCGCATCGTCGAGCCCTGCAAGCGGCGCGGCCGGCGTGTCGCCCGCGACATCTTCGTCGAGGTCATCGGCCATTTCGGCCAGTTCGCCCGCGCGACGGGTCCGGAACATCGCATCGACCTGCGGCGCGTCCTCCCATTCGAGGGCGGAACCGAAGCTCTTGGCAAACCCGGCATTGCCGCCCTGCCCCGGTGTCTCGTCGTCCCATTCCTCGGACCCGTTGTCGCCGATCATCGCCTCGAGCTCTGCGATCTTCTGTTCTAGGCTGAGCCCGGATCGCGGCGGCGGCACAAAACGCGCGCCGCTGTCGTCTGGCGCGGTATGGCGGGTCGGGCGCGGACGTGGGCGCACGGCGGCCTGTTCGGGCGCGGGCTGGGCGTCCGGCGCGGGCTGGGCGTCTGGCGCGGCGGCTTCGGGCGTCACCGCCGGGGCGGGCTGCGGATCGACCGCGTCAGAGGCTTGGACCGCGTCATGTTGGGGCGCCGGGTCGCCTTGATCGTCGCTCTGGGCGGTCGGATGCGGCGTGCTGGCCATCTGCGCCTTGAGCGCGGCGGTCAGTTCCTGCTTGACCACCTGCGCGAGCAGGCTGTCGGCGGTGTCGGGCGCATTATCCTGCGCATTTTCATCATTTTCGCGCGGCGCGTCCCGGTGACGGTCCGTTGCATCCGTTGCATCGGCGGCATCCGCCTGCCCGCCGTCATCCGGGTCACCGGCGTCGGTTTCGGCGTCGTCCGGGAAAGCGACCGCGGATTCCTGCCCCTCTTCCAGCGCCGTGGCATAGGCGATCATCGGCGCGTCGGGCGGCAGGATGCGATGCGGTTCGGTCAGCAGGACCGGCGGCAGTTCCGACGGCTCGGTGGCTGCCGCGTCAGGGGCGCCGTGGTCCTGTTCATCGTCCTGCGCGTCGTGGTGCCGCGCGTCCTCATGACCGGCGGCGTGGTCCTGCGCTGCATCGTCGAACGGCGCATCGTCATTGGCCGCATGGTCCTGCGCGGCATGGGCTTCGGCGTCGTGGCCCGTGTCATGGTGGGCGTCGTGGCCCGTGTCATGGTGGGCTTCATGGCCCGTATCATGGTGGGCTTCATGGTCTGGATCATGGCCGTCGTCCGCGGCCCATTCCTCGGGCGCGGGTGCGTCCCGCTCTGGCGCGTCCTGTTCGGCGACGCGCTGTGCGGGGGTCAGGATCAGACGGTCGGCTGCCGAGACCTCGCGCGCCTGGCCATTCTGCACCGCGTCGGACAGCGTCCTTGGCGGGTCGACCGGGCCGGGTTGCAACGCGCGCGCCGCCGATCCGCGCCCGTCATCGGCCACAAGCCGACGGATGGACGCCAGAACGTCCTCGATTTCGACGTTCGAAACTGGTTTCGACATATGGTTCACCGCTCTACCTCAAGGAGTGAGTGTAACCGCACCCCTGATTCCGCACAACAGATCGGAAAAACCTTAATCTTTTCCAATCGCTCTCAGGACACGGTTGAGCTGCTCGCCCTGCTGCGACAGGGCCGGGGCATCCTTGACGAGGTTGTAATAGGCGGTCGGATCGTATTGCTGCACCGGCAAGTTGAGGTCCGCCACGGTCAGCCGACCCATCGCCGCGATCACGTTATAGGCCGCGACATATTCATCCACCTGCGCCGAAATCAGCAGCGTGCGCGCATCGAGCAGGTCCTGCTCGGCGTTGAGCACGTCCAGCGTGGTGCGCGCGCCAAGCTGTGCCTCTTCGCGGATGCCGTTGAACGCGACCTGCGCGGCCTCGACCTGACGGCGGCCCGCCTCAATCGCCGAACGCGACACCTGCACGTTGACATAGGCGTTCGACACGTTCTGGCGGACGTTCTCCGACACCACATACAGGTTGGCGCGGCGCTGGTCGCGGTTGGCCACCGCCTGACGCAACGCCGAGGTCAGCGCGCCGCCGCGATAGATCGGCCCGGACGCCCCGAGGGAGATCGACCCGCCGCGCGAGAAATTGTCCAGATCGTCAAGGTCCTGCGTATACCCGTAGCTGCCGGAGAGGTTAACCGAGGGCTTCAGCGTCGCCTCGGCGATCTGGATGCTCAATTCGGCCAGGGTGACGGCGTATTGCGCGGCGATCAGGTCCGGCTGGGTCTTGAGCGCGATGGCGGTCGCGGCCTCGACCGAGGCGGGGATCTTCGGCACCGAGCCCAGCACGTTGGAGGTGCCCGGACGGCGGCCCGTGGCGCGCAGGTATTCCTGCTGCGCGCGCGCCACGCTGCCCTGCGCCACGGCCAGTTGGCTGCGCGCCTCGGCAAGGCGGGCCTCGGCCAGCGCCACGTCGGTGCGGGTCACCTCGCCCACTTCAAAGCGGTCGCGGGCGGCGCGCAATTCGCGCGCGATGACGTTGAGGTTGTTCTGGCGCAGGCTCAGCGTGCGCAGGCTGCGCTGCAGCTCGAAAAACGCCTGGGTCGCGCGGAACAGCACCTGCTGCTCGATGCCGATCAGCTGGTAACGGGTTGCCAGAACGGCCTGTTTCGCCGCGTCGACGGACAGTTTCGAGCGGCCGAAATCGTAGACCAGCAGCGATGCGCTGATGCCGGCGGTCGCGCTTTCGCTGACCGAGCCTGCCACCGAGCCGAAGGTGGCGGCGCTGCGGGTCGCACCGAAGTCGCGGCTGACTTCCGCCGACCAGTTGATCACCGGGCGCAGCGCCGCGATGGCCTGGGCCACATCTTCGTCGGCGGCGCGCAGCACGGCCCGGTTCTGTTCAAGCAATCCGCTGGTGTTGTAGGCCCCGACCATGGCGTCCGCCAGCGTGTCGGCCCGGCTGACCGTGGTGTGGCCGACGATGGTGATCGCCGCCAGACCGGCTGCCGCAAGAATCCTAGTAAGCGCCATAAGGCCGCCTCCTGCCCGTATTTCCCATGCAGGACCGCCGACGCGGTCCCGCCGATCAGAGTGCGAAGGCGCGCGTTTTCGCAAAGCCCGGCAGAACAGGCGCGCTGGCGTTGAACGCGTAGCGCCAGTTCAGGTGACCGTCGATCTTGTAGCCGATCCGCACCGTGCCGAGCTGACCCTCGACAAACAGGCAGGCGATGCGCCCGCCGTCCTTTAGTTGATCCGCAAGCCCGTCCGGCAGGGTCTCGACCCCGCCCTCGACCATGATCGCGTCATAGGGGCCGTGGTCCGGCGCCCCGTCCTTGAGCGCACCCTCGTGAAGCACGACGTTATCGGCCCCGTGTTCGGACAGGATCGACGGCGCATCGGAGGCAAGATCGGTGTCTTCCTCGACCGCGACGACCGCTTCGGCGATATGGGCCAGGACTGCGGCGGAATAGCCGTATCCACAGCCGATATCGAGAACCAGCATGTCATTGGTGACGTCCAGCGCATCGACCATCTTGGCGAAAACCCGGGGCGCGAGGACGGTGCGGCCTGGACCGATGTCGATGGCGTCCGAGACATAGGCGACCTTGGCCTTGTCGACCGGCAGAAACGCCTCGCGCGGGACGGTCAGCATGGCCTGGATGATCGGGAACTTCGTGACATCGGACGGGCGCACCTGTGTGTCCACCATCACCCGGCGAAGGGTCGCGTAATCTGACATCCGCTAAACTCTTTCGTTCAGAAACTCCGCTTCGTTCTGCCACAGGTCGCAACAGGCGGCAACATGACGCGTGCGGAATGGGACAATCCGACACCACTTTTTGCGACAATGACGCCGGGATGCGCCCTGGCCGCCTCAGCCGTCCGAATTGGCGCGGGCCGCGATCTTGGAATGCAGTGCCAGATTGTCGTCGCTCATCGCCACGCCGATGACCAGAACCGGGATCGCCACAATGCCCCCGATCGGCCCCCAGAACCAGAGCCCGAAGATCAGCGCCACGAACACGATCAGCGGATTGAGCGACACGTGCCGCCCGACGAAGGCCGGTGTCACGAACTGCGCTTCGATCATGTTCATGGTCAGGTAGGCCGCAACCGGGGCGGCCACCATCGGACCTTCGAAGTTGATCAGCCCGCCCAACAGCAGCATCACCACCATCGCCGCCGGCCCGAGGTAGAGGACATAGTTCAAAAGCGCGGCGCCAAGCCCCCAGACATAGGGCAACGGCATGCCAAGCGCCGTCATGACGGCGGTGACGGCGAAGCCCAGTGCCAGGTTCACGGTGGTGATGGCGATGAAATACCGCGACACCAGATGCTCTGCCACCCGGAAGCGGCGCTTGATCAACTCGGTCTCTCCCACCTTGCTCAGGCGGCGGGACAGGAAGGAATAGACATCAAGGCGGTTGACCATGAAGAAGTAGAAGGTGCCCGCGAAGACCAGGAACTGGCCCAGAAAGACCGGTGCCGCGAGGACCGCGTCGGTCACGGTGGGCACCGGCGCGCTGTCATCCTCGCCACCGCCGCCGTCGCCGCCTCCGCCAAGCGCCTCCTGGACCTCCTGGTTCACGTTGCCGATGTTGCGCAGCGTGTCGCGGAATTCGAACACGATCTCGCGGATTTCCTGCCGGATCGCCGGGATTGCATCGACGAAGCGCCAGAACACCGGCTCGAAGGCCACGATGGAAATGACGATCAGCGCCAGCGTCATGAACAGGATCAGGGTCGCCCCGATGCCGACCGGAACGCCCAGACGGCAGAGACCGTCGAGCAAGGGCGCGACAATCACACCCGTGACCACCGCCAGCGTCATCGGAGCGGCGATATCCTGCGCGATATATAACACCGTAGCCACCATGATGGCCGCGATGACGTTGATCGACATGGGGATAACGGCGTTGTTCTGTTTCAATGACTTCTCCTGCCCGGTGATTGCCACCAAGCTGCGCAGGCGCGTGGTCCGCCGGGGGAACGAGGGTTAGCGGCGCGAGCGGCGTCCGGCATCGAGCCCGATCAGGAAGCCTTCGACCAGCTGCACGATCGGCAGATCGGTTTTCTGCGGGGCGGCTGAATGCGACGCGATCACCACGGGCCGGGTTGCGACGAATCGCGCGATGCCCAGCAGGATCAGACCGATGGCCACGAGCCCGCCGCCGATGACCATCGCCGCAAAGAGCGCATCGCGTATCTCGACCAGCACGATCCAGAGCGCCGCACACAAAAAGCCGACACCCAACAGTATGAAGATGGTGCCGACAACCGAGAAGGCGGCGCCGCGCACCTTGCGGAGCGCAACGGCCTGAGCATGGGCAAACAAAGCCATGCTTACTTGCGGCTGGTCAGGAAACCGGCCAAGAAACCGACGCCTACGGCGATGCCGATGGCCGTCGCGGGCTGGCGACGAATGGCCTCCATCGCCTGATCCTGCGCATCGTCGGCGCGGACCCGGGCCTCTTTGTAGAGCTTTTCGCCATCGCGGCGCAGCGCCTCGTAGCGCGCTTTCGCAGCGTCGAGTGTCTCGTCCTTCTTGCGCATGCCCAGCTCGGTCATCAGCTCGGTCATCGACGCCATGTCGGCCTTCAGCGTCTCGAGCTGCGCCTTCAACGCCTCAGCCTCGTCGCCGGTTGCATTCTTCGCGTCAGCTTCCACGTCCTTGAGACGCGCCGTAGTTTGAGACTGTGCCATGTTCCATGTCCTTAAGGTCAGTTCTGTCACTGGCCAAACGCGCGCCAGCGCCAGTTGTTCCGCGCTGATTGTAGAGATGCGGAATGTCCGTGTCACGCGCCGCATATCGGCTTGACGAGGACCTGCGGGGGCCATAGGAACACGCTCACTCTGGCGAGTTGGCGGAGTGGTTACGCACCGGATTGCAAATCCGTGTACAGGAGTTCGATTCTCCTACTCGCCTCCACCTTATTTCTATGAAAAATTTCTTATTAGTCTGCTTAATCAGGAGCGGTTTTTTCTCTGGTTTACAGGACAGTTTACAACAACATCCGATTTCTCGCTGAATAGCATAAACAAAAGCCGCGAAGAGAACTCTTCACGGCTTCAGATACTCGGGGAGAGATTTCACTGTCAGACCAAACGCCCCAGGCCCGAAAACAGCTGAAAGGCGGCGATACGATCATGGTTTGACCGGGGTCCTACTTTGACCAACGCAACCCGAATTTCGGACGGTCGGGTGGCAACAGACACTGCAGGATAGCCAAGGATCTCAAGGCAGGCACGGGCGAGAGCATTTATTTCCTCGGCCTCTTCCAGACTCTGGCCCGACAACTGGATCATTGGCCGGACCGCAGTCCGGCCATTACGTTGCAAGAAAACATGGCCAATAGCATGCCGCTCTCTGACTGCGGTATGTTCGAGATCGCACCAAGCTACGGCCAGCGTCAAGTCGGCCCGGATTTCGTTCAGTGCGATCATTCCATCCCCGCTTTCCGGGCTCTCTGGCGTTTAGCTTTTGCGTCAGCCTTCTTGGCCTTGCGTAGCTTGCGATGAACTTCATCCGTCACTTCCGGCACCTGCGCTGCGTAGCGCTCAATCACATTTGCGGCGTGACGGAGCCCCCATCCCATGTGAACCGCAATTTCATTTAGAGAGCAGCCAGCACGTAGTAACGCTGTCGCTGCGGTGCCGCGCATGTCGTAGGGACGCAACTCGTCCCGAATGCGCAATGGTAGCTCGCCAGCATCTACCTTCGCGTTGTGGCGTAGCTTTAGGTCTCGAATGATTTGCGACGCCCGCAACGCAGTCAGCGGCTTGCCGGTAAGCGACGTCACAAGGAGGTCTTGTTCCTTTGGAAGGCCGTCAATCAAATCCCCCAAAGCATCTGTCACTGGTATGCTTACTGGATTGTCAGTTTTCTGCCGACGGAAGAAGAGGCGGCGCCCCTTTGGTGTCACCTGAATGTGCTTCCGACGAAGCAGTCCAACATCCTGAGGCGCAAGTCCGCCCTCAGAGAACGCAATGACTACACGTTTTTCCTCGAGTGTCGCTTGATCCAGCAACATCCTGATTTCGATCGGCAACCATATCTTGTCGGATCGGTCAGACTTGTAGAGCTTGGGCTGCCCCTTGTGGAAATGCAGTCTAATCGCCGCGTCCTTTTCGACGCACCAATTGAGGAAAGTTGTGATCACCGTTCCAGCGTAATCGTAACGTTTTGGCGAATGACCCCATTTCTTTGATCGCCATTCCCGAATTTCACCTAAGGAGTCAGGTTCTTCGAATAGCTCGATGGGATCTTCTCCAAACTCCTCCTCAAATGCAGCGAGGAATTGCTGATAATCCTTTTTTGTACGAGGCTTAAGCTTTACGAATTCACTTGCGTTGAGGTAGCGGCCAAGCACAAACGATGTGGATTTCTCGTCGATCGTAGGTGTTAATCGTAGCTTACGTATGGCCGCTTCATATGCGGAGATATAACGTGCATCGCTCGCATCAAATTCCATCGTGCTGTCCCAAAACTTGGGACCGCTTCGAAAGACATAGTGATACTTGTTCTTGGTGCCGTCTTTCCGCTTTTTTGTCACGCGGTGCACCCCTGCGATGCGGTGTTCATTGTCACGTTTGGCCACGGCGGATCCTCCGTTCTTCGGTCTTAGTTAGTTTGTTTTGAAGCGCACCCGAGGTGCTGATGACCTCAGTTGCAGAGGTGTGCATGCCTTGCGACACGTTGAGGCGGTGCCGCACATGCTGCGGGTCATAGATATCATTCCGGCCGGGAACAGGCCTGATTCCGAGGTTCTTAAGCGAAGCCCGAAATGCCGAGGTGACTCCGGCATAGCGCATGATGGTGGCCAGTTCCGCGCCTGTCATCAGGGGCTGCAGCCAGGGGTTGTGTTGGGGCATGTCGAACATTGACGTTGTCCTTTTGCGTTGCTTGTACGCAGGAGGTGCGAGCGGTTGGCGCGGCACGTTCAAAACTCTGTCCAGGGTTCTTTATCTGAAAGTTTGGCGCGCCGACCGAGAGCAGCTGAAATTGTCGGCGCGCCTCATGTAGCTGATTATGCTACATATTAATTACCTCAGAGGTTGAGACGAAGTTTTTCCATGGCCGCTTCAGCGGCAATGCGATCCTGAATGGCTTCCAAAATCATTTGGAGCTCGAGAACTACCGAGAGCGCGCTCGACATTGCGTCAGCGTCCTCAGTCAATCGGGGCTCACGCCAAAAAGCAGGAGATACATTGCCTTCTCCGACTTCAGCACGGTCGACCATGAAAGTGCCGTCTGAGATGTGCTTGACGAGGCGTGCTTCGAGAAAGGCCAGTTCATCAAGCGTCCAGTGATCAAAAATTTCTCTACTTTCGATCGCTCGAAGTAGGCGTTTCGGACCAACTCGCTCGAGCGGCGCGAGTCGATGAAGTACATCCTCGCGTATTGCTGTAGCAACGATGCGAGCGGCCGCCAGCGCCTCCCATGCAAGGTCCTCAACCACGGCGGACTTGGAGGCAATGTTCATTCCTTGCCCCCTACCATGACTTGGCTTGGCAACAGTGCGCAGTGTCGATCCACTACAGCGTGACTGTCATGCACTAAATTGCATTGCTCATCCCACAGCGTACGATGATGAATTGCTGCATTGTCGAACTCCGGAAGCGTTCGAGCGAGTAACGAATGCAGTCGGTCCGTCAATGCTTGGTCCAGTCGGCCAATACGCGGATCGCCATGAGTTGCAAATTCGAAACCCGAATGAGCGGGGCTGACTATCAGCCGTCGATTTAGGGTGAAGCGCGTTGGGCGCGTCAATCCGGCTTTGCTAATGCCCTCTGACTGTCTGACGATTACTTCGCAGCCCCGGTTCGAAAAACCATAGGCCGAGGTGCCATAGGCTAACTCCACGAGGTTCTGCGTACCATAGCAGCCTGTTTTAACGACGAGGCAGGGTCGACGCTTTGGCGCGTCGCAATCCGGATAGACTTCGGTTGTTGGAAACCGGAAAAGAAGAATGTCGCCTACTGCGATTTCCTGCTCCCAGTAATTGTGTGGGTATTGCTCTAACATAAATGCTCCAGTCATATTGAAAGACGGCAGCAATTTTCTCTAAGGCCTTATGGCCCCTCGCTGCTGCGCGTCACAGCACGCGTGCAGCGGCGAGAGGCCTAAGGCCTGACATCGCCCCTGGGAAGATTTCTTCCGCAGCGGCAAGTTCCCTATCATTCGGCGTAAAGTCCGGAAGTCCTTCACGCGGTCTTCTGAGCCGATCGCTGCGGGTCGGCGTCATTCGCGCACGCTTCAGGCTTCTCCCAGAGGAGGCTTGAAGGGGGTATTGGAGGGTTTGGTGGTTGGCTGTGAGGTATTGCCACGGCCCACGGCTTGGCAAGCCCCCCTGTAGCGGTCGCGGAGGTGTCTCACAAGAAATGCCTCTTCTTTGTTCCACAACTTCGGTGGAATTCATAATCGGCGGCTTAGGGCGGCCGCGTCGATACCATGTTGCGCGAGAGTAGCCGAAGTATTCCCATGGTTTGGTGCGTGTTACCGCATGGCTGGCGAGATATTCTTCCCGCGTCACCATGCCTTTTGCGCGTCGGCGGCTGGCCTCCTTACCCATTCGCAGTCGGCTCCTCTCTGTTTCAGAATAGATCTGCTTGAGCCGCAACTTTTGAGCAAGAGCATCGGAAACATTCAGTATTTCGGCGATACGTGCACCCGAATAGAAATATCGCTCTTGCTCTCCCAATTGGCGCTTTTCCCCTGCACGGACCACTGCAACGACCTCGGAGTAAGGAAGGAGGGTACAATAACGTGCAGCAGCTGTCTCAACCTCAACTGAAACATCAACGCGACCACGTTGATGTGTGATGCAGGTGGCGAACAGATGTAACCAAGTATTCCGAAGCCCCTTAGGAACCTGGCCACCCCAGTATGTGGCCAGAGTGATCAAGTCGGCCTGCACCTGGGCGAAGCGGGCAGTTGAGCTTAGGCCACGGGTGCCATTCGATCGTTTTTTGTTTTTTTCTCCCCTCTCGGATTTTCGGGTCGCCAGCATCGCCCGCGTAGGTCGGCCTAAGGCCGTGTAGATAGCATCCGAGAACCTGTCGAAGTCGTACCGGCGGAGCGTTCCATCCAAAACAGTTACCGTACGCCCATTCTTCAAATTAACCGTGTCGGGAATGCGAAAGACGCGCGCGGTATCTCCACATGACTTGTCGGCGCCGAAGCCTGAGAACATATCGATTAGGCAACTCTGCGCAGACCTCCAGCGAGGTTCGGCGGCTGCCGGCAGTTCGTCAATAAGCCAAAGCACAGCAAGACCACGCCCGGTATCAGTGACGATTGAAGGCTGGGGTAAGTCGAGGTTAGAGACTGCCGTCTTGACCGCCGAAACAACTTGTTCCGGCGTCGCACCGCGCCATTTCGCCGTATTACGATAATCGAGGTCCAGAGCGAGCACGTTCAGTGCCGCAAGTCGGCCTCCAGACCTCGGCCCGTGAAAACGATGCAGCGTGACAAACGACGAAACATCAAGCCAAACGGTAGCGGCGAAAGGAAGAATATCGGGTCGGTATGTCCTGGCACAATGGATATCTCTATCCAACCTCATCAGCGTCACAGACCCAAATGTCCTATCAGGGTGCAATAGACGCAAATATTCCTCGGCTGCCATGCCTGCAGCGGCTGGCTTTGAATCTACGCAGAATGACTGTTGGGGCGGGTTCTCCATGATGAGGACCTACGCCCCCAAGCCATACCTCCCAAAAAGCTTACCCTACGTCATTCTGGTTATTGTTTCCGCGCCGCACAGTTCGATTTCATTTCCTGAATACTGGCCTGACGGTCTCACTACATTACAGGAAAGGCGACATCATGCATGTTCTCCCCGTCACCCTCCCGGCCCTGTTGTCGGGCATGATCGATACCGAAAGCGCGAAGCTGACACTTCAACTGAATTCGATGATGGCCGAAAAGGTCCAGGAGATAGAGGGGCGGAAGAAAGCAAGCTGTTTCGCCCGCCTGCGTCTTGACGCGCGGGGCGACTTTGATTGCTTAACCGCCTCGTTGGAACGCACTTCCCCAGAGGATTTCGAAGTTCAGTTGGATTGGATAAACTTCTCCATGGCGCGGTACAGCCTTCGGGAACATGTAGCCGCCGAATGGTTGAACCAAGCAGTAAAACGCCGTCTGTCACGTGGGCGCGAGCTGGCGCGTTTGAGCGATACAGAACTAAATGGCCTCTTAGTCCGTTGTGAACCGCGAATTCACTCGGCGACCTATTCGACTACACACTTCCAAGAAGCGTTTCTCGGTCTACTTGCCCAAGCTGAAATAAAGGAGCGCAACCGTACTGGTTCTAACCACCAGACGCTTCAAGCCATAAAGGATGCACAGCCACTTCACGAACTCCTCGCATACGAACGCGGACATGCCATTCGAGCGGATTTCGGCCCCCAGGAAATCTGTAGCATGAATAAATATGGGCGCGGCACGGCGCTGCCCGACGACACCCGAAAGGTTTACGACTACCGCGCCTACCATGATGAGCGCTGCGAAGGGTTTCCCCTGTTCGACGTTTGGGGCGACCCCTGGTCGGAAGGTGGATGGTAAAAAAGGACTACCTCGCAGCTGACTGCCCCCCAGAGCGGACCGGAAGCCTCGAAAGTTGCACCTAAAGCCATCGATTTCGTTTAGAACTCTTTGCTAAGTACCCAAAAACGATGTCGACGAACTCGCCTTAACGATCAAATCGCAGGAATACGAGATTTCCGTTAGAACAGAAGCGCAAATCGGTCAGCTGCCTATTTTCCGCTGTCTCTGGCGCGGGCGACGGGCGCGTTGTTTCGCTTTGTAGCTCATTGTGAATTTCGGCGGCTGCTTTGAATTTGGAGTGGCCGCCGTCTCGGTTTCGGGGTCGAGGGTACGGTCGCTGGTCGGGTCAATCCTCTTAGCGGCCTTCCCTTGCGCCCAAAGAATGGCTGCCTTCATTGGGTCAAGTGCATCGAGATGAGGCGCACTCTCGATGGCTTCAGCACGGGCGGCGGTGGATTGAGCAGTATCAATCTTAGTCGTAGCGTCGACACTATCCGCACGGCGGGCCGCTTCATTCTCCACGGCAATCCGCTGCGATTTTTCGAGGCGAGCTTTCTCACGCTCAAGGTCACGCAATAGCAGCCAGCTCGCCCAAAGCGCGTCGTTCTTAGTCTGAACTTCTGCACGCGCTTTGCCGAGAAAGGTGTCGTCCGCCCCCCTCATCAATATACGCCGACGGCCTCGTGCGGTACTTCTTGCTCCAATCTTCGGCTGCGGCATGAGCCCTTCAGGGGCGTCACCTACAGCAGCAGCTTTCTCATAACTTCTAAGGTCGACAAGCTCTTCTACGCCCAATTTCTTCAGTTGACGATTGACCCGCTGCTGCCATTCATCGCGGATTTCTTGCACAATCCGGGGGCCAGAAACGATACCGTCAAGGTCGCGGAGTTTCCGGCCGAAAGACTTCGTTTCTTCGTTCCAGAACCTGGTAGGGCAGAGAATGTGGACGTGTTGATTTAGATGATTACCACGTTCATCCTTCCGCAGCTTAGCTGGCTTTTTTTGCCCTTCTGTCTGCGGGATCAGATCTTCGATAATCTCTTGATCCAGCCCATGGGCAAGCGGATGATGGATCGCCGCCAGGGAAGAAATCCCATAGCGATCATGCAGCCAAAGGCAGAACCCGCGCACCAATACGCGTTGCTTTTCGAGCGATAGCTCGTGAGGTAATGACACAAGTATTTCACGTGCGAGCCGCGCCCTGGGGTGTTTCTCTTTGGCGCAAGCGGCGTTGAAAACCTGCTCAGGCATGTTTGGCATTCTAATCGATTCCACCGAGACGACATCACGACGACGAGAATAATCCTTCACTTTGCCAGTGCGGTCGCAGCGGTAGCGCCCGCCTGCACAATAGGCTGCAGCCGCGACGATGGACGCGGTGTTGCTACGGTTGCGAATTTTGATTTCTAAACGCGATGCCTTGTGTCTCATAGTCTTGAGATGGTGCCCCGTACCAGTTCACGCTCCCGTGCAAAGCCCGCTGCAGGCGCGCGGCAACTCCATCGGAGTTGCGTAACCGCGCCCTTAGCCTGTCCCAGGCTCGGTGCTGGCACTCAGTGGCACTATAGATGGGCGCAAACTTCTTGGGAGCAAAACGGCCGACAAGGCCACATTTCCAATCCGATAACTACAATCCAAAAGGGAATTCATGATGCCCCCTCTCGAAAAACAGATTGCTGCACTTGAGGCGAAAATTGTTAAGGAACGTGCAAAGTTGGCCGACGCGAAAGCCAAAGCGGCCATGCAAATCCGCAAGCGCGACACTCGGCGGAAGATCCTTTTTGGCTACGCCTTCTTGGACTGGACGAGCAACCTGCCGCGGCTCGAGAGAAACCGGATTGTCGGCTTGGTGCACGCCCAGCTGAAGGTGAAAGAGCGCGAGGCTTTTCCGTTGAGGGAGGTGCTCCGCGACATAGAGGCCCGCGCAAACAAGCAAGTAAACTCTGCGTCGACGACAGACCCTGTAGCGCCGTGCCTACCCTTCTTGGACAATGAATAGCAAATTTTGAACCGTTTACTGCTACTTCCTCAGAAATGACGCGGCTCGAACGACACTGCAAGACGCGCGGACTGCTCGGGGACAACTACTATAGGAGGGATTCTCCCTTGAACGCCCCAAACATCCCCAGTAGGAACAATAAAGGAACATCACAACATAACGCGACTGTCATTGACCGCCATGCACTCTAAGTGTTGTATAAAAGAAAAGGGCAAGAACAACATGCTGACATCTGTAGAACTCTGCGCCGGAGCTGGTGGCCAGGCTCTTGGCTTAGAGAATGCCGGATATTCCCATTCTGCCCTGGTTGAGATCGACAAGCATTGCTGCAACACGCTTCGACATAATCGCCCTGAATGGAATGTTCTTGAAGAAGACGTTCGGGAGTTCAAAAACCGCGCATGGGAATTCAAAGGCATGGACCTTTTGGCAGGGGGTTTGCCATGTCCACCTTTCTCCGTCGCGGGAAAGCAGTTGGGTGAAAAGGACGAGCGCAATCTTTTTAATGATGCAATCGACATAGTGGATGCGACGCGCCCTCGCGCAGTGATGATTGAGAACGTTAGAGGCTTTCTCGACGCCGCGTTCCATGACTACAGAGAGCACTTGAAGCGCCAGCTGGAAAAGCTTGGATACAAGACAGATTGGCGCCTGCTCAATGCATCTGACTATGGGGTACCACAGCTGCGGCCGAGGGTCATCATCGTGGCGATGCAGCATGATAGGGCCGAGCACTTCGATTGGCCTGACCCCCACCCGCACAATCCTCCAACAGTCGGCGAAACGTTGAAGGATCTCATGGCTGCTCGAGGATGGCGGGGTGCTGAAGCTTGGGCCTCAAAGGCTGATGAAATCGCCCCTACGATTGTCGGCGGCTCAAAAAAGCACGGGGGACCAGACTTAGGTCCCACACGCGCGCGCAGAGCTTGGGCGTCTTTGGGAGTAGAAGGACGCACAATCGCGCCTGAAGCCCCAGATCCATTCCATAATGACATGCCCCGCCTAACGGTTCCGATGGTTGCCCGAATCCAAGGCTTTCCTGACGACTGGGTTTTCACTGGCGCGAAGACGAATGCTTACCGACAGGTGGGAAATGCGTTTCCGCCTCCCGTTGCGGAAGTAGTAGGCAGACAAGTGGCAAAAGCTCTTCGCAAGCGAGTTTTGCGCGCGGTAAACACATAGAACTTAAGTTTCTCATCCTTGTAGGAAGCATTTTAAGTGCCAAATGATTGATTGAGGGAAAATTGAGAAAGCAGATTCCTCAAAGTGTTGTGATGCCGGGGCATTCCGACTTTGAACTCCTCTCGGACTTACAAAACGAAATCCTCAAGAGAGCCGGAGGGCAAGAGGGGCTGGAAGCACTGTTCCCCAGTATGCTTCGTCAGTGCATTGACGACGTGATCATGACCCCAAAGACTGGACGCCGCTCTTATGATGAGCTTGAGAAGACAGAAAAGACCTACATTGGCACAAGGGTTGAAATAGAACTTAAGGCGATGCTCGGTTTGAAGAAGGGCCGACTTGATACAGTAATCAACGGACATGATGTCGACATAAAAAACACCATGGGCAACAACTGGATGATTCCTTCGGAAGCGATTGATCATCCGTGCATTCTTGTGGCAGCTGATGAGGCCCAAGCAGCCTGTTTTCTCGGTCTTATTATAGCCCGTTCAGAATATCTCACTGCAAGCCAGAATAGAGACGCGAAGAAGAGTGTCTCAGCGCTGGGTTTCGAGAACATACTCTGGCTTCTGAAGCGCCGACCCTATCCTCAAAATTTCTGGCGAACCGTACCGCAAGAAACGATCGATGAAATATTCTCAGAGAAATCAGGGAATGGAAGAGTCAGAACTCTTTTTCGTTTAGTTCAAAGACGCCCAATTACCCGGGACGTTATTGAGGCTACGGCAAAGCAGAAAGATTTTACTCGTCGCGTGAGAGCGGATGGAGGCGGCGGGACCAGAGAGCAACTTGCAAAAGAGGGGATCCTCTTACTGAATGGCCACTATGACAAAAAACTAATTCAGGAACTTTCGCTTCCAATGTGCTCAAAAAGTGAGTTCATTTCGTGCCATCTGAACTCAGTTGACACATTCAAATAGGGATTGGACGGACGGCGTGACCACGCACCCACTCTTTCCAATCCGGGATTGAGTAGCTTGCCATGGACAAAAGGCCCTCGGCCTCTTCCACGATCTCCTCGACTAAACCGTCATCATTCCCAATTGCATCATCCAGATCCCAAATTCTTTGTACTCTGGCAATCGCCCTTTTGGCCGCACCCAACTCTAAGGGATCGCCAAGTAATTGCCCGTTTGCCGCTGGAGGGTTAACCCGGATCGGCTGGGGTGTAATCGTAAAGGCAAATGACAGCATATCGGGAGCACCGTCAACGACACGATAACAATACACGCTATTCAAATGTAGCTTTGCTTGAAAATTTCCTTGTCCGTGAAAGAACTGCAGTAAATGCTTCGCCAAACCAATCGAATAAGCCCGCAGAAACTGATCACCTTGATTGTCCCACGCGCCCTCCAGATTTTCGTCAAGATTATCTGGCGAAATATTCATGCACTTACCAAGTTCTACCGGGAAATCAGCAGGGTGTTCGTCTATATTTTTCCTAATTGCAGCTCTGAAATCGTCCCCAGGCTGACCGAGGAACTCAGGGCCGACTCTGGTTGTAAGAAACAGTAGCCAAGGTTGCTTAGCTTGAAACTGATGTGACAGTAGCGTGTGAAACGCCGCAAACAGATTCTTAGTGCGCCCAGTCGGTATGTGAGTGAGGTGGTTGCAAGCGTCAATATTAACGACGTCGAAGGGAGCTTCTCGCGCGAGACGCTCAGCGGCCTGTGATCGGTCCTCTGAGATATCTTCCAACCTATCTGGTAGAACGATAGAATTGTCTGTTATTTTCCCCACCTGTCGCAAGGCAGTTTCGTCTCCAGGGAAGGGTTGTTCCGTTTCAGATGGTTCCAGCTTCTCCAAGCTGGAATCGAAGCCAAAATACTCGATCTTTGTGCTGTGTTCCCCGAGGCGGTCAGAAAGATAGCGAATGTCCAGAAGGTCTTTTCCTGGAAGCGAAAAGTAACGGAGGACTCCACGATGTTCGGGAGTACGCTCATCAAACAGCCGCTTCGTAAGGTTGCCCCACTGATATTTTCGGACGATCTGTTTCACCGGATGGTGCCAAGGAAGGAACTGAGTTTTCAACCCATGCTGAGGTGAATACGATTCAGCTCCGGTATCAAAAACACGATCGAGATACTCGTCTTCATCAACCACTTCGTTTGCCAATTGTTTATTCAATTCTCTGAACTCCGGAAGACGGAGATAATATCTGAAATCAATGCCTCTTGCGCTTCAAAATCAAGTCCTTCCATTACCTCATGGGCCAGTAGAACTTTCGCAATTGCCTCCGCAAGCACCGCGGTATTCCCTGTAGCGTCACCTTTTCCGGTCATCCCCGAAGCTCGGATTGTAACATATCCTTCGGACCTGAGTTTTGATACATTTTCGGTCGGCCCGGCTATTCTCACTTCGGGTGTTGGTTGCGTCCCTCTACGTTGGCTCCAAATTACATCTGCTTCTCTAACAATAGAGTTTCGTGTGTCTTCGTGCGCCCTTTCTCGCTCAGCAGCATTCTTCTTAGTTGCCAGATCCTTCAGCCGGTTTGTTAGCTGTTTAATCGAGTTATGCAGCCATAGGCTAACAAGCTGAAAGTGAGGATGGGCAAAGTTGAAAGACTCACGATCGATGTTCAGCGCTGCATCCAGCCCTTCTCTTACGAATATCTCCGAGCTGATCTGTCTGAGCCGTGTCTGTTCTGCGACCTGATACTTAAAGAAAGTCGGATCAAAAAGAGCGCCACTCGCCTCCCGAATACGCACAAGGACCCCATTATTTTCCTTTGGAACCATTCTCCCCGTCCAAAATAAATAGCCTTCGACTTCTAAATCTCCACCACGAGCTTGGATCGAAATCTTTCCCATATCAGGAGAGAATTTGCCGACGAACATTACAGCTCTGCTCAAACCGCGCGCTTCACTCTTGTGATGCTTAAATCGAATAGGCTTTTTTAGGGTTATTCCATCAATATTCACTGCGAACTTGCCCTTTGGGTCGTAGCCGCTGTCCAATTGAACATCATACTTTTCTGCAACAGCATCCCGAACAGACTGTCCATCGCCAAGGGAAATCACATCACCTTTGCCTTTTGCGCCGCTCAACCAAAAAAAATCTATTTCGCTTGAATTAGTCAGATCAAATGGATGCTTATCTTCATATTCGACAGGAGAAGAAAGCCCGAGGTTCCATATCATTTCAAGATATTTATCCAGAGTAGTTGCCAAGTCTGGCCTACTTTTTCTCGAAAATCCTTCCTCTACCGCGTCAATAAGCTTCCCCATCTTATCATCCGCACGAACTTCTACCCCCCAAGGATAATTTGGCTCCACTTCGAACTGAGACAATTCACCAGGTTCGGGTTTTCTTCCAAGAAACCCGGAATGATAACTTGGTTTTTCGGCCTTCAGGTTTGCCCATGTCTCTGTATCGCCCGCTTCAAGGGCATCTTCCCGCTCCCGAATTGCCTCCCAATTATCGGCGTCTCGGAGCAGATCTCTGACCCTCGGCCGAATTCCATCCAGAATGATATCTGTTCCATGTGCATCGAAATCGGTCGTTTCTTCGCGCCGGATATACACATCCCCCGCAATATATTCACTGCTGCCATCAGCACCCGCCGTGCCATCTTCTCGATACTGGTGCATTTGGATTTCAGCAGAGAGCCTGAAACTTGCTCCCTTTGTTTTCGTTATTATGCGAAAGCTCTTTGCGAGTTGGCTGACTGAAAACAATCCGATCCCGATTTTGCCGATTATCCTACGGCCTGAAGGCGTACGCTCGGGGTCCGAAGCATTTGTGATACCAAGCTTCATGCCCTCATCAATGCGCTTCGCGCTTCCGCCAATATTGTGCATCAACCGGGCCAAGGATTCGTAACTCATCCCTAAGCCGTCGTCGCGCACATACATCTTGGCGAACCGCGGCGCATCAGTCATGATCGTAACATTCTGAGCGTCAGCGTCCCAGGCATTCGAGATCAACTCTCGTAGGGCAGATGCAGGTTGGCGGTAGATGCCGTCAGTTACTCGCGCGATCACCCTGTCGCTCGGCTTGAGAACCGTTTGGACTACCCGACCATTGTTCAAAGGATCTCCAAGCCAAGACGCGAGATTGCTTCGGTCTACAATTTTTTCAATGGCTTCGGTCATATTGGTCGCTTTCAGGTGTTCGTAATATCTGTAGTCTCACAGGTTGCTAATGCGCAATGTCAAATTCCCTTGATAGTGGTATGATCACAAACTGGTAGGCAAAGGATGTATGATTTGGGGAGGCCTGTTAGCAGAAGCAAAGGCCCCCAATCGTCGTGCTGTTCAACGCGGGTCGGATCGAGGTGACTAAGCTCTTGTTTGATGGCCTGAACTCGACTGCTTGACCCTGCCACACAGTGAAAGCTCAAAAAATTCGGTTTACACGCGACCAGGTATCCCGTTGAAATCGCTCAGTGAGCCCACGGTGGAGTTTACAATTTTTTCCAATCTTTTCAGCGCGTCGCTCGGATTGCAAATCCGTGAAGACCGGTTCGATTCCGGTACTCGCCTCCATTTCCCCCTAAGCCTCTAAATCCCCACATATATTGCAAAAAGACACTAACAAGGATACTACTTTGGATACTACCCATGGCCGGTAGCCCTCCTTAGTAAGGGGCTTTAATGCGCTATCATCCCTCCACGCTCTACCTGCCCAAAGCCAAGGGTAAGTGGTACGTCCGCGTGACCGTCCCTCAGGTCCTGATACCTCACTACCGGAACAAACAGCTTGCCCGCTCCACCGGCACCAGCGACCGGGCAGAGGCCCGCCTGAGGCAGCATGAGATAACCGCCCGCATCTATGCCGAGTTCGACTCGAAGCTCTCTACCCTCCTACAGGAAGAAACTGAGAAGGACGTGGCCACCTTCGCACAGGCAATGGGGGTGCGGCAGCCCCTAGGGGAAGCGGCTTCTAGGCCAGCCTACCAGAAGCTTTATGCTGACGCTCAATACGTCCTCTCAAACCAGCAGGACTACTCGAAAGCTCAGGTAGAGGCAGCCATGCATTTCGTTCTGGTGGATACGTTCACCTCTACCTCGAAGCTATAGTAGTCTATTGGCAAAATCTGCGTTCTGGATTGACTCCTGCCTTTGACTAAAACGAAATGGTCCTCCTCCTTAAATACAGCAAGGACTTCAGCGCCTTGACACTCGAAAAATGCAGGCGTTTCGAGCATGGATTTAGATTGAGGCCAGCTTGCCTGAGACCAACCTTTCGTGGCTGCGAGTATACAAATTAGAATACAGCAATATAAGTTACTTTTCTTCATTCAATCCTCACAGCAGTGCCTGAAGCCACCAGCATCAGCATACTGGAACCCGTGGCGGCCAGCTCAACATAATCCAAGTCAATCCCAACCACTGCGTTCGCACCCACTCTATGAGCCTCCCGCTTAAGCTCGTAGAGCACGGTTTCGCGAGCATCTCTCATGGTCTTCTGAACAGCCTCAGAGCGGCCACCAACTACGTTACGCACACCTGCAAATAGGTCCTTAAAAATATTCATACCGTAAGCGCACTCAGCCGTGATAACAGTGATGCGTTCTTGAATATTGATGTCAGGCTGAGACTCGGTGGTTATTAAAATACGGTCAACTAAGGCCCGCTCATTTCTTTCTTTCTCCTTTGCCTCTTGTGCATAGCGTTCCTGTCGCTCTGATGCTGTCTCGACCCTATCAAACCTACTGCGGTCTATATCTTTAACCAGATGTTGCGCGTGGCAAGTAGAGCAGCGCCCATTGAAGGAACCTTTGTTGCCAATAGCGTTACCACAATCAATACATACGGACATTAAGCGCCTTCAATCCTCACAGCAGTGCCTGAAGCCACCAGCAGCACCATATTACCCGCCCCACTTAGCTCTACATAATCCAAGTCGATTCCAACCACAGCGTTAGCACCGACCGCGTGAGCCTCTTTTTTGAGTTCGTAGAGGGCCGTGCGCCTTGAGTCCCTTAGCGTCTTCTGTACCGCCTCTGAGCGGCCTCCAAACACATCTCTGACGCCAGCAAACAGGTCCTTGAAGAGGTTCATTCCAAAAGCGCACTCAGCGGTTACAACTTCGATGCGTTTTTCAATCTTCAAGCCCTCAGGGTAGGCTTCGGTTGTGAGAAGCACTTGAGACACTTCGTGGTCTCGATTCTGTCGTTCGAGCTTCTTAGGGTCCGGCGCTCCACCACTTCGTTCTTCACGGATGCGCTCAAGCAAACATTCCTGACACTCGGCACCCCCCAGAAAGCCAGTTTCTCTCCCGCAGCCGCCACACTTAGCCATATTAGTCTCCTTGCTTCGCTCCAAGCAGCGCCTCACCTGAGCCACCCACGTAGGTGATGACAAACGTAGCCTGCCCTCTGACATGGCACTTGCTGCACCTTAGCTTGGGCAGCAGTTCGAGCACGTCCGTCTCTCATCCGAGCGTATCAATCAAGGTTTTCACTGCAAGCATGGAGGTGTGGCCACAAAATTGGATACTAAATTTGCAGTACCATGGATACTACAGCCTCCTTTAAGGTTCTGAAAACAAATAACTCATTTCGAATCAGTCGATTCCGGTACTCGCCTCCAAGACCCCCTCTTTTCCTGTTCCGAACGTTCCGCCGGTGCGCGCGGCACGGATCCGGGTGTCTTCCGGCGGTCGGGCATGGCGCGATTGTCCGCAAGGTTCCGGGGGATGCGGCGGGAAGATTGCCCGGTGCTCGGGCAGAGACAGGACCACCGGAACTCAGGGAAAGTCGTTTCACACCAATCACCTGACCGGCCAAGATCGTGCTTTGCCTTAACGGTCGCGCAGCCGGCCTTGGCGCGTGCAGGGGCGGGTTGCGCTGTGGCAGAGGATTGAGCCGCGCCGGGAAATCTGCGAGCCTTGCCGCGGGTGCCGGTGAGCCCGCGGATCAGGCGGCACCGGTTGCAGGACAGGGCGGGCAGATGGCCAAGGCGAAGGCATCGAAAACCCGGCAGACCGTGCCGGAAATCCTGGCGCGGTTGTCGGACCGGATGTTTCCGGCAGAACTGGGCGCGGCGCGGGTGACGGTGCGGTCCCGCGAAGCCGATGGCGACGGCGTCCTGCACAATCTGCTTTACGGTCGCGAGCTTTTCCCGGCGCAGGCGCTGATCGAAGTGGGGGCGGATGTGGATCTGGCGGGGAACTGCGGGTTCACGCCGCTGCATGTGGCCGTCTGGTGCAACGATGCGCGGGCGGTAGAGATGTTGCTGGACGCCGGCGCGAACCCGGCAATGCGCAACAGTGACGGCCAGACCCCCCTGGATATGGCGATCGAGGCCGACCATGCGGAGGTCGTGAAGCGACTGAACGGCCCAAGCCGACGGTAAGGGATGGCGCGGCGACGGGGCGGCGGATGGTGCCGCCCTGCCTTGTCAGACCATGTAGTCGGTTGACCCGGTCTCGCCGGTTCCAAGACCTTCCAGCAGGACCGTCTGGTCGAAAAAGCTCAGCTCGAGTCCATCGGCGGTGTGGTCGACATCGAGATTGCGCAGCACCCGGATGACGCCGTAGTCGGACACGTCGAACTTGTCGACGCCCTTCTCGAAGTCGGTGATGGTGTCGTAGCCCGCCTGCCCCTTGACGAAGATGAAGGTGTCCGCGCCGGCCCCGCCGGTCAAAGTGTTGTCCGCCGCGTTGCCGATCAGCGCGTCATTGCCGCTGCCACCGGTCGCGTTTTCGATCACGACGCCATTGGCGATGGTGTAGCCGCCGTAGATACCGCTGGCATAGGACAGCCAGCCACCGCCGCCCTGCTCAAGCTCGAGCGTGGCCGGGCGCAGGTCGATGACCACGTTGGCGCTGCCGTTGTAGCGGATCTCGTCGGTGCCACCGGCATCCCAGATGCAGGAATAGAAGGTGCCCCCGGCATTCACATCGGGCAGGAGATAGACGTTGTCGCCGGTCATGTAGGCCATGTTGGCGCCGTACTTGTCCTGCAACAGCGCCACGTCGACCGCCATGGGCGTGCCCTGGTAGCCGTAGGCGGTGGCCACGCTGGGATCGAGCGCCCCGTCGGGATTGGTGGCCCAGCCGTCCACATAGGACATCGTCGTATAGATGCCCTGGTTCAGATCGCCGAAGCCGGTGCTGCTTGACCCGATGACGCCGGGCAGCACGGTCGAGCCGCCGCCGGTATCATGCGGATGCGCGAGGCCCAGACCGTGGCCGAACTCGTGGATCAGGGTGATGAAGCCAAAGCCCCCCTGCTCGAGCCCGCCGCTGGTGTCCCAGCCGGTGCCGTCGCTGGCAAAGCCGGCAGAGCCTTCGTCGAAGTTGCCCGGCGGGTTCATCACGCCAAGATACAGTCCGCGCGCGTCGACCTTGTTGAGCTTGAACTCGGCATCGGCCTCGACGCTCGTCTCGACGAACTCGACGTTCATGATGTTCTCGTAAAGGTCGAACGCCGCCTCGACGCGCTGCTTTTCATAAGCGGTCCACTCCTGCGTCGTGAAGAAGCCGAAGCGCTGCCCCATGGGCTGGAAGTAGTATTCGATGATCATGTCGCCATCGGCGTTGTAGTCGCCCGAGGCCACCTGCGTGCCCCAGTCGATGGCGTCGGTGTATTCCGTCGGAACCGTGGCGGCGGTTGTGGCCGCGAATGTCGCGTTCGGTTGCATGACGAAAACTCCCGGTAGGATATCACTGATGGCGGGCCATCCCGAAATGCGGTGGCCACGTCGTTAATTTATGTAAAATCTGGTCTTTAAACAAGCACACCATCCCGTGAGATCGCGTGCCGCGGCGTCATGTCGCCGATCGGGGGATGCGCCGGATCAGGCGGATTCGATCTCCTGGAACGACTTCCGGAGCGCCTCGGACCAAGCCTGGCTCATCTTCTGGAAACCGGGGTCTTCGGCCTCGATGCGGCGTTCGCGCGCGATGCGCAGGCCATCGTTCTCGATCGTGACGAGGTCCAGCGGCATCCCGACGCTGAGATTCGAGCGCAGGGTCGAGTCCATCGACAGCAAAACGGCTTTTTCGGCGTCTGCCAGCGTGGTTTCGGGGCGGATCACCCGGTCGAGGATCGGTTTGCCGTACTTGTGCTCGCCGATCTGGAGATACGGCGTCTCGGCGGTGGCCTCGATGAAATTGCCCTGCGAATAGATCAGGAACAGGCGCATCGCCCCATCGGCGCGCTGACCGGCCAGGATCATTGAGGCCGAGACGGATTCCTGCCGCTGCATCTTGCCGCGCACTTCCTGGGTGACCGCCGACAGGGTGTCGCCGACGATCTGCGCCACCGCCAGCATCGAATGCGCCGCCATGATCGAATGGGTCTCGTCGCCGGTCTCGATCGCCTCGGACAGGCGCGCGATGGTGGTCTGGGTGACCGACAGGCTGCCCGCCGTCATGATCGCGATGACCCGATCGCCCGGGGCCTCGTAGGTGAACATCTTGCGATAGGTCGAGATGTTGTCCAACCCGGCATTGGTGCGGGTATCGGACAGCAGCACGATGCCGTCGTTGAGAAGCAATCCGACGCAGTAGGTCATCGATTCGAACCTGTTTGAAAGTGACCCGCAGACAGTGGCGCAACCGGTCCGGGGCCGCAATCGGCCTCGGGGCCTTGTAAGTTGCTACGTGACGTTATTGCTGCTGCTGCTGGCCCGCGTTCTGGGCATCCAGATCGCGGATCTTGACGATAACGTCCAGCGTTTCGCCCGCGCCGCCGATGACCATGCCGCGAATCGGGGATGCGTCCTGCGCGTCATAGCCCGAGCTGAGGCGGATATACCGTTCGTCGGGGCAGCAGCGGTTCGAGGCATCGAACCCGACCCAGCCCAGCCCCGGCACCCAAAGCTCGGCCCAGGCGTGGCTGGCCTCGGCGGCATGATCGCCGCTGTCGCTGAACAGGTATCCGGTGACGTAGCGGGCGGGTATGTCCGAGATCTGCGCCAGCGCGATCAGCACATGCGCCTGATCCTGGCAGACCCCCATGCCGCCTTCCAGCGCCGCAGCCGCAGGGGTCATGTGCTCGGTCTCTCCGGGGACGTATTGCACGTTGTCGGACACCGCCTCGGACAAGGCATGCGCCTGTTCCAGCAGCGTCGCATCGGCCATGTCCGCCAGTGTCGCCCGGGCCAGATCGCGCAAACCCTGGCTGGGGCGGGTCTGTTCGGTGTCGGTCAGATAGGCCGAGGGTGGCATCTTTTCGCGATGATCCTTCAGCACGCCCGCAAAATCGCGGGTTTCGATCTCTCCCACCACCTCGATTTCGAAACTGTCGAGCGGGCCCATGGCCGATACCGTTTCGGTCCAGTCGCCCGCCCCGTCCCGGAAGGCAGCCCCCCGATTGGCATGAAGCATGTTGATTTCCCACGACACGACCTGCTGGTTGGCGCATCGCGACGGGGTCAGCCGGTGCGACTGGATCAGCCGCTGGATCGGTCGGTCGAAGGTGTAGCGCGTCACATGAGAGACATTCAGCCTCATTCCGGCACCCCGCTGAGATAGGTTGATTGGACCACGCCCGCGATCTCGGCGTTGCGGTTCATGAAGCGCAGCAGGAACTGGTGCAGGCCCTCGTCGAAGATATCCTCGACCGTCAGCTCCGAGATTTCGCCCAGCAGACCGCGGGCGACCGCAACCGCGCGACCGGCCTTGTTGTAATCCCTCGACAGCCCCTCGAGGTGATCGACCGTGTCCTGCGTCGCCGCCATGAGCGAGCGCGGGAATTGCGGGTTCAGGATCAGCAGGTCGGCGATCTTGGCCGCCGTGATCTCGCCCTTGTAGGCCCAGACGAAGGCCCGATGCGCCTGCATCGACCGCAGCAGCGTCGCCCATTGGGTCTGGTCGAGCGCGGAGCCCACATAGGACAGGCTGGGCAACAGCAGGTAGTATTTCACATCCAGCAGACGCGCTGTGTTGTCGGCCCGTTCCAGCGAATAGCCCAGACCGATGAAGCGGTAACCGTCGCCGCGCAACTGCGTGCCGCTGACCGCCCCCCGGATCAACGCCCCGGCGCGCAGGGTCCAGTCGGTCATGTCGGTGAGCATGAGCTTGGACCGCTCGGTGCGGTGATAGTCCTGCATTTCCTGGAAGGTGGAGTTGATCGCGTCCCAGACCTGGCCGGTCAGCGCGGTGCGCACCACGCGGGCGTTTTCGCGCGCCGATGCAAGGCACGACATGATCGAGGCCGGGTTGGTGCTGTCAAAGAACAGGAAGGTCTCGATATTGCGCTGGTTCGGTTCGCCGTATTTTTCGCGGAAGACATCAAGCTGGCCCAGGGCCTGAAGCACCGCTTCCCAATCGTTGCGATAGCCGCCGCCGATGTCGGGCAAGAGCGCGTTGCGACCGCCGACCTGCAACAGGCGGGCGGTGGTTTCGGCGCGCTCGATATAGCGGGCCATCCAGTAAAGGTGCGATGCGGTGCGGCTCAGCATGATATGGTCACTCCGCCAGAACCCAGGTGTCCTTGACCCCGCCGCCCTGCGACGAGTTCACCACCAGTGAGCCTTCATTGAGCGCCACGCGGGTCAGACCGCCCGGCACCAGTTCGATCTTCTCGCCGACGAGGCAATAGGGGCGCAGGTCCACATGGCGCGGCGCCACGCCTTCGTCGACGAATGTCGGACAGGACGACAGGGCCAGCGTCGGCTGGGCGATGTAGTTCCAGGGTTTCTCTTCGATCTTGGCGCGAAAGAGCTCGATCGTGGCCTTGTCCGCAGACGGGCCGACCAGCATGCCGTAGCCGCCCGAGCCGTGCACTTCCTTGACCACCAGTTCGGGCAGGTTCTCGAGCACGTATTTGCAATCATCCGCCTTGGCGCATTGCCAGGTGGGCACATTCTCGAGGATCGGGGCCTCGCCCAGGTAGAAGCGAATCATCTCGGGGACGTAGGTGTAGATCGCCTTGTCGTCGGCCACCCCTGCCCCGGGCGCCGAACAGATCGTGACCCCGCCCGAGCGATAGACATTCATCAGCCCCGGCACGCCCAGCATCGAGTCGGGCCGGAAGCACAGCGGATCGAGGAAGGCATCGTCGATGCGGCGGTAGATCACATCGACCTTCTTCGGACCCTCGGTGGTGCGCATCCAGCAGAAATCGCCATCGACGAACAGGTCCTGCCCCTCGACCAGTTCGACCCCCATGAGGTCGGCAAGGAACGAGTGTTCGTAATAGGCCGAGTTGAACTGGCCCGGCGTCAGGATCACCACGTTGGGATCGCCGTCGCATTTCTTGGGCGCGACCGAGGCCAGCGTCTTGCGCAGCGTGTCGGCGTAATTGTCGACCGGCGCGATGCGGTTCTCGACGAAGAGGTTGGGGAACATGCGCATCATGATTTCTCGGTTCTGCAGCATGTAGGAAACGCCCGAGGGCGTGCGGCAATTGTCTTCGAGCACGTAGAACTGATCGGGTCCGGTACGCACGAGGTCGATGCCGACGATGTGGCTCCAGACGTTGCGCGGCGGGCGGATGCCGACGACGGCGCGCTCGAAGGCCGCGTTCCGGGTGACCAGATGTTCGGGGATCTTGCCGGCGCGGATGATCTCGCGCTGGTCATAGACATCGGCCAGAAAGGCGTTGAGCGCAGTGGCCCGTTGCCGGATGCCCCGGTCGAGCTTGCGCCATTCGTCGGCGGTGAAGACCCGCGGGAACATGTCGAACGGGATCAGCCGCTCGGGATCGCCGCCTTCGCCGTAGACCGCGAAGGTGATGCCGACGCGGCGGAACAACGCCTCGGCCTCGCTTTGCTTCATCGCCCGGAAATCGGCAGGCATTTCGTTCTGCCATTTCTCAAGCTTTTGATAGGCGGCACGCACCGCGCCACCATTGATCATCTCGTTGAACGTCTCTGCCATCGCGCCCCCTTATGCTGCCACGACATAGGGTATTGCGCCGAAACGCAATGGGCGCGCCGCTAATATTTGGGCATTCCGGCGCAACTGCCCGTTTTGCGTGCATCGACGCGGCCGCTTCGGGGGGCACGGGGGCCGCGCCTTTCGGGTTGCGGAACCGCCGGGCGCGCGCCATGTCCGGAAAAAGGCCCAGACCAAACCGCTTTGACCCCTGACCGGAGGCCCGCCACATGCACGCTTCGCCCTTGCCGCAAACCCGCGATCTGGTGCTTGTGGGTGGCGGTCACACCCACGCGCTGGTGCTGCGCAAATGGGCGATGGACCCACTGCCCGGCGCGCGCCTGACGCTGATCGACCCGACGCCGGTGACCGCCTATTCCGGGATGTTGCCGGGATTTGTCGCCGGGCATTACCACCGCTCCGCGCTGCAGATCGATCTGGTGCGGCTGGCGCGCTTTGCCGGGGCGCGGCTGATCCTCGGGCCGGTGACGGCGATCGATCCCGCGGCGCGGTTGATCACGGTGCCGGGCAGACCGCCGGTGGCATACGATGTCTGCGCGCTGGATGTGGGCATCACCTCGGCGATGCCGATGCTGCCGGGGTTTTCGGACCATGGCGTGCCCGCCAAACCGCTTGGGCCCTTCGCGGATCGCTGGCAGGACTACCTTGACGCGGACGGCGCGGCGTCTGTTGCAGTGATCGGCGGCGGGGTCGCGGGGGTGGAACTGGCGATGGCCATGGCCCATGCGCTGCGCAGCCGCGGACGCCAAGCCGAGGTGCGCATATTCGAGCGGTCCGAAGCCATGGCGGGACTGGGCGCACCGGTGGCCGCGAAACTTCGCGCGTCGCTTGAGGAAGGTGGTGTAACGCTTTGTGAACATACAGAGATTGAACGCATCTCGTCCGGCGGTGTGCACCTGTCCGATGGCACGACCCACGCCGCGTCCTTCATCGTCGGGGCCGCGGGTGCGCAGCCGCACGACTGGGTGGCCGAGATCGGGCTTCCGCATGACGGTGGCTTTCTGACCGTGGGCGAAACGCTGCAAAGTGCCGATCCTGCGATCTTCGCCACCGGCGATTGCGCACATCTCGGCCACGCCCCCCGGCCCAAGGCGGGGGTCTATGCGGTGCGGGCGGCCCCCGTTCTTTACGACAACCTGCGCGCGGCGCTCGGCGCGGGCAAGATGCGCGCCTACCATCCCCAGAAAGACTACCTGAAGCTGATTTCACTGGGTCGTCAAAGCGCTTTGGGCGCGCGCTTCGGGCTGCGGTTTTCAGGGCCCTGGGTCTGGCGCTGGAAAGACCGGATCGACCGCAAGTTCATGGATCAGCTGGACGATCTGCCGGCTATGAAAACCGTGCCTCTGCCAAGGCAGCATGCGGCAGGCATGGCCGAAGCGCGCGGCGAAAAGCCGATGTGTGGCGGTTGCGGCGCCAAGGTCGGCGGCGCGACCCTGGCTCGGGCGCTTGCGGAGCTGCCCGCCCCCACACGCTCTGACGTGATCCCGCTGCCCGGCGATGACGCCGCATTGCTGCGTTTCGGGCCGGTCAGCCAGGTCCTGACCACCGATCATCTGCGCGCAATGACGCTGGATCCGGTGATGATGACCCGCATCGCCGCGCATCACGCCCTGGGTGACGTGCTGGCCATGGGGGCCGCGCCGCAGGCCGCGACGCTGAACCTCGTGCTGCCGCGCCTGTCCGAGGACCTGAGCGCACGCACCCTGTCCGAGATCATCGTCACCGCATCCGACGTCCTGCGCGCCGCCGGGGCCGAGATTGTCGGCGGCCACAGCTCGGTGGGCGACGAACTGACCATCGGCTTGTCGCTGACAGGTCTGCTGGACGGGCCGCCGATCACCCTGTCCGGCGGTCAGCCTGGGGATGCGCTTGTCCTGACCAAACCGCTTGGGTCCGGGACAATCCTCGCCGCCGAGATGCAAACTGCGGCCCCTGGCGATGTGGTGGCGCGCTGCTGGGCGCTGATGTGTCAGAGCCAGGCCGACGCCGCGCGGATTCTGGCGGACGCCCACGCAATGACCGATGTGACGGGGTTCGGACTGTTGGGGCATGCGCGCAACATGGCCGAGGCGTCGGGAACCGGCGTTGCACTGACCCTGTCGGCGGTGCCGGTGATGACCGGCGCCCTGGCCCTTGCCGAGGCCGGGCATCGTTCATCGCTATATCCGCAGAACCGGCAGGTTGCCCCGCACCTGCCCGAAACCCCGAACCATGCGCTGCTGTTCGATCCGCAGACCGCCGGCGGGCTACTCGCGGCGCTGCCGGCGGCGCGGTCGGACGCCGCCCTCAAAGCGCTTCGGGACGCCGGATACGAGGCCGCGATGATCGGTCACCTGACGGACCGGGCGGGTGTCATCGAGGTCGATGCCTGACCGCTCGATCGGGCTGTCGGGAGGCGGGCATCACCGGCTTGCGGCGGCCTCAATCTGCTCCAAGGCGGCTTCGATATCGGCCGCAACCTCTTCCAAAGCGCTTTGGCCAAGCGCCTCGGTCCGCACCCGCGCGGCGACATCCGGCGCCATCGCGCGCATGGCGCTGGCATAGGCCGGATCGTAGTGATCGACCATCAGGCTTTCGACCAGACCGGCGGTATCGCCTGCGTCGATCCGGTCGAACCAATGGGTGACCAGCGCCCTGCCCCGATACCGTTTCAGGGGCGCAAGCTTTTGCCGCAAGGCGTTGGTGTCGCTCAGAATATCTGCGTAAGCCTCGACCAGGTATGCGGTGCGCACCGGCACCGGTGCCGCGATCTCGATCCAGCGCGCGGATTTCATCGCCGCCCAGAGCGCGGGCGGCAGGTTCAGGTCTCCGATCTTGCTCGACTCGGCCTCGATGATGACCGGGCGCGACGGATCAAGTCGCAGGACGACCTGGGCCAAAGCGCTTTCAAAAGCCTTCTGACTGGGCTGTCCGCCCGGTCGCGCGCCCAGAAGCGAGCCGCGATGACAGGCAAGCCCTTCCAGGTCGATGACCTGCACGCCGCGACGCTGCAGGACGCCCAGAAGATCTGTCTTTGCGGTGCCCGTGAAACCGCCGAGCTGCACCAGGCGCAGGCCGAGAGGCGCATCGTACAGCCGTTGGGACACCAGCCGTCGGTAGGTCTTGTAGCCGCCCTTCACGGTGTCGGCGCGCCAGCCGATTTCCTTCAGCATCCAGGCCATCGACCCCGAGCGCTGCCCGCCGCGCCAGCAATAGACCAGCGGTCGCCATCCGCCGTCGTGATGCGCCAGCGGTCCCTCGATGTGGCCCGCGGCATTGCGAAACACCAGCGCCGCGCCGATCTTGCGCGCCTTGAAGGGCGACACCTGCGTATAGATGGTGCCCACGCGCGCCCGCTCATCGTTGTCGAGCACCGGCAGGTTGATCGCACCGGGGACGTGGTCCTCGGCGAATTCCTCCGGGGAACGGACGTCGATCACGGTATCGAACCCGTGGTCGCACATGTCGGTCAGCGAGGTTGGAAAAATCGGCATGGTTCGGGTGTAGTGCAGCGGCGCGACATCGGAAAGATGCGATCCGAACGGGCCGTGTCGCGGGCCCCCGTGAGGCGCGAAACCATCCGGCGCGAGCGGCCCGCGTTTTTTGCCCGCGCACCTCTGGACACCGCTTGCGGCTTTGGCTAGACCGCCCTCACCCGAGGGCAGCGCCCTCTCCCGTGCCCGGGTAGCTCAGGGGTAGAGCAGTGGATTGAAAATCCTCGTGTCGGTGGTTCGATTCCGCCCCCGGGCACCACTTAACAAGCTGATATGATTGCGTTTTCTGCTCATGACTGATCCTCGTTTTCGTCAAGTTTGACGCTTTTCTGCGAAGGTTTGACACTTTCGGCCCGCCTTCGGTTCTCTTCTTCCAATGTCGCCATGGTCTCGCGGTTCTTGTCGGCAAGGTTCGCGGACCGCGAATAGTGCCGCGCCATAGATGGGGTTTTCTGCCCCAGAAGGTCCGCGATGCGGCGTTCATCCAGCCCCGCCTCGCGCAAAGTCGTAGCGACCGTGTGCCGCAAGCCCTTGAGGGTCAGGCCTTTTTCGATAAGACCTTCATTCTCAAGGGCGGTCTTGAAGCGGTGCCAGACGGTTGAAAAGCCGTTGTAGGTCCAAGCTTCGCCCCGCGAATTGGAAAGCACGGTTTCGGCCTCATGGTCGGTGATGCGGTCAAGCGCGGCCTGAAGCGTGGGGCTGACCGGAATCGCGACCTCTTCGCCGGTCTTGCCGCGAACGCCCCAGATGGTACCGTCATCAACCTGATCCTTACGCAATCGCAGTGCATCCGACGGATCGAGGCCGGTGTTCATCATAAGGGCGAGAGCCACGCGCACATGGGGCTTTGCTTTGCCTATGACAGTGTCTCGCTCCTCGATTGTCCAGGGGCGGTTGGCATAGGCGCGGTCGCGAGGGCGGCGCTTGGGGATCACATCTTTGGCGAAGTTGGCGGAAATGAGCCCCTTCGGGATGTTGTAGCGAAATACCTCGCTCAAAAGCGTGCGCACCATGTTCGCCCGCCGCCAGCCAATCTTCTTCGCCGCCTTGTCGTGAATGCCCGCGATCAGAGGCGTGTCGATCACGTGGATCGGCGTGTCGCGGATTGGCTCAAGGAAATCCGCGCACTTGCGATAGTCGCGCCGGGTTGCTTCGGCCAGGTTCTGGTAGTGCTCTGTTTCAAAGTAGGACTGGATCAACCCGCCCAAAGTTCCGGCTTTCGGTGCCTTCGCTCGCTGTGCCTCGGCGATTGCACGGATCGTCTCACATTCTGCAAAGAACTCGGCGGAACCTATCGGCGCATGGGACAGGTCAACCTTGTGGCCGGTCTCGCGGTGATAGCATCGCTGCTTGCCGTGCCGGTCCTTGAAAATCTTGAACCCCTTGACCCGCACCTGTGTCATCAAAGGCGGTCCAGAATGGTTTCGCGCGTGTCGGTCACGGACCCAGACTTCACATCATCAATCCAAAGATCGAGGTCACGGCGATCCCAAAGACGTGCACCTCGTATCAACTCCACCGGGCGCACCGGGCAAGCGGCCTTGAAATGCTTGACTGGCAACCCGGCATAGCTCGCGGCCTCGGACTGCTTGAACATGCGTTTATCTACCACGTTAATATTGAGATTGGTCGTCGTCATGACCTGACACCCCCATCAATTCGCCGCCGAACTCTCGGTCCTTTTGACCTTGGTGGCATTCTTCTGAAACCGTTCCCAACCGCTCATCGTCAGCATCTTTGTCTTCGACGATATCTCCACGAACTCCAGCTTCCCGGTGTTCATTAGTGCGCGAATTTGCGCAGGACTAAGCCCGACGATCTCGCTGAGCTGTTTGGGTGAAAGCAGGCGTTCTTGTTGCAAAATGACCTCCTTCATTGGGGTTGAGCGGAATCGGTTGTTTTGGCGCGGCTGGCATGTTCAGATAGAGTAGAACCACCATTGTGCTATTTTTTGCATATTTGTGAAATTTAGCACATTCGTCAACAGGAAGCCGCATTTGAGGCAAAAAACCACCGATTTGCTTGTTGGGATAGGTGCCCGACTTGCAATCACGCGCAATGAAATCGGATTGTCCCAATCGGACATGGCAAAGGAAATCGGCGTCTCGCTGCGAGCCTATCATAGCTATGAGAAGGGCGAGCGGGGGCTGCCAATTGAGGCTCTGGTCATGCTCGACGAGAAATTTGGGACTGACGTGACCTGGATACTTCTGGGCACGAAAGCTGCCCGCGTGCAGCACGATATCGACGCGCTGGAAGAGTTTGAAACCTCACTGGATCGCTTCCTGACGGACCAAGGCATCCGGATCAAAAGCGAAAAACGTGGGGCCATCGTAGCGCGTTGGTATCGGTCTCTTACAGATGGAAAGGAGATCAAGATGGAAGACGTTCACACTTGGATCGAGCTGTTGAGGGAGTAGGATATGGAGTTTAGACAATCCGGCACATGGCAGCGTCACCAACTTGCAGCACTTGAAAGAATGCAGATCGATATTGGCCGATTGACGCGACCAGTAATGAGTCTCACTAGTACTTTCTCACTCGTTTACCTACTGACGTGGTGCCCTATCTATTTGGGCTTAAGCTCAGAAGATCTCCCTTTGATCTATCTCGTTCTCGCAGGCATTTCCGGGATGGTAGTCGCGATGATCTTCCCTTCGTTTGCTTTGGCCGTAGCGATAGAAGGTTACTTCTGTCGACGCCTTGGTTCTTCACGCAGAAGGCCCTTCAAATGGGAAAAATAAGCTTCTTTCTAAACAGATGCGTGGATAGAGCGGTTATCTATGCGCGCCAGCGGTTCAGATGTATCTCCACCATGTAGCTCTATCTTTGTTGCTAATGCTCATCTGCGTGGTGCCCTTCGTAAACCCGTCTTCAAGTGTGGCCTTGATCTGGTTCCCTTTTGGGCTGCCGACGTCGTGAACCTCGTAGGTTACCGTGCCACCACTTTTTTCAAATCTGGCATACGGATCGTCGAAATCCTTCAGTTCTGGGATTTCGAGCTTGATGGTGTTTTGTTTGTTGTGAGCTTTTGCAGGGTTAAGCCCATGCACCAACCCAGATTGAACACTCTCAACCTGCGAAATGTCCTTGAAGAACTTGTCTGCAACTCGGAAGGGTATCTGCGTTTGCGTACCTCGTGCTTTGCGGAGGCGCATTAAGACAGTAGTGCCCGATGGATCAGCCTCAATGGGCTCTTTTTCTTTTGGGCCACTCGACCCAACCGACTTGGATTTCTTTGTTTTTGTAGTCTTTTTCGGAGGCGCGTATGTCCGAGACGCGAAGAGCTTTTCGGTATCAGAACCGTCTGACTTCTTTTTACTTTTTCTTTGAGGAGGCCTGATCTTGTCCTCTTCTTTGATGTAGCCGTTGTCCAACAGCTTTGAAAGAAGCGTCTCATCCAACTTCAAGGCGAAGCCAGAGGTTGTATCGCGCCACGAAGCCATGGCGTCGAGAGCGCTCTCGATGACTTCGTCTGTCAGAGCAGTGTCCAACTGCAGTCCTGCTTCTACGTTCGAATATAGCCCCGATGCCGTCATATTGTTTGAACCGACGATCAAACGTGCTTCTTCGACGTTCCTAAACAGATACACTTTTGGGTGGAAAACGCTTCCAGCCTCATTGTGATAGACGAATGTTTCGCTGGCACCGTGTTCTTCGAGCTTTAAAAGTGCCTTTACGCCCCCGATGCCGACACCGTCGTCGTCGAGAACCCGCCGCGCTTCACATGGCTTCCGGCAATCGAGGACGAGGCGCAGTATGTCCTGCGCGTGTCCCCCGATCCGGCCTTTCCCGCCGAAACGACGCGGACCTTTGCCAATCTGCCGTTGAATTTCTTCACACCGGACGTGACCTTTGCTGCCGGTGCGTATCACTGGTCATACGCGGTCTGTGACCCCGCAACGGGCAAGCCGGCCACAAGCTGGAGCAAGGCGCGCCCGTTTTCCATCGCGGAAGGACTGCCTGAAACGCCGTTGGCTGCCCGGAACACGCGGTTCGCAAAAGCGAACACGGACCATCCGCGCCTGTGGCTGACAGCCGATAGGCTCGACGGCTTCCGCAAGGACATCGCCGCGAACCAGGACCATTGCAGCTGGGCCAACTTCTACCAGAAATCCGTCCTGCCCTGGATGGATCGCGACGTCATGACGGAACCGGTCGGCTATCCCGACCACAAACGCGTGGCCCCCGTCTGGCGCCAGACCTACATCGACCTGCAAGAGGTGATGTATGCCATCCGCCATCTGGCGATCGGTGGCCAGATCACCAAAGACGACGCCATGCTGACGCGCGCCAAGGCCTGGCTGCTGGAAGCGGCAAGCTGGGATCCGATGGGCGTCACGTCCAGGGCATATACCGACGAATGGGCTTACCGCGTCACCAATGCCCTGACCTGGGGCTATGATTGGCTGTATGATCACCTCGACGAGGCCGAGCGCGGAATAGTGCGCGAGGCGCTGCTGGCGCGCACCCGAGATATTGCCGAACACGCGATCCTGAACGCCAAGATCCACCTGTTCCCCTATGACAGCCATGCCGTCCGGTCCGTGTCGCTGACCATCGTGCCCGCCTGCATCGCCCTGCTTGGCGAGGACGAAAACGACGACGCCCGTGACTGGCTGAACTACTGCATCGAGTTCCTGTTCACCGTCTATTCGCCCTGGGGCGACAGCGATGGCGGCTGGGCCGAGGGGACCAATTACTGGATGATGGGCATGGCCTATCTGATCGACGCGGCCAACCAGCTGAAATCCTACACCGGGCTCGACCTGTACAAGCGGCCCTTCTTTCAACACACCGCCGACTTTCCGCTGTTCTGCAAGGCCCCGAACACGCGTCGGGCCACCTTTGGCGATGACAGCACCTTGGGCGAGTTGCCGGGCATCAAGACTGGCCTCAACATGCGGCAATTCGCGGGCGAAACCGGAAACGGCGCGTACCAGTGGTATTTCGAGGAGCTCAACCGCATCAATCCCGGCACGGAGATGGCGTTTTACAACTGGGGTTGGTGGGACACCAATTTTGACGAACTGGTCTACCTGACCTGCTGCCCCGCGATCGAGGCGACACCGCCCGAAAACGGCATGCGGCATTTCAAGGGCATCGGCTGGGTCGGCATCCAGCACGAGATGGCCAATCCGGACGAACATATCCAGCTGGTCTTCAAATCCTCGGCTTTCGGGTCGATCAGCCACAGCCACGGCGACCAGAACGCGTTCTGCCTTGCCGCCTACGGCGAAGACATGGCGATCCAGTCCGGCCATTACGTCGCCTTCAATTCGACCATGCACCGCAACTGGCGTCGTCAGACCAGATCCAAGAACGCCATTCTGATCAATGGCAAAGGCCAGTATGCCGACAAGGACAAGGCCAAGGCCATGGCTGCGACCGGCAAGATCCTGACGGCGGAGCACCGCGCGGATCACTACTACATCCGCGGCGATGCGACAGCGGCCTATCGCAGCCTGTCGCCCGAGGTGACGCTGGCCGAACGCGAAATCTACTTCGTGCAGAACAACTACTTCGTCATCGTCGACAGCGTCGATGCCGAAAGCCCGGTGACGCTGGAATGGTTGCTGCACGCCAACGCGCGCTTCGAACTGGGCAACACGTCGTTCCGAAACACCGGGGAAAAGGCCGGCTTTTACGGTCAGGTCGTCTGGTCCGAGGCGGGCAAGCCCACCATGACGCAGACAACCGGATTTGCGGATGTCGATCCGTCCGAGTACGAGGGCCTGCCGGTCAGCACCTGCCTGACGGCGCAGTATCCGGCCTCCACGCGGCACCGCATCGCCACCCTGCTCGTCCCCTACCGGCTGGACGATCCGAAGCGGATTTTCCACTTCCTCGACGATCAGGGCTACGACGCCGACCTCTACTTCACCGATGCCGATGAAAACAGCTTTCGCGTCGTCATGAAGAAACTGGCCTACACCTGATCCAACGCACGGAACGAGGTGGGCCAGACGGTCCACCGGTGGCGGATCGCAAGAAAATGCACGGAGACCTAGAATGACCACGAAGAACTTCTTTCCCGCGGCCGAGAACACGCTGTTCGATGCCGGCGGCGGGCTGACCCGGAAGGTCGGCGCCTACAACGACAACATGATGTGTGTCGAAGTGAAGTTCGAGACGGGCACGGTGGCGGCAATGCACCACCATCCCCACGAGCAGATCACCTACGTCATCTCCGGGAAGTTCGAGTTCCGGGTCGGCGACCAGACCTACGTCGTTTCAGCCGGGGACTCGCTCTACAAACAGCCCAATATCGAACATGGCGCGACCTGCCTCGAGGCAGGCACGCTGCTGGATTTCTTCACGCCACACCGGGAAGATTTTCTGTGATTCACCGAACAACAACAATGGAGTACACGGCATGACCAAACCCGTTATCGGTTTCATCGGCCTCGGCCTCATGGGCGGCAATATGGTCGAGAACCTTCAGAGCAAAGGTTACGAACTTGTCGTGATGGACCTTAATCAGGATGCCGTGGCAGAGGTTCTGGCCCGCGGCAACGCCAGGCAGGCCGCATCACCCAAGGACCTGGCCGAAGCGAGCGATATCGTCATGCTCTGCCTCACCACATCCGACGTTGTCGAAAAGGTCGTCTACGGCGACACCGGCATTCTGGCTGGCATCAAGGACGGGGCCGTCCTGATCGATTTCGGCACGTCGATCCCGGCATCGACCCGGAAGATCGGTGCCGATCTGGCGGCGAAGGGCGCGGGCATGGTCGATGCACCGCTCGGTCGCACACCCGCGCATGCCAAGAACGGTTTGCTCAACATCATGGCCGCCGGGGACAAGGCGACCTTCGACAAGGTCAAGCCGGTGCTCGACGACCAGGGAGAGAACGTCTTCTACCTTGGCGCGCTTGGCGCGGGGCATGTGACCAAGCTGATCAACAACTTCATGGGCATGACCAGCGTCTGCGCCATGAGCCAGGCCTTTGCCGTGGCCGATCGGGCCGGTGTCGATCGTCAGCAGCTTTTCGACATCATGTCGACCGGACCGTCGAATTCACCCTTCATGGCGTTCTGCAAGAAATACGCGGTCGATGGCGTCAGCGATCTGGGCTTCTCGATAAACAATGCCAACAAGGATCTCGGCTACTTCCTCAGGATGGCAGAGGATCTGGGCACACGGGCCGAGATTGCCGAGGGCACCTCGCACAACCTTCAGGCCGCTGTCGCAGCGGGCATGGGGGACGGCAACGTTCCGGAAATCTTCGACTATTTCCTGACGCTGAACAGATAGATCACGACCGCCCGCAACGGGTGCCACGCCGCAATGCGGAAAAACCAACAGGACGGGATAGAGACAGGATGAAACTCCAGGGAAAGACCGCGATCATCACCGGCGGCGGCCGCGATATCGGGCGCGCCTGCGCCGTCAAACTCGCCTCCGAAGGCGCCAACATCGCGATCAACTACTTCGCCAGCAGCAAGGGCGCGGATGAAACGGTCAAGCAGATCGAGGCAATGGGGGGCAAGGCGATCGCTGTGCAGGGCGATCTGAACAAGCCCGCCGATGTGGAGACGCTGGTGTCCAGGACCGTGGACGCCTTTGGCAGCATCGACGTGCTTGTGAACAACGCGGGCGGGTTGATCGAACGCAAGACCATCGCCGAGATGTCGCTTGAGCATTGGCAAGCGGTGATGGATCTGAACCTGACAAGCACCTTCCTGATGATCAAGGCCTGCCTTGCCCACATGACCTCGGGCACGATCGTCAACCTGGCAAGCCAGGCGGGTCGCGATGGCGGCGGGCCCGGCGCGGTGGCCTATGCCACCTCCAAGGGGGCGGTAATGACGATGACACGCGGGCTGGCCAAGGAACTGGGCCCCGACATCCGTGTCAACGCGCTTTGCCCCGGGATGATCGATACGGATTTCCACAATATCCACACGGCGGACACCGCGCGTCGCGGATTTGAGGCAGCGGCGCCCGTCAAGCGGCAAGGCAGGCCCGAGGACACGGCCAACCTTGTGCTGTTTCTTGCCTGTGATGACAGCGCCTTCATCACCGGTGCGAATATCGACATCAACGGCGGCATGTTGTTCAGCTGAACCCGGGACAGGAGTATCGAGATGCACGTTCTGTCCATCGGCGAATGCATGGCGGAATTGGCCCCGGCTGCCGCGCCGGGCGAGTTCCGGCTGGGGTTTGCGGGCGATACCTTCAACACGGCGTGGTATCTGGCCCGGATGCACCCGGACATCGAGGTGTCGTATCTGACGGCCGTCGGCGACGATGCGATTTCCGGGCAGATGCACGACTTCATCGCGCAAGGCGGGATCGGGGTCAGCCATGTGCGCCGGGTGGCGAACCAGACTGTCGGACTTTACCTGATCTCGCTGGATCGGGGGGAGCGCAGTTTCTCGTACTGGCGCGGTCAGTCCGCGGCCCGGCAGCTGGCGCGCGATCCCGATGCGGTCCGGGCGGCGATGGCGCAGGCCGATGTCGTCTACTTCTCGGGTATCACGCTGGCGATACTGGACCCCGCGTCGCGCCAAACGCTGCTGGACGCCCTCAAGGACGCGCGCGCGGCCGGCAAGACCATCGCATTCGATCCCAACCTGCGGCCCCGCCTGTGGTCGGACACGTCCGAAATGACCCGCACCATCATGCAAGGTGCAGGCGTCAGCGATATCGCGCTTCCCTCTTTCGAGGACGAGGCGCAGTGGTTCGCTGACCAAGACCCCGAGGCCACGGCAGAGCGCTATGTCTCGGCCGGGGCGACAACGGTGGTGGTCAAGAACGGCCCGGAGCCGGTGCATTTCCGGCAGGCCGGCACAGGCGGCACGGTTGCCGTGCGCGCCCTGCCCCGGATCGTCGACACCACGGCGGCTGGCGACAGCTTCAATGCCGAAATTCTGGCAGGCCTGTCCAGTGGCGCGGCGTTGGAGACAAGCATCGCATCGGCCTGCGCATTGTCCGGTCTGGTGGTGCAAAGCAAGGGGGCGCTCATTGCCGTCGACCCCGCAGGGCTTCATCCCTAGATCCAACTGGCAAAGGAGCCCGACATGCCCAACCCACAGCCCGCGGACACAGTCACGCTCCGGCCCGATACGCTCGATATCCTTGCGCAGGCCAGCACGGCCACGGTTGCCACGCTCCTTTTCAAGCGGGGATATCAGAACGCCTTCGTGCAGGGCGTCGCGGTGCTTGGTTCAGGCAAGCGCACCATGATCGGCCCCGCCTATACCCTGCGGTATATTCCGACGCGCCCCGACACCGATCCGCTCGATGCCTTTCGCGAACCGGACCATCCGCAACGTGTCGCCGTCGAGGAATGCCCGGCAGGCGCCGTTCTGGTAATGGATTGCCGTCAGGACGCCTCTGCCGCTTCGGCCGGGTCGATCCTGCTGACGCGGCTCGATCTGCGCGGCGCTGCCGGTGTCGTGAGCGATGGCGGCATCCGCGATGCCGCGGGTGCGGCGGCGCTGGACATGCCGGTCTTTGCCGCCAGAGCCTCGGCCCCGACCAACCTGACCAAACACCATGCGGTCGATATCGGCTTGCCGATCGCCTGTGGCGGGGTGGCCGTCTACCCTGGTGACCTGGTGCTGGGCGATGATGACGGCGTCATGATCATCCCGCGTCACCTGGCCGACGAGATCGCCCGCGAAAGCGTCGGGATGGAGCTGTTCGAGGCGTTCGTGCTTGAAGAAGTCCGGCGCGGTGTGTCGATACGCGGGCTCTACCCGGCAACCGATCCCGACACGCTGACGCGATTCGAGGCCTGGAAAGACGCGCGACCGGCCAAGAGCTGATCCGCCGCGACCCATCCCCCGCCCTGGTCGGACAAGCGCACCGTGCGCTGCTTCGGCGCGTCGCTCAAAACGGGGCGGCAGGCAGTCGGGTGCGGTTGCTGCGACCAGGGGATTGATCTGCCGCATGGAGCCTTGTCTGAAAGCATGCTGAATGAAGTGAGTGCAATTGATCACCGACGGGGACGATTCCAATGCCGATCTCTGCGGCCTCTCCAGGACAAGGCATGTCGATCACCGCGCTGTTCTTCTTCCTGGGACTGACCTTCCTGATCACCTGGGGCGTGATCGGAAGCTATATCGTCTGGCCCGATGCGATGACCGCCGCTTTCGGCGCGCTCAGCGGGTCGCACCCCTTGTTCTTTCTTGCCACCTGGGCCCCCGCCGTCGCCGCCTTGACCGTGGTTTGGTTTTTCGGCGGCCTGGCCGGATTGCGGCGGTTCCTGTCGCGACTTTTCCTGTGGCGCTGCCCGGCCCCTTGGTGGATCTTCATCCTGGTCGTGATCCCGCTGGTCTTTATGGCAGGGTCCCTGATCAAGGGCGGCCCGCTTTTGGCCCCGCTTCCCTCCGAAGGCGTGGGCGCGGTCGTTGGCCTGATGGCCATGATGCTATTTCTCGGGCCAATCGAGGAATTCGGATGGCGCGGTGTCGCGCAGCCCCTGCTGCAGCGGTATTTCGCGCCGGTCTGGACCGGCGCGCTGATCGGGGCGATCTGGGGCATCTGGCACCTGCCGGCTTTCTTCCTGGCTGGCGTTGTCTTCGCGGATTGGGACTTCCTGCCGTTTTTCATCGGCAACATTACCCTGGCGATCCTCGTCACCCCGATCTTCAACGCGTCGCGTGGCAGCCTGGCTTTGCCGATGCTGTTTCACTGGCAGCTGATCAACCCGTTCTGGCCCGATGCGCAGCCCTGGGATACCTGGCTTCTGGTCGGCGTCGCCGTCGCTGTCGTCTGGTGGCAGCGCGACGCGATGTTCTCGCGTCAGGGCGCCGTCACCGAGGTTATCCCCGAAGGGGCACCGTGATGCCGACCCGCCGCTCCGTGCTGATTGGCCTCGGTGGCATGGCACTCGCAGGCACCGGCTTTACCGCGGGCGCGTTTCGCGAGGCGCGCCTGCAGGCCGACACGCGGCTTTTCGGCCAAGCCGACGTGATCGAGGCCAGCGCCGGGCCGCTGCTCTATGCCGTCGCCGGGGACGGTCCGCCGCTGATGATGATCCACGGCACGGGGGGCGGCTTCGATCAGGGGCTGCTTTTCGCGGCAAAGCTTCGGGAGCGCGGCTTTCGCATCATCGCGCCCTCGCGCTTCGGATATCTTGGCAGCGCCTTTCCCGATGACGCCTCGCCGGTGCATCAGGCCGACGTTCTGGTCGAGCTGCTGGACCATCTCGGCATCGACAGGCTGCCGGTGGTCGGCGGGTCGGCCGGGGCGCTGACGGCTGCGGAATTCGCGCTTCGCCATCCCGACCGCTGTTCGCATCTGGGGCTGCTGGTGCCCGCCGCAAACCTGACCGACCGCGATCCGGTGGAGTTCACCGCGTTGCAACGGCTGGCCGTCGGTGCCGTGTTGGGGTCGGATTTCGCGTTCTGGGCGCTCTCGCGCGCGGCACCGGGCCCGATGATGCGCACGCTTCTGGCCACCGATCCGGCGCTTCTGGACAGCGTCGCTCGGGACGAGCGCCAGCGCGCCTTTACCATCCTGAACCAGATATTCCCGATCAGCCGCAAGATCGACGGTCTCGGGGCCGATGGCTTCTGGGCTGGCACGCCCTCGCCCACCGCCTATGACCGGATCGCGGTGCCGACGATCCTTTTGTCCTGTGAGGATGACCTGTTCGGGACGGCGGCCACGGCGCGTCTTCTGGCGGACCGCATTGCCGGCGCGACGCTGACCGTCTTTCCAACCGGCGGGCATATCTGGCTGGGCCAAGATGCCGACGTGGCAAATCTGGTTTCGGAGTTCATCCTGACGCAACCGTCCGGGGGCGACCGGTGAAGAGTAACAGGCACATGACGCGACTGTTGCGCGTGGCGACCACGCTTGCCGTCCGGGTCGCAGGCGCGGCGGAGGCCTACTGAACCATTTTGTACTCGTACAGGCTCAGCGCGAAGTCCGCGTCGCAGAACCCGAAGGCACCCGAACTGGTGGAGGACACCGTGCCGCCCGACATGATCACCGACCCGTTGACCCCATCGGGTTTGGCGGCAAAGGACACGTCGCCGCGCGCAACGATTGCAGAGCCGTGCAGTTCGAGATTGGAGGGCGTGTGCATGCCGCCCTCGGTGATCAGCACGGTGTTGCCGGTGGGTGCGCAATCGTCGATGGCGCCAAGACGCAGACCCGACGACGCCTTTACAGCGTTTTGCGACGTGTTGTCTTGATAGATCACCGATCCCTCAAGTGCCGTGCCCGAGCCGAAGCTGATCTTGCAATTGGTCCAGAGCACGATATCGCGGAAAATCCCGGAGTCGAAACTGAGGGTAGTGCCTGCGTTCAGGCACACGTAATTGTACATATTGCCCGGCGACAGGATTTCCGGGGTCACAGTGCCTGCACCGTTGTTGGCCACGGTGACGATATTATCCAGCGCGAATTGCACGGTCTCGGGGATATACGCGTCGTCGCCGTTTTCAATGCCGTCGCGGAAATCGGCGATGACCTTGTCGATATCCAGCCGCTCAGGCGCATTGTGCAACGCTTCGGCCAGACCGGGATTGCCGTCAAGCGACCCGCCCGGCAAGGTCAGATTGGAAATATCCGGCATCGTGACAGAAACGTTTTCGTCGAACGTATTGCTCTGCGAGAATTTCATGCTCTGATCGGAGTGAACGCAATACCCGGGCGCGAAATAATTGTTCGATGTCATCTCGACCGCGGTCTTGGCAATGATCCCGTTTCTTACGCAGGGGTGCGGAAGCGCGGCAAAGACCGAGTCGGCAGCAATCTCGAAGCCCAGAACCCCGAGCAGCGGAGACAGGAGCCCCGTTACGTAGTTTCCGCGCGCCGCATCCCGTGTTGCGCGCACGCGCACCGCCTCCTTGGCATCGGATTGCGGAATGAATTCCCGCAGTTCCTTGTTCCAGATGCCAAACTCGATGTCGGCCGCCGCGATGGCCGCGTTGTTGGCGAACACCGCGCTGTTTTCCTGCGCCAGCAGCAATGCCGCGGTTTTCGCCGCCCCTTCGGGAACGGATTGCCGCAGGACAATCGCCGTATGGGCGACGCTGTCGGCGGTGATCTGCAGGTCGGTCCGGGCTTCGGTACGGCGCATGAAATCGATCGAAAGGCTGCCCAGCATGAGCCCTGCCAGAAGCAGGAACATGGCGGCAATCGTGAACGAGCCGGAGTCACATCTGAGGAAACGGGCAGCGATATGGGAAGCAATGCGCATTTCCGTCACCATTCCTTGAGGTGTTTATAGGCGATTACGATGTTGACCGGGGCGAAGGCCGGAAAGATGTTCAATCCCATCAGGTCGGACGCCGGAACGACGACGCGCGTTTCGATATTGCTGTCGACGACGGATGTATCGACCGTGGCATTGGCGGAATAGGCCAGAAGCGACTCGCGAACGTTGTCTTCCGTTTCCGCGTCGGTAATGAAGGATCCGACCGAATAGGCCCGGTTGGCGTTCTGTACGATCTGCGCGATCTGCGACTTGTCGTAATAGATCGAACTGACATCGATGATCAGCGCGGTCAGGAAAATGAAGATTGGCAGCCAGATAACGGCCTCTACGCTATAAGAGCCGCCCTCGTCGGTCACAAATCGCTTGTTGGGTTTGAACGAAACCATGGACGTCGCTTTCACTGGGTAATGCTGGAAGTTACCCATCTTTTAAGCGCACTATTGAGGACAGAGTTTGCCTTGATTAAGACCGTTTCGTGTCATTCTCCTAGAAAATTCGCCAAAAACGAGGCGCAGGCGCTATTGGTGCGGAAATGGCACGCAATTCACGGAAAAACGGGACGCGGGGCAGCGATATCACGTCGGGCGCGGCCCGGTATTTGCCCTACTCGCGCCACAAGCAGGGACACTGGCCCGAGGAGACCCGCCCGGGTCCCTGTCGGCAGGTCCAGAGGCATGGCCCGCACAAGGACCATGCCCACGGGCTGCCACATTCACGACGCTATGCGGCGACGCAATCGGCGAAATATTGCACCACGCCATCATCGCCGACCTCCTGCACCAGTCCATGGATATCTATTTCAAATCCCGGACATTCCTGTGTGAAGGCGCGATTGAACTGCAGATAGTCCACGATCTTGCGGTTGAAGACCTCGCCGGGGATCAGCAGGGGAATGCCCGGCGGATAGGGTGTCACCAGGCTGGTCGTGATCCGCCCTTCCAGCGCGTCGATCGGCACCCGCTGGGTCGTGCGCTGGGCGATATGGGAAAAGGCATCGCTGGGTTTCATCGCGGGCGTATGGTCACTCAGATACATGTCGGTGGACAGCCGCGCGACATCGTACTTGGCGTAAAGCCTGTGCACGTGCTGGCACAGGTCGCGCAGGCCCATGGTCTCGTAGCGCGGCTGGGTCTGGCAGAACTTGGGCATGGTGCGCCACATCGGCTGGTTTTTGGCGTAGTCGTCCTTGAACTGTTGCAGCGCCGTCAGCAGCGTGTTCCAGCGCCCCTTGGTAATGCCGATGGTGAACATGATGAAGAAGCTGTAAAGCCCGGTCTTTTCCACCACGACGCCATGTTCGGCCAGAAACTTGGTGACGATCGAGGCGGGAATGCCGTCGGCCTCGAACCGGCCGTCCAGGTTGAGCCCCGGCGTGATGATCGTCGACTTGATCGGGTCGAGCATGTTGAACCTTGGCGCTATCTCGCCGAAGCCATGCCACATGTCGGCGCTGTCGCCCCCCTGCCCGCCCCGCGCGTCCGTGTGGGATCCGCCAAGGATCCAGTCGTCGGTCTTGCCGATGCCTTCGTCGTCGGGGACCTCGGGGCCCCAGACCTGGAACCACCAGTCGTCATCGCCGAATTCGGCATCGACCTTGCGCATGGCGCGGCGGAAATCCAGCGCCTCGACGATGCTTTCCTCGACCAGTGCGGTGCCGCCCGGCGGCTCCATCATCGCGGCGGCGACGTCGCAACTGGCGATGATGCTGTATTGCGGGCTGGTGGAACTGTGCATCAGGTAGGATTCGTTGAACAGATGCCGGTCGAGTTTGTGCTGCTGGCTGTCCTGCACCAGAACGTGGCTTGCCTGGCTGATCCCGGCCAGCAGCTTGTGGATCGACTGGGTGGCATAGGTCACCGAATGGCGCGGGCGTTCACGTTTGCGGCCCATGGCATGATACCCGCCGTAAAAGGAATGGAACGCCGCGTGCGGCAGCCATGCCTCGTCGAAATGCAGGTTGTCGACATAGCCGTCGAGTTGGGTCTTGATGGTTTCGGTGTTGTAGAGCACGCCGTCATAGGTCGACTGGGTCAGCGTCAGGATGCGCGGCTTGACCGTTTCGGCATCGACATCGGCCAAGAGCGGATTGTCCCGGATCTTGGCCCGGATCGTCTCGATCTCGAACTCGCTTTGCGGAATCGGGCCGATGATGCCGTGATGGTTGCGCGTGGGCTTCAGAAACACCGGTATCGCGCCGGTCATGATGATGCTGTGAAGGATCGACTTGTGACAGTTGCGGTCCACCACCACGACATCGCCGGGGGCGACGGTGTGATGCCAGACCATCTTGTTCGAGGTCGAGGTGCCATTGGTGACGAAAAAGCAGTGATCGGCGTTGAAGATGCGCGCCGCGTTGCGTTCGGACGCCCCGATGGCGCCGTCGTGATCCAGAAGCTGGCCCAGTTCCTCGACCGAGTTGCAGACATCGGCGCGCAGCATGTTTTCGCCGTAGAACTGGTGATACATCTGCCCCACCGGGCTTTTCAGAAAGGCCACCCCGCCCGAATGCCCGGGGCAATGCCAGGAATAGGACCCATCCTCGGCGTAGTTCAGCAGGGCCTTGAAGAACGGCGGCTGGATGCCTTCGAGATAGCTTTTCGCCTCGCGGATGATGTGGCGCGCGACAAATTCGGGCGTGTCCTCGAACATGTGGATGAAGCCGTGCAATTCGCGCAGGATGTCGTTCGGCAGGTGCCGCGAGGTCTTGGTTTCGCCGTAGATGTAGATCGGCACGTCGGCGTTCTTGCGGCGCACTTCCTCGATGAAGCTGCGCAGGTTCACAACGGCAGGGGCGAGATCCGGGCCGGGGCTGAATTCCTCGTCGTCGATGGACAGCACAAAGGCACTGGCGCGGGACTGCTGCTGGGCGAACAGCGACAGATCGCCGTAGCTTGTGACGCCCAGAACCTCGAAGCCTTCGCTTTCGATCGCGTCGGCCATCGCGCGGATGCCCAGACCCGAGGAGTTCTCTGACTGGAAATCTTCGTCGATGATGACAATGGGAAAGCGGAACTTCATGGATGTCTCCTGCCTGCGCGCGGCGTGGTTCGGGTGAGGACGGCTGTCCGGGCGTCCGCACCATTAGGGCAGATTCGCAGGCAGGAACAATGAAGGATTTGTGCGCCGACCGACGCGGGACAGGGCCGATCGCGCGGGCTGGGCGGATCGCGCGGAGATGGCCGATCGGTGAGGCAGAGGCAGCGGTTGGTCGGGCGCGGCGGGTGTCATCCGAGGCACCCGCCGCGGCGGCCGGCGCCTGACCGGGCGCCTGACCTGTGTCTGGCCGGGGGGCGGGGCAAGCGGGACGGTCCGTGCGGGTGGGCGTCAGGCTTGCAGGATCCGTTCGATCTGGGCGCAGGCCGCGATGGCGTCGTCGGTGTCGCCAGCCTCGATGAAGCCGCGCAGGATGGCCACCGCCTCGCCCAGCGACAGCATGTCGAAGCTCATCTCGGGGTCGGCGTTGCGCCGCCGGACCGACAAATAGCGGCTTTCGACGCGCGCGGTGGGCAGCAGCGTCGCCGAGGGGTCGGGTTCGCGCCCGAAATGGAAGTCGATGCCGTCATTGGCGAAAGCCCATTCCAGCGCGTAGAGCGTCAGCAGGGCCAGCGCCTCGTGGCCGGCCGGGCTGTCTTCGGCCAAGGGAAACAGGCGGATCATGTCGCCGTAATCCGGATCGAAGATATGCGGGGCCGCCGCGACGGGCGCATCGTTGTCCCAGAGCAGCGGCATGAACAGCACCGCGTTCGACGCCGCCGCCCGCAACAGCGGTGCGTAGCGCGCCACGCGCCCCTCGGCACTTGCCCCGATCCGGGCTTCGAGCGCGCCCAGCGCGTCGAGCGCGGCGTCGATGCCGTCCGATGTCACCAGCGACAGGCGCTGCCGTTCGGGTTGGCGCAACTTGCGCCATGCCACGTAGCGCTGTGCCAGTTCGGGCGATACGAGGTTCTCCATCACCGCCGTGAAGCTCGCGGGCAGCGGAAAGACCGCGTTGACCAGCTTGTCGGTGGCCCCGTCGCGGTCGAAGTAGCGTTTCCATTTGGTCTCGCAGCCCTCGGCCTCCAGCGCCCTGGCCAGAGCCTCGATGCGCGGGACGGGCGTGGCATAGAGCAGCGACAGCTTGGCCCAGGGCATCGCGCACAGGTGACGGGCCAGCGCCGTGATCGCCGCGGCTTCGTGGGACGGTGCGCACAGAAAGCCGGTGAACGGGCTGAGCAGCAACCGCCCGCCTGCCTTCAGCTCGGACTGGAAGATCTTGCCGCTGCCGCTCCAGCGGGTGCGGTAGCTGAGCGGCAGGATGGCCACGCAGGTTGCGGTTTCGGCGTCGCGCACCACCAGCAGGCTCCAGCGCAGCGCGTTGTCGCGAAAGGCGGTATCGAGCCAGTCCCAGGACAGAAAGGCATGCGCATCGGGGTCCTGCAGGCAAAGCGCCTCCCACTCGGATCGCAGCGCGCGGAACCCCTGATGGGTATCGACAAGCGCGACCCCAAGGCTCGCGTCCGGCGCATCGGTTGAGGGGACAGGCATCATCTGCATGACGGATCAGGCTGCCTCTCGGATCATCTGGTCGAACACGCGCCGCGCATCCTCGAAGTCGCGCGCGATGGGCCGGGTCAGCGCCGAGCGATCGCCGAAATGCGCCGCCACACCGCAGAGATGCGATGCGAACTCCGGGTGCACGCCCGCGTCATCGTATTTGCGCACGCGGGTCTTGGACAGCCAGCCGCGCTTCTTGGCTTCCTTGATGATCAGCTTGAACCGCTGCACGCAATGCAGCGTGGTGTAGACGCCGAGATAGTCGAGATAGGCATCCCGCGCGTCGGCGGGCATCGGGCCCAGCGCGTCGCGGACGATGTCTTCCATCGCCGGTCCCGACACCGGCCAAGCTTCGTCGCCGATCAGCCAGGCAAGATCCTCGGCGCCGTGGCGGACGCCGGCATATTCGAAATCGAACCAGCGCAGGCGGTCGTCGTCGCCGATGGCGGCATTGCCCGACCGGCAATCCCATTTGACGAACTGACGCGCGGGAACCGCAATCGCGGCGCAGAGCGCGTCGTGATCGACACCGACGCCACGGCCCTTGGAAAACGGCACCAGCGCGTCCCGTGCCCCGGCAAGGTTGTCGAGCCAGTCGCGATTGACACCCAGATGCGGCATGGCCTCGTTCAGCCCGGCCTCTGCGGCGGCGCGCTGGATGCGGAAGATCGCGGCGACGGATTCCTCGGCCAGCGCCTTGCGGCGGGTGCGGCTGACCTTGGCGATCTCCTGGTTGAGCCGGCGGCTGCCGACATCGGACTGGTAGATGATCTCTTCGTCGACGCCGAGGCATTCCGGCGTGTCGTCGCAGTGTCTGGCGATCCGGCTCAGCGCGAAGGCCTCGAGATGCGCGCGGCGGAAATTCGGGCGCAGGGTGGCGATCACCGTGCGGTCGGCGAAGATCAGGCGGCAGCTCGACCGGCCCTCCCCGCCCGGGTGCTCCACATCGCGGACCTTTTCGCCAAAGAGCCCTTCGGCGCTGGCCAGGATCCTGGCAAGGCGTTTCTTGCGCGAGCTGTCGGACATGGTGTTCCTCCGCCATGGGTCCGCGGGCCTTGGACGCCCACGTTCAAGCGGCGACCATCGCGGGAAAGTGCGGCGTCTTTGGGGTCAAATCGGGTCGGTTTCTTGGAACCGCACCGGACCGGACGCCGAATGGCCCGCGATCAGGCGGGCCATTCTGTGTTTTCATTCCGGGACTTACCAGATCTCGTAGTAGTCCGCGGACGATCCGGAATGCGTCGCCGTGCCGGTGGTGGCGTCGTCTTCTTCCGGCTCCTGGTTCATCAGGTCGGCATAGCTGTCGCCATCCTCGGGATAGGCCTTGTAGGTCGGCAGACCCCAGGTGACGTTGGTGTTGCCGCCCGAGCCGGAGCCATCGTAGCAGGCGCTGCCCTTGGTGCCACCGGAGCCGCTGCCCTTGGTGCCGCCCGAGCCGCTGCCCTTGGTGCCACCCGAGCCGCTGCCCTTGGTTCCACCCGAGCCGCTGCCCTTGGTGCCGCCCGAGCCGCTGCCCTTGGTGCCGCCCGAGCCGCTGCCCTTGGTGCCACCGGAGCCGGAGCCCTTGGTGCCGCCCGAGCCGGAGCCCTTGGTGCCACCCGAGCCGCTGCCCTTGGTGCCACCCGAGCCGGAGCCCTTGGTGCCGCCGGAGCCGGAACCCTTGGTGCCGCCGGAGCCGGAACCCTTGGTGCCACCCGAGCCGCTGCCCTTCGTGCCACCCGAGCCGGAGCCCTTGGTGCCGCCCGAACCGCTGCCCTTGGTGCCGCCGGAGCCGCTGCCCTTCGTGCCACCCGAGCCGGAACCTTTGGTGCCGCCGGAGCCGCTGCCCTTGGTGCCACCCGAGCCGCTGCCCTTGGTGCCGCCCGAGCCGCTGCCCTTGGTGCCGCCAGAGCCGCTGCCCTTGGTGCCACCCGAGCCGCTGCCCTTGGTGCCGCCCGAGCCGCTGCCCTTGGTGCCACCCGAGCCGGAGCCGATCGGCTCTTCCGGCTCTTCCGGATCGCATTCGCGCAGGAAGTCGTCGAGCGATACCTTGACCGGCAGTCCGGGACCGTGGTCTCCGATCACGTCGAGGTCCGCTTCGGTGTAGCCGTAGCCGTTGTCGGATTCGGGCAGCAGGATTTCCGACACGTTCGAGAAGTGACCCCAGGCCACCGGCGTGCCGTCATCGCTGAGAAACTCAACGGACCCGTTCTGGGTGCCGTCTTCGTTCGTCGTCACGTTCAGAATGATGTGCGACCCGGCTTGCGACAGATCGAGGACGGTTCCGGCCTCTTCGGTGTCACAGGTGTCCGCGCCGACGTCCCCCATCTGCTGCGACAGGTTGTCGTCATACCACTGCGCGAAGCTGTCCCCTTCGACACCGCCGTTATGGTAGGATTGTGTCGTACTTGCGCTCGCATTGCCGGATCCACCGGTGCCGCTTGCCTGATTGTAATCTGTCATATTCCCGAACTCCCACGCCAAAAAATATTGAATCGCTCATGCACTGGACTGCGCGACCGAATAGGGAGGCGCGCTCTTGCAACTGGGATCAGTCAGTCAAACGAGCGCCGCATTTGGCAAGAATTCTATGTATTTAGCCACATTTCAGGGGGTCATTGTCGCCACCTGCGCGCCAATACCACGGGGATCGGGAAGACCTATGCGGGTATCGTAAACAACCCGATTGCCGGGTGCGGCAACGCGGCAGATGCGATTCGCCCAAGGGACCCGCGCGAGGTCGCAGCAGGCGGCGCAACCTTGGCGCGAACGGGGGTGCCCGGTGTGATCGAAAGGCCCGGGCGGGTGCCGTCGATCAGGCGACCGCCAGCTGAACCGGTGGCAACCGGGTCATGGATTCGGCCTCGCGGGCGATCTGTTCGCCAAGGTCGTCGGCCAGATCGGTCGCGAATTGCAGGCAGGCCAGCCGGTCCCGTCGCGGGATGTAGCGCGACGGGCCATCGGTTGCGACCACCACGACCGGCTCGGTGCCCGCGAAGGGCATGGTATCGGCGACCCAGTCGTTGAACCTGACGGCGAGGTCGTGGCAGTCCACGTCGCTGGCCCCCTTGAGGACAAAGGCGATGGTGCCGCGACCGAGATGGGACAGTTGGTAGTCCTGTTCGCTGAGCATATCCGAGAGGATGCGCGCGACAGCCGTCACCATTTGGCGAAAGCCCGCCTCGGATGCTTCGGCGAGGATCGTGTCGATATTGACGATCTTGAGCGTGCCGATGCGCAGGCGCGAAAAACTCGGCAGGCGCAGCAGCGCGGTATCGAGCGCGTCGCGGTCCACGCACCTGGGCACATCCTGCAGGGCGAACGCCTCGGACAGCCGCGCGGCATCGGCGGCGTCGGCGGATGCTGCGGTCGGATCGTCGCGCCTTTCGGCGGCGCGCTGGCTATCAAGACGGCGCTGCGCGAGCCCCACCCGGATGCCGATTTCGGCCTGGTCGAAGGGCTTGACGATATAGTCGCTGGCACCCGCGTCGAATGCGTCGCTGATATACTTGCGATGGTCGAGACGGGTGATCATGATGATCGGTGTATCCGCATGGCCCGGCATGGCGCGGATCCGGCGGCACAGCGTGATCCCGTCGATCCCGGGCATGTTCACATCCAGCAGGAAACAGTCGAACGGGGTCTTTGACGTCTCGATCAGGTCGAGGGCGGACTGCCCGCTGGCCGCGAACGCCGCATCGAAATAACTCGCGCGATACAGGGCGATCTTCAGAAGGTCGCGGATAATTCCATCGTCGTCGACAACAAGCAGGCGCATGGCGGCCATCCGGGTAATGAGCGGTTGCCGCCATTGGGTCGCCGAAATCGGGCGATTGTGAGACCCGAAAGGGACCGATACGTGAAGCCGACGCCCGGGGCGGCATCGCCCGCGCGCCCCGCAGCCCCGCGCCCGACCGCCGACCGGCGCCGCGGTCAGGGTCGGCGACCGGCCCGCGACCTACCCGAACGGACACGACATGACCCATTCGCACGGTTGCGTTATGATGTTAACTTTTGTCATGTCTAAACAAATTCCGGGAGTCGGGCATGATGAAGCGGGCTATCAGTCGCGCGGCGGTGGCATTGACCGCCACGGTCGCGATGGCTTTGACCGCCTCTGCCCAGCCGCTGCCCCAGCCGACCGGTCCGGTCGTTTTGACCGTGACCGGCGACATTGCCCATACCAACAGGGGCGACACCGCCGTCTTCGATCTTGCCATGCTCGAGGCGCTGGGCAAGCGCACCATCTGGACCTCGACGATCTGGACCGATGGCAAGATCGCCTTCGCGGGTCTGTCCCTTGACGTGCTGATCGACAGGCTGGGCATCACCGGCGACACCATCGTCGCGCGCGCGCTCAACGATTACGCGGTCGAGATCCCGACCAGCGACGCCACGCCGGACGGCCCGATCATTGCCTACGAGAAGAATGGCCGGTTCATCCCGCGCCGCGAGCAGGGGCCGCTCTGGATCATCTATCCGTACGATTCCGCGCCGGAGTACCGCACCGAGGTGATCCATTCGCGCAGCGTCTGGCAGATGGTGCGCATCGAGGTGCCCGAATAGGCGGGTTGCGACACCCGCCCATCGGCGCGATTGCCCGCGCACCGCGCGGCGCGCCCCCTGCCCCGATGACCGACCCTGCCAGACCCTGCCAGCCCCAGACCGGCGCGGGCCGGATCAGACCACGTTCGCTTCGAGCGCGACCAGCGCGGCCTGCGTGCGGTTGCGGACATCGAGTTTGCGGAACAGTGTTTTCAGGTGCAGCTTCACCGTCGGTTCGGTGATGCCGAGGTCCCGGGCGATTTCCTTGTTGGCCATCCCGGCGACGACGCCTTTCAGCACGTCCAGCTCGCGCGAGGTCAGTTGCGCGATCAACGGGTCCTTGGCCTCGACCTCGGTGGCGGTCATGAAATCGATCGGGGCGTATTGTTCGCCCATGGCCATGAACTTGATCGCGCTGACCAGCGACTTTGCCGACAACGTCTTGGGAATGAAGCCCGCCGCCCCCATCGCCAGCACCTTCTCGGCCACGCCGCGCGACGCCTCACCCGAGATCAGCGCGACACGCTGGGTTCCGTTGCCCAGCGCCATCGCCTCGGACAGGCCGCTCAGCCCATGCATGCCGGGCATCCGGAAATCAAGCAGCACAAGATCGAATTGCGCACCCGATTCAAGCATCGCGCGCGCTTCGTCGAAACTGGACGCCTGGTCCGTTTCGATCCCGTCCTCGGCTTCGAGATAGGCCACGAGCGTGTCCCGAAGAAGGTCGTGATCGTCTGCAATCAAAATCCGCACGTTCAATGTCCTGCTGATCGAAAAATGGCGGGGGCCAGCATCGGGTCGAAAAATCAAATCATATCATAGATAGCAAGGCTTCGGCAGTCATGGCCAGTTCGTTGTCGCGTCAATGTTCCCCGCAGCGCCCGAAATTCGTCGCGGACGCTGGCAGGAGGCGAAACGGGTGGCCCCGGTGTCGCATTACGGTATGATCGGGCACCATTGCAAGCTGAGCGGTCATGGCATCCGAACACCCCGCACCAAGAAAAAGAGCCGGCCTTTGGGGCCTGATACTGATCGCGGCGATTTGCCTGCCGCTGATCGGCGTGATGATCCAGAACGTCGTGCGCGATCTGGGCGTTCTGCGCTCGGCCTCGTCGGACAGCCTGCTCTGGACCCTGTCGCAGTCCGAGATCGAGTTTCTGGAGTTCCAGCGCGCGGTCGAGCTTCGGGCCACCGAGACGCCGCCCGATCTGGAAGAGTTGCGCAAGGAATTCGACATCTTCTACGGACGTATCTCGATCGTCGAGAACAGCGCCGGATATGCGCCGCTGCGGGACAACCCGAGCTTTGCCGGCGCGGTCTCCGAGGTGCGCGGCTTTCTCGATCGCGCGGTGCCGCTGGTGGACGGCCCCGATGCCGCGCTTGCCGCCGCGGTGCGGGACTGGCCGGACGAGATCGCCCCCCTGCGCGACGCGACGCGACAGATGTCCACCGTCGGGGTGAGCCATTTCGCCAGCATCTCGAACGCGTTCCGCGACAGCATCGGGCAGACTTTGCTGCGGGTGGCCTTGCTGACCACGGCGCTGATGGCGGCGATGGTCGTGGCGATGGTCTACCTGCGCCGGGTCACCCGGCAGACCGAAGTGCGGGGGCAACAGCTCGGCTCGGCCAATGCGCGGCTCAACACCATTCTGGACACCACGCTCGACGGGATCGTGGTGGCCGACAGCGACGGGCATATCCTGCAGTTCAACGCCGCCGCCGAGGCGATGTTCAAACGGACCGCCGCCGAGGTCGGGGGGCGCAGGCTGGGCACGCTGCTGGTCATGCCCGAGGATGCGGGCGGGTCGCTGCAGGGGCTTGTCGGCAAGGGCCGCATCCGGATGGACGGGGTGCGCCCCGATGCCTCGACCTTCCCGATCGAGATCGCGCTGGCCACCGCGGAGGCAAATGGCGACGACATCCTGATCGGGTCGCTGCGGGACATCTCGCTCAGCCTGGCGGCCGAGCGGGAACTGCTGGCGGCGCACGACCGGGCGATCGCCATGGAGAAGACCAAATCCGATTTCCTCGCGGTCATGACCCATGAGATCCGGACGCCGCTGAACGGCATCCTCGGCAACCTCGGCCTTCTGGAAGGATCGCAGCTTGACGCCGATCAGGCCCGCTACCTGCGCAACATGCGCATCTCGGGCGACATCCTGATGCAGCACGTGGACGCGGTGATGGATATCTCGCGGCTCGAGTCGCAAAAGGCGCCGCGGATGACCGTCCCGGTGCATCTGGGCCGACTGGTGCAGGACGTGGTCGATGGCCAGAGCGGCGCGGCGCTGGCCCGGTCCAACCGTCTGGCCTGGTCCTGGGTCGGTGCGCCGGTCGATTGGGTGCGCGCCGATGCCGGGCGCATCCAGCAGATTCTGCTCAATCTCGTGGGCAACGCCATCAAGTTCACCCGGGACGGCCGCATAGACATCGAGGTCGAGGCACAGCGCCGCCCCGGCGACGCCCGGCTGTTCGACATCGAGCTCCGCGTCATCGACACCGGCATCGGGATCGCGTCGGACGCCCGTGACACGGTGTTCGAGGATTTCGAAACGACCGACACCAGCTACGGACGGATGGCGGGCGGCACCGGCCTCGGGCTTGGCATCGCCCGCCGCCTGGCCCACTTCATGGGCGGCGAGATCGGGGTCGAAAGCACCCTGGGCGAAGGCAGCGTCTTCTGGGTCAGCCTGCCCCTTCCCGGCAGCGACGCCCCCGAGGTCCTGACCCGCGTGGAAGCCGCCGCCGCCGCGACCAGGCCGATGCACATCCTCATCGTCGAAGACAACGAGATCAACCTTGAGCTGGTGCAGGACATGCTGCGTGTCCTGGGGCACAGCACCACGGCAGCGGTTCACGGGCGCGCGGCGCTGGAACTTGCCGCGGCCCGGCGGTTCGACCTGATCCTGATGGACATCTCGATGCCGGTGATGGACGGGTTCGAGGCGACCCAACGCATCCGCGCGACCCCGGGGCCCTGCGCCGACGTGCCCATCGTCGCGCTGTCCGCCAACGTGCTGGCCTACAACCAGACCAATTTTGCGCAAGCCGGGATGAGCGGGTTTCTGGGCAAGCCCTTCTCGAAGGCCGAGTTGATGGCCGTGCTGGCAGAGCATGCCCCGGACCCCGCGCCGCCCGACCTTTCGGGGCTTCCGCCCGCGATGCCGACAGGGCCGGACGAGGCCGTCGTCGCCCGCCTGCAGGACAGCTTTGCCCGCGAGGTCGATGCGCTGATCGACTGGCTCGAGACCGGCCCCGAGGACCGCGACGAGATCGGCGCGCGCTGCCACCGGATCGCCGGAACCGCGGCGGTTTTCGACGCCATCAGCCTGCGCGACGCGCTGATCCGGGTGGAAGAGGTCGCGCTTTTCGGGGGCGACATGCATCTCGATCGGCACACCCGGGCGCTGCGTCAGGTCTGGCGGGCGATCCTCGCTGAGACCGAGGCGGGCCGCGTCTTGGCGTCCTGACGTGCCGCCCCGTCCCCGCGCCAGGCGGCCTCAGCCCGGCGGCGCGACCACCACTTGCGTGCCCCACTCCGCGCAGCGCCGTGCCAGCGGGTCGGTCAGTGGCATGTCGGTGAAGAAGGTGTCGATATCGGCCAGGGTAGCGATCCGGGCCGGTGCGTCACGGGTGAATTTCGAGCTGTCGGCGACCAGAAAGGTGCGCCGCGCCTGCGCCAGGATGGCCTGGCTGACGCCCACCTCCTCCATGTCGTAGTCGAGCAGGTCGCCATCCTCGTCGAGCGCGGAACAGCCGATCACCGCCAGATCGAACTTGAAGCGGCGGATGGTTTCGGCCGCGAGGCTGCCGATCAGGCCACCGTCGGCGCGGCGCAGCTGCCCGCCGGTCACCACCACCTCGCAATCGGCATTCGAGGCCAGGATATTGGCGACATTCATGTTGTTGGTCACCACCAGCAAGTGACGGTGCTGGCCCAGCGCGCGGGCCACCGCCTCGGTCGAGGTGCCGATATTGAGAAACAGCGAACTGTCATCGGGGATCTGCGCCGCGCAGGCCTCGGCAATCGCCGTCTTGGCCGCGGGGTTGAGCGCGCGCCGTTCCTCGTAGCCGATATTGGTGGTGCCGGAAGGCAGGACCGCGCCGCCATGCACCCGTTCGAGCCGCCCGCCATCGGCAAGTTCCGTCAGGTCGCGGCGGATCGTCTGCAGGGTCACCCCGAAATGCGCCGCCAGCCCCTCGACCGTGACCTTGCCGTCGCGGCGGGCGATTTCGACGATCTCGGGCAGGCGAAAGGTCTGGGACATGGCAACATTCGTTTTATTTCGTTTTCTCACTAGCACAAAAAATTCTGAAGCCATGCGAATTATTGCGCATACCCGGCAGAATCAGGGGTGATTCCTCCTTTTTTGCGGGAATTTCTGCTGTTCCGGCGGTTCGGCGACCGCGCGGGATCTTGGCTGGCCCGCGCCACAAACCGGTTCGCATTCAGCAAAGCGAAGATAAACGAAAATATTTCTTGCCGGATACCCGCGGGTTTGCGATAAGCCACCATCATGTGCGTTTTTTGGGGAGGAACCGCGTGGCACAGCAGCCAGACAATGCGATACGCGATCTGTTCATCATCGGCGGTGGCATCAACGGCTGCGGCATCGCCCGGGATGCGGCCGGTCGCGGCCTGAGCGTCACGCTGGCCGAGATGAACGATCTGGCCTCGGCCACGTCCTCTGCCTCGACCAAGCTGTTCCACGGCGGCCTGCGCTACCTCGAGTATTTCGAGTTCCGGCTTGTCCGCGAAGCCCTGATCGAGCGGGAAGTTCTGCTGCGCGCAATGCCGCATATCAGCTGGCCGATGCGTTTTGTTCTTCCTTATCATAAGGATATGCGGTTCGAAGCTGAAACGCCGACGTCGCGTCTGCTGAGCCTCGTGATGCCATGGATGAAGGGGCGCAGGCCTGCCTGGCTCATTCGGCTGGGGCTGTTCATGTATGACCACCTCGGCGGTCGGAAGATCCTGCCGGGCACCACCACCGTGTCACTGACCGGCACGCCCGAGGGCGCGCCGCTGAACGACATGTTCGAAACCGCCTTCGAATATTCCGACTGCTGGGTCGAAGACAGCCGCCTGGTGGCGCTGAACGCCCGCGACGCCGCCGCCCGGGGCGCCGAGATCCTGACCCGACGGACCGTGCTGGGCGCCGAACGCGAGGGCGATCACTGGGTGATCAAAACGCAAAAAAGCGAACATGACGAGGTCGAGACCTTCCGCGCTCGCATGCTGGTGAACGCCGGCGGCCCCTGGGTCGGCGACATCATCCAGACCAAGGTGCGGCTGAATTCGCGCGAAGGCGTGCGGCTGGTGCGTGGCAGCCATATCGTGACCCGCAAGCTCTATGATCACGACAAGTGCTACTTCTTCCAGGGCACCGACGGGCGGATCATCTTCGCCATCCCCTACGAGACGGATTTCACCCTGATCGGCACCACCGACGCCGAACATGACGACCCCGCGCGCAAGCCCGTGGCCACCCCGGAAGAGCAGCGCTATCTGATCGATTTCGCCAACACATACTTCAAGCGCGACATTTCCGAGGACGACATCGTCTGGACCTATTCCGGCGTCCGGCCGCTCTATGACGACGGGGCCACCAGCGCCACGGCGGCGACGCGGGATTACACGCTCAAGGTCGACGCGGATGGCGGCGCGCCGATGCTGAACGTGTTCGGGGGCAAGATCACCACCTATCGCAGGCTGGCGGAAAGCGCGCTCGAGAAGATCGCGGCCCATATTCCGGTCGCCAAGGGGGCCTGGACCGCGGGCGTGCCCCTGCCCGGCGGCGATTTCCCGGTCGATGGCGTGCCAGCCCTGATCGACGCGCTGCAGACCCGCCATCCGTTCCTGTCGGATTTCTGGGCCCGGCGGCTGGTGCGCGCCTATGGCACCGATGCCGCCCTGATGCTGGGCGGCGCCGACAGCGCAGAGGCGCTGGGCCGCGACTTCGGGGCGACGCTGACCGAAACGGAAGTGCGCTGGCTGATGGAGAACGAATACGCGCGGACCGCCGAAGACGTGGTCTGGCGGCGCAACAAGCTGGGACTGCGCATGAGCAAGGCGGAAATCTCGGCACTCGACGCCTTCATGGCCGAGGACGGCAGGACCCATGCGCGCGCGGCGGAAGCGAGAGGAACACGCGATGACGCTTGAATTGCAGGGCGTATCGAAGACCGTCGAGGGCCAGACCCACATTTATCCCACCGATCTGACGCTCGAAAAGGGCACGATGAACGTGCTACTGGGGCCCACGTCGTCGGGCAAGACGTCGCTGATGCGGCTGATGGCGGGGCTCGACCAGCCCGCGACCGGCAAGATCATCTGGCAGGGCGCGGATGTGACCGGCCAGCGTGTGCAGGACCGCAAGGTCGCGATGGTCTATCAGCAGTTCATCAACTACCCGTCGATGACGGTGTATGAAAACGTCGCCTCGCCGATGAAGCTGATGGGCGTCGACAGGGCCGAGATCGACCGCCGCGTGCGCGAGACAGCCGAGCTGATGCAGCTGACCCCGATGCTCGACCGCAAGCCGCTGGAATTGTCGGGCGGCCAGCAGCAGCGCTGTGCGCTGGCCCGCGCGCTGGTGAAGAATGCGGGCCTTGTGCTGCTGGACGAGCCGCTGGCGAACCTCGATTACAAGCTGCGCGAGGAATTGCGCGTCGAGATCCCGAAGATCTTCGAGAAGTCCGGATCGATCTTCGTCTACGCCACAACCGAACCCGAGGAGGCGCTGCTGCTGGGCGGCAATACCGCCGCGCTCTGGGAGGGGCGCGTCACCCAGTTCGGGCCCACCCCCGAGGTCTATCGCAGGCCGGTCGATGCCACCACCGCGCGGGTTTTCTCGGACCCGCCGATGAACTTCCTGCCGCTGACGAAATCCGGCCCCGAGCTGATCCTCGGCAAGGGCCAGACCGCGCCCGCGACCGGCACCCTCGCCGATCTGCCCGATGGGCGCTATACCGCAGGTTTCCGCCCCAACCATCTGGAAATCGGTCAGAAAAGCGAAGGCGCCATACGATTTACAGCACGCCTCGTGGTGACCGAGCTGACCGGATCGGAAACCTTCGTGCATCTCGACCACCAGGGCGAGCGCTGGGTCGGGTTGATCCACGGCATCCACCACCTGGAGCTGGGCAAGGACCTCGATGTGTGGCTCGATCCGCGTCACGTCTACATATTCAGCGAAGCCGGCGATCTGGTCGCGCCCGCGTCCTACGCGCTTGCGGCCTGAGGAGACAGAGCATGGCCAAGATCACCCTCGACAACCTCGCGCATTCCTACCTGCCCCGTCCCGAGGGGCCGGACGATTATGCGTTGAAGGAGTTGAACCACGACTGGGAGGACGGCGCGGCCTATGCGCTGCTGGGCTCGTCGGGCTGCGGCAAGTCCACCCTTCTCAACATCATCTCCGGGCTGCTGCATCCCAGCCAGGGGCGCATCCTGTTCGACGGGCAGGACGTCACGCATCAGGCCACTGCCGAACGCAACATCGCCCAGGTGTTCCAGTTTCCGGTGGTCTACGACACCATGACCGTGCGCGACAACCTGGCCTTTCCGCTGCGCAATCGCGGCAATGACGAGACCTATGTGATGGAACGCGTTCAGGAAATCGGGCGCATGATCGACATGGAGCATATGCTCGACCGCAAGGCGCGCGGGTTGACGGCGGATGCCAAGCAGAAAATCTCGCTCGGGCGGGGGATGGTGCGCAAGGACGTCAACGCGCTTCTGTTCGACGAGCCGCTGACGGTGATCGACCCGCACATGAAGTGGGAGCTGCGGACCCAGCTGAAGAAGCTGCACCACGAGTTCGGTCACACGATGATCTACGTCACGCACGACCAGACCGAGGCGCTGACCTTCGCCGACAAGGTGGTGGTGATGTATGACGGTCGCGTGGTGCAAATCGGCACGCCCGATGAGCTGTTCGAGCGGCCAGAGCATACATTCGTGGGCTATTTCATCGGCTCGCCGGGCATGAACGTGATCCCGGCCCGGATCGAGGGCGCGACCGCCCATGTGGAGGGCGCCGCGGTGCCGCTGGGGGCACGCTACGGCGCGCTGTCCGGCAAGGTGGAACTTGGCGTCCGGCCCGAATTCGTGCGTCTGACCGCCGGCGCGGGGCTGCCCGTGACCGTGCGCCGGGTCGAGGACGTGGGCCGTCACAAGATCATCCGGGCTGATTATTTTGGCAAGGATATCAACATCATTGCGGGCGAAGATGATGTGATCGGCACAGACATGACGCATGTCACCTTCGATCCGGCGCATGTGAACGTCTACGCCGACGACTGGCGCGTAACCGGCGAGGCCGCGTGATGTCGGAGGCTTCCATATATGGCGTCACGCATGCGGCAAGCGGTCCTCGGGTCAGGCCCGAGGATGACGGCGGCTTGTTCGGGCCGCGCGCAAGCTGCGCCAGCGCTGGACCGGGGGTCGGCGCAGCCGCGCCCGGGCGATGGATCGGCCCGAACAGCACCGAAGGTGCCGGGCCTGCGCCGGACCGGCCCCACCGGTCAGGCGCATTGTCAAAGCCAGTGCGCCGTTCGACCAAAGCGATGACTTGGCACAATAAAGCGTTCAAATCCGCCGTTGCAGCGCCCGCCCACCGGACCGGCGCTGGCCTGCCTGTGATGTCGCTGCCTTGCGCCCCCACCCAAACCAATTCCCGAAAGGCCCAGTGATGGAAAAGACCGTCAATCAAAAAGCCTGGTTCCTGGTTCTTCCGGTGCTGCTGCTCGTCGCCTTCTCTGCGGTGATCCCGCTGATGACCGTGGTCAACTACTCGGTCCAGGACACTTTCGGGAACAACCAGTTCTTCTGGGCGGGTCTTGAGTGGTTCGAGAAGATGCTCGAGGACGAGCGCATGTGGAACGCGCTGTCGCGGCAGCTCATGTTCTCGGGGATCATTCTGGCCATCGAGGTGCCGCTGGGCATCTTCGTGGCGCTCAACATGCCGAAATCGGGCTTCTGGTCGTCCTTCTGCCTGGTGATGATGTCGCTGCCCCTGCTCATTCCGTGGAACGTGGTGGGCACCATCTGGCAGATCTTCGGACGCGTCGATATCGGCCTGCTGGGCTACACGCTCGATGCGCTGGGGATCAGCTACAACTACACGCAGGACACATTCGCGGCCTGGGTCACGATCATCGTGATGGATGTCTGGCACTGGACGTCGCTGGTGGCGCTGCTGGCCTTTGCCGGTCTGAAATCCATTCCCGACGCCTATTACCAGGCCGCCAAGATTGATCAGGCGTCGCGCTGGAAGGTGTTCCGCTTCATCGAACTGCCCAAGATGATGGGCGTGCTGATGATCGCGGTGCTGCTGCGGTTCATGGACAGCTTCATGATCTACACGGAGCCGTTCGTCGTCACCGGCGGTGGCCCCGGCAATGCCACCACGCTGCTGTCCATCGATCTTGTGAAGATGGCGCTGGGGCAGTTCGACCTTGGCCCCGCGGCGGCGTTCTCGCTGATGTATTTCCTCGTCATCCTGCTGATTTCGTGGGTCTTCTACACCGTCATGGTCAATCTTGAAAAAAGGGAGGGCTGAGCGATGACCGACACGACCGCATCCCGCATTCCCGGCGACCTGACCGCCGATGGCCGCGCCAAGCGTGTCCGCATGCGGCTCAATTCCAGCGCCGTGGTGATGACGCTGTATCTGCTGTTCCTGCTGTTGCCGATCTACTGGCTCTTGAACATGAGCCTGAAGACCAACACCGAGATCCTGAACAGCTTTACCCTGTGGCCGCGCAATTTCACGCTGGCGAATTATGCCACGATCCTGACCGACCCCGCGTGGTACATGGGCTACGTCAATTCGCTGATCTACGTGGTGATGAATACGGTAATCAGCCTCGCCGTGGCGCTGCCGGCGGCTTACGCCTTCTCGCGCTATCACTTCATGGGCGACAAGCACCTGTTCTTCTGGCTCTTGACCAACCGGATGGCGCCGCCCGCGGTCTTCGCGCTGCCGTTCTTCCAGCTTTATTCGTCGGTCGGACTGTTCGACACGCATATCGCGGTGGCGCTGGCGCATTGCCTGTTCAACGTGCCGCTGGCGGTGTGGATCCTTGAGGGTTTCATGCGCGGCGTGCCGAAGGAGATCGACGAGACGGCCTATCTGGATGGCTATTCCTTCGGGCGGTTCTTCGTGAAGATCTTCACGCCGCTGATCGCGTCGGGCATCGGCGTCGCGGCATTCTTCTGCTTCATGTTCTCGTGGGTGGAATTGCTGCTGTCGCGCACCCTGACCACCGTCGACGCCAAGCCCATCGCGGCGATCATGACCCGGACCCAGGGGGCGGCCGGCATCGACTGGGGCGTGCTGGCCGCAGCGGGCGTGCTGACCATCGTGCCGGGGGCGCTCGTGATCTATTTCGTGCGCAACTACATCGCGAAGGGCTTTGCCCTGGGACGGGTGTGATGCGAGTTCTGGCTCTGAATCCGCAGGTCCGCCCCGCAACAGCCGAGCTATGCACCGGCCCGAACGGCACCGCAGGTGCCGGGCCTGCGCCGGACCGGTGCAGGCCGTATGAAACCGTTCCCCTTGCATCAAC
>NZ_JBTLRF010000005.1:0-262175 GCF_054482575.1 Roseivivax sp. CAU 1753 | reverse complement strand
GCAGCTGCCGGGCCTGCGCCGGACCGGCCCCACCGGTCCGGCGCATCGTCAAAGCGTAAACGCCGTTCGACCAACGCGATGATACGGCACCATAAAGCGCAACGCTCAGCCGATGCAGCGCCAGCCCGCCGGACCGGTGCAGGCCGTATGAAACCGTTCCCCTTGCATCAACAGGAGACCCGCTGACATGGCATGGATGGCATGGACCTGGCCCACGGCGATCTTCTTCATGGTCATCGCGGCGCTGCTCGTCACCTTCACGATCCTCGCGATCAAGTATCCCGAAACGCCGCGCACGGGTATCCTGCGCATCGAGACCACGCGCGGCGACCGGCTGTTCATCACCCTTCTGGGCTCGGCCTTCATCAACCTGGCCTGGCTCGGACTGGTCGGCGCAAACCAACCCTATGCGCTGATCGTCTGCCTGGTCTACGCCGCGGCGGTGTTCCGCTGGGTCTGAGACAGGCACCCACAGCGCACGGGAGATCCGAGGAGGCCCGGGCGCGTCAAACGATCCTCGACACTGGTTCATTAAGGGAGGAACCACATGACCCTGAACTTGAGATCCACCACGGCCATGGCGCTTGCGCTTGGCCTGGCCACCGGACCGGCCTTTGCCGGAATGGAAGAGGCCGCCGCGTTCCTGGACGCCGAGATCGGCGATATGTCGGTGCTCAGCCGCGCTGAACAGGAAGCCGAGATGCAGTTCTTCGTGGACGCCGCCGCCCCCTTCCAGGGGATGGACATCAAGGTCGTCTCCGAGACCATCACCACCCATGAATACGAGAGCCAGGTCCTGGCCCCCGCATTCACCGCCATCACCGGCATCCAGGTCACCCATGACCTGATCGGCGAAGGCGACGTCGTGGAGAAGCTGCAAACCCAGATGCAGTCGGGCGAGAACATCTACGACGCCTATATCAACGACAGCGATCTGATCGGCACCCACTGGCGCTACCAGCAGGTGCGCAACCTCACGGACTGGATGGCGAATGAAGGCGCGGACGTGACGCTGCCGACCCTCGATATCGAGGATTTCATCGGCACCGAGTTCACCACCGCACCCGATGGCAAGCTTTATCAGCTGCCCGACCAGCAGTTCGCGAACCTCTACTGGTTCCGCTACGACTGGTTCAACGACGAGAAAAACAAGGCCGACTTCCAGGAGGCCTATGGCTACGAACTGGGCGTTCCGGTCAACTGGTCGGCCTACGAGGATATCGCCGAGTTCTTCACCGGGCGCGACCTGTCGCATCTGGGTGTCGAGGGCGAGGTCTTCGGCAACATGGATTACGGCAAGAAGGACCCCTCGCTCGGGTGGCGCTACACCGATGCGTGGATGTCCATGGCCGGCATGGGATCCGAAGGCGAACCAAACGGCCTGCCGGTCGACGAATGGGGCATCCGGGTGAACGAGAACTCCCAGCCCGTCGGCTCCTGCGTGTCGCGTGGCGGTGCCACCAACGGCCCCGCAGCGGTTTATGCCGTGACCAAGGCCATCGAATGGCTCGAGAAGTATTCCCCGCCCGCGGCGGCTGGCATGACCTTCTCCGAGGCAGGCCCGATCCCGGCGCAGGGCAACGTCGCCCAGCAGATGTTCTGGTACACCGCCTTCACCGCCGCCACGGTCGAGCCCGACCTGCCGGTGATGAATGAGGACGGCACGCCCAAGTGGCGCATGGCCCCCTCGCCGCACGGGGCCTATTGGACCGAGGGCACGAAGATCGGCTATCAGGATGTGGGGTCCTGGACGCTGATGAAATCGACGCCCGAGGATCGCGCCAAGGCGGCCTGGCTCTATGCCCAGTTCGTCACCTCCAAGACCGTGGACGTCAAGAAAAGCCACGTCGGTCTGACCTTCGTGCGCGAATCGACCATCCAGCACGACAGCTTCACCGAACGTGCGCCCAAGCTGGGCGGCCTGGTCGAATTCTACCGCTCGCCGGCCCGGACCCAGTGGTCGCCCACCGGCACCAACGTGCCCGACTACCCCAAGCTGGCGCAGCTCTGGTGGCAGAACATCGGCGACGCGATGTCCGGTGCAAAAACCGTGCAAGAGGCGCTCGACGCGCTGTGCGAGGACCAGGAAAGCGTGATGGAGCGGCTTGAGCGCGCGGGCATCCAGGGCGATATCGGCCCGAAGATGAACGAGAAGAAGGACCCCGAGTTCTGGCTGAGCCAGGAAGGCTCGCCCAAGGCCAAGCTCGAGAACGAGGACGAAGAGCCCAAGACCATCTCGTATGACGAGCTGATCAAGTCCTGGAACTGAGTGACACCCGGTCGGGGCCTTCGGGCCCCGGCCACACCCAGCGGCCACCCTTTGCCAGTCCGACCCGGGCCGCGCGTTCTTCGGCCCTTGCCTTTTCCCGAAGCCCCTGCCGCTTTAGGATCATCCCATGCACAGCTTTACCCTGACCCTTCCGCAGCACATCCGCTTCGGTCGCGGCACCGCCTCCGAGGCCGCCGCAGCGGCGCGCGCCTTCGGTCCCGACGTGCTGATCGTGCGCAGCGCCTCGGCCGCGTATGCCGACACGCTGATCGCCGATCTGGTGCAAGGCGGCGGCCCGCCACCTCGCGTCATCACTGCCGCGGGCGAGCCGGATCTGCCCGGCGTCGAGGCGCATCTGGCAAGGCTTCGCGGGGCCGCGCCCGATGTCATCGTCGCGGTCGGCGGCGGGTCGGCCATCGATCTTGCCAAGGCGCTGGCAGCGCTGATCCCGCAGACAGGCAGCCCGCTCGACTATCTCGAAGTGGTGGGCAAGGGCCTGCCGCTCGGGGCCGATCCGCTGCCGATGATCGCCTTGCCGACAACGGCGGGCACCGGCGCCGAGGCCACCAAGAACGCGGTGATCGGCGTACCGGCACATGGCCGCAAGGTGTCGCTGCGCGATGCCCGGATGCTGCCGCGCCACGCCATCGTGGATCCCGCGCTGACCGATGGCTGTCCGCGCGCGGTGACGCTGGCCTCGGGGCTGGACGCGGTAACCCAGGTGATCGAGCCATTGCTGTCGTGCCGCGCCAATCCGGTGACCGATGCGCTCTGCCGCGATGCCATCCCCATGGGGCTGGCGGCGCTGACGACTTTGGTGACCGCCGAAGATCCCGCCATGCGCGACCGGCTGGCCTATGTCAGCCTCATCGGCGGCGTGGCGCTGGCCAATGCCGGGCTGGGGGCCGTGCACGGGCTGGCAGGCGTGATCGGCGGGCGCACCGGCATGGCCCACGGCGCGCTTTGCGGCAGGCTGCTGGTGCCGGTGCTGCGCGCCAATGCGGCGGCGATGGCTTCGGCAGGCATGGAGACCGCGCGCATCGACTGGGTCCTGCAGGTACTGGGCGGACAATTCGGCGTGCCGGGAACGGATGCGCTCGACAGGTTTCAGGGCTGGATCGACGCGCAGGACCTGCCCTTCATTCCGCGCCCCGACGCCGATGCCGCCACGCGCATGGCCTGGGCCGAAGATGCCGCCGCGTCGTCGTCGATGAAGGCGAACCCGGTAACGCTGGACGCCACGGTGCTGGCGCGGGTCGTCGACGCGGCCTGCGCGCCGAAGCCGCGCTGACCCGTCCGACCCCGCCGCCGACCGGCCTGAAACCGCATGTTTTTTTTGCACCGGATCGGCAGAGTCCGGTTCATATCGATTTGATCCTGTGTACACTCCGCGACAGGCGCCCTCGGGCGCAGGAACCAAACGGGAGGAAACCAATGACCACGATCACGCTGGGCCGACGCGCCCTGATCGCAGCAACGGCTGCGGCAATCGGCTTTGCAAGCCCCGTGCTTGCAGGCGGCCACCAGGTCGTCGAAAGCCTGCACTTTCTGATCCCCGGCGGCGCCGGTGGCGGCTGGGACGGCACCGCACGCGGCACCGGCGAAGCACTGACCGAAGCCGGTCTTGTCGGCACCGCCTCCTACGAGAACATGTCCGGCGGTGGCGGCGGCAAGGCCATCGGCTACCTGATCGAGAACGCCGAAAGCCTTGAGAACACCTTGATGGTGAACTCGACACCCATCGTGATCCGGTCGCTGACCGGTGTCTTCCCGCAAAGCTTCCGCGACCTCACGCTGGTGGCCGGCACGATCGGCGACTACGCCGCGATCGTGGTCCCCTCTGACAGCCCGCTGAACTCGATGTCGGACCTGCTCGAGACCTACAAGGCCGACCCCAACGCCTTCGCCATCGGCGGTGGCTCGGTGCCGGGCGGCATGGATCACCTGGTTGCCGCGATGACGATGAAGGCCGCGGGCGAAGATCCGACGGCGGTGAAATACATCCCCTACGATGCCGGCGGCAAAGCCATGGCGGCGCTGCTCTCGGGCGAGATCAAGGCGCTGTCGACGGGCTTTTCGGAAGCGATAGCACTGGCCGAGCAGGGCGAGGTGAAGATCCTCGGGATCACCGCGGATGAACGCGTCGCCGCCTACCAGGACGCGCCGACGATGCAGGAACAGGGCATCGATACCACCTTCGTCAACTGGCGCGGCTTCTTCGGCCCCCCGGGACTGTCCGACGACAAGCTCACCGCCTACCAGAACGCAATCAGCAAGATGTATGACACCCCCGAATGGGAAGCCGTGCGCGCACGCAACGGCTGGGTCAACATCCACAATTCGGGCGACGACTTCCGCAGCTTCCTCGAGCAGCAGGAAAAGGAAATCGGCGACCTGATGAAAGAGCTGGGTTTCCTGTAATCCGGCGCGCCTGATCCGGCCCGGTGCGAGGGACGCTGCCCCTCGCGCTCCCCGAGGTATTTTCGGCAAGAGGAAGGGGAGACCCGCGGCCTCCCCCTCCGAGAAAGGTGCGTCGCCTTCCCCTTGCACGGTCATCGGCTCCTCAGCCTGTGCCGCAGGAGGAAGCAGACACCAAAACGGTTAACAAGACCTTTCCTCTTGCCGAAAATACCTTGGGGTGAATTGAGCCGAAGGCTCAAGAGGGGCAACGCCCCTTCAACACCGCAGTCACGCAAGGAGAACGCGCACATGGCTCTCGACCGCTGGATCGCCCTGATCATCCTCGGTATCAGCCTCGCCTATGGCTATGCTGCCTTTTTCACCATGGACCAGTTGCTGCCGCCCTTCATGCAGCGCAATCCGATCTGGCCGTCGACCTTCCCGAAGGTGCTGGCGGTTCTGGCCATCATCACTGCCGCGGTGATCGTCCTCGGTCTCGAGAAAAAATCCTCTGACGACGAAAAAGAACCGGACATCGATTACCGACGCCTTGGCGACTATCACATCTACAAGGCGGCGGCCCTTATGGGGTTGATGGTGCTTTATGCGCTGATGCTGCGTCCTGCAGGCTTCATCATCGCGACTGTGGGCTTTCTCAGCGGCGGGGCCATCGTGCTCGGCGAGCGCAAGCTGTGGTTGTTGCTGCCGATCACTGCTTTCGCCACCGGCGTCGTCTGGTATCTGGTCGAGGGTGTACTCGGCATTTTCCTGCGGCCCTGGCCGTTTTTCCTGGGCTGAGGAGCACACGTCATGATCGAAGGACTTCTCATCGGCCTGACCACGGCCCTGTCGCTCACCAATCTGCTGATGGTCATCGGCGGCTGTCTTATCGGCACCTTCATCGGCATGTTGCCGGGGCTCGGGCCGATGTCGATCATCGCCATCATGATCCCGGTAGCGATCACGCTGGGCGATCCCTCGGCGGCACTGATCCTGCTGGCCGGGGTCTATTACGGCGCGATCTTCGGTGGCTCGACCTCGTCGATCCTGCTGAACGCGCCGGGGGTGGCGGGCACGGTCGCCTCGGCATTCGACGGGTATCCGATGGCGCAGAAGGGCATGGCCGGCAAGGCGCTGACCATCGCCGCGATCTCGTCCTTTCTGGGCGGCTCGATCGGGGCGCTGTTGTTGATGATCTTCGCGCCGATGCTGTCGACCGTGGCGCTGCTGTTCCATTCGGCGGAGTATTTCGCCCTGATGGTCGTGGGACTGTCGGCCATCGCCGCCTTTGCGGGCACCGGCAACGTCGCCAAGGCGGTTCTGATGACCCTTCTGGGTCTGATCATGGCCACCGTTGGAGAGGGTGCGCTGTTCAACATGCCGCGCTTCACCATGGGTCTGATGGACCTGCAATCGGGCTTTTCCTTCATCACGCTCGCGATGGCGATGTTCGCCCTGCCCGAGGCGGTCTTTCTGGTGCTGAACCCCGGGCGCACCGCGACCCAGTCCAGCGGCGGCAAGATCACCGGGTTGCGCATTTCCCGCGAGGAGGCGCGCAAGATTGCGCCGGTGATCGGGCGGCAATCGATCCAGGGGTTCTTCATCGGTGTGTTGCCGGGTGCCGGGGCCACCATCGCGTCCTTCCTGGGCTACGCGGTCGAGCGCAACCTTGCCACCGAGGAGGAGCAGAAGGAGTTCGGCAAAGGCTCGATCAAGGGGCTCGCCGCGCCGGAGACCGCCAACAACGCCGCCTGCACCGGTTCGTTCGTGCCGCTTCTGACGCTGGGCATTCCCGGGTCGGGCACCACGGCGATCCTGCTGGGCGCGCTGATCGCGCTGAACGTGACCCCCGGGCCGCGGCTGATGGTCGACAGCCCCGAGATCTTCTGGGCGGTCATCATCTCGATGTATATCGGCAACCTGGTGCTGCTGGTGCTGAACCTGCCGCTTATCCCCTATATCGCCAAGATCCTGTCGATCCCGCGCAACTACCTGATCCCGTTCATCCTTTTCTTCACGTTGATGGGCAGCTATATCGGCCAGAACAACGCCACGGAGCTTCTGATCCTCGTGGGCTTCGGGGTGGCGGCCACGGTGTTGCGCTTTGCCGACTATCCGCTTGCGCCGCTGCTGATCGGGTTCATTCTCGGGCGCATGCTGGAAGACAACTTCTCGCGGTCGATGCAGCTTTACGACGGAGCGGGATTCATCCTCGAGCGGCCGATGACGCTGGGTCTTCTGGTGATCGCGGTTCTGCTGGTCATCGTCCCGAGCTACCGGGCCCGCAGGGCAAGGGCGCGCGCCGCGGGTGTGGCGGATGGCGACTGACACCGCGACCGCCCCCCTGAAAGGGGTGCGGATCCTCGATCTGACCAACGTGCTGGCGGGGCCTTACGCGGCCTATCAACTGGCACTGATGGGGGCCGAGGTCATCAAGGTCGAGCGCCCCGGCCAAGGCGATCTGGCGCGGCAACTGGGGGCCGATGCCGCCCGCAACGACGCCTTCATGGGGATCAGCTTTCTGGCGCAGAACGCCGCCAAGGCATCGGTCACGCTGGATCTGAAATCGCCGCGCGGCAAGGCGCTGCTCAAGCGGCTGGTGGCGGGGGCCGATGTGCTGATCGAGAACTTCCGCCCCGGGGTGATGGACCGGCTTGGCCTGGGCCATGACGCCCTGAGGTCCGAGAACCCGGCGCTGATCTATTGCGCCATATCGGGGTTCGGACAGGACGGTCCGTGGCGCGACAACCCGGCCTACGACCAGATCGTGCAGGGTGTGGCGGGCGTCATGTCGGTGACCGGCGACGCCGAGAGCGCGCCTTTGCGCGTGGGCTATCCCCTGGCCGACACCATGGGTGGCATGACCGCGGCTTTCGCCATTGCCACTGCGCTGAATGCGCCCGAGCGCGGGACGTTCCTTGATATTTCGATGACCGAGGCGGTGATTGCCAGCATGGGCTGGGTCGTCTCGAACCATCTGGTCGGCGGCGTGGCACCGCGCCCGCTGGGCAACGAGAACATGACCGCCGCGCCCTCGGGCACCTTTGCCACCGCCGATGCGCCGATCAACATCGCCGCCAATCGCGACAGTCAATGGCAGGCGCTGGCCCGCCATCTGGGGCGCGACGATCTGCTGGCGGACCCCGACTTCGCCACCCGCGAGGCGCGCAAGGCCAACCGGCACCGCCTGCGGGCCGCGCTGGAGGCCGTGCTGACGACCCGCCCGGCCACGGCCTGGGTGGCCGAGCTGAACGCGCTGGACGTGCCCACCGGCCCGGTCCTGAGCGTGCCCGAAGTGCTGGCGACGCCGCAGATCGAAGGGCGCGGCCTGATCGCGGAGGTCGCCACGGAAAAGGCGACCGGTGTCGAGACGCTGCGGCTTTGCGCCTCGCCGGTGATGATCGACGGCCAGCGGCCGGTGCCGTGCCGGGCCCCGCCCGCGCTTGGGGCTGACAACGATGCGGTCTGGGGGGCGCTTGGCCTGACCCCGGACGAGATCGCAACCCTGAAGGACGAGGGCGTGATATGAGCGATGTCAGCGATTGGTGGCGCACCGCGATCATCGGCATGGAACCGGGGCGCATCGCCATCCGCGGCCACCCGATCGAAGCGCTGATCGGCACGGTCAGCTTTCCGCAGATGATCTGGCTCATGCTGCGCGGCGACCTGCCGACCGATGGCCAGGCGCGGCTTTTCGAGGCGGCCCTGGTGGCGGCGGTGGATCACGGGCCGCAAGCGCCCTCGATCGCGGCGGCGCGGATGGCGGTGACCTGCGGACTGCCGCTCAACAACGCGATGGCCAGTGCCGTGAACATGCTGGGCGACGTGCATGGCGGCGCGGGCGAACAGGCGGTCGAGCTGTATCACCACGTGCATGCCTTCGATGGACCGCTGGGCGCGGCGCTGGACGCGTGGATTTCCGACCGGGGCCGGATCGTGCCGGGCTTTGGCCACCGCTTTCACAAACCCGTCGATCCGCGCGCGCCGCGTCTGATGGCGCTGGTGCGCGACGCCGCGCGGGACGGCCATGTCGCGGGCACATTCGCCGATACAGGGGTGGCCATCGAGGCCGAGATCACAGCCCGCAAGGGCACGCCCCTGCCGATGAATATCGACGGGGCCACGGCGGTGATCTATGCGGAGCTGGGCTTTGCACCGCCCTTGGCGCGCGGGCTGTTCTGCCTCTCGCGGTCGGTTGGCATCCTGGCCCATGCCTGGGAACAGCAGCAACAGGGCGGGCGCAACAAGGGCCCGACCCCGCCGGGCTACCGCTGGACCTATGATGCGCCGTGACCTGCGCGACGCGGGCACCGCACTGGCGGTGGGACTTCTGGGGGCGGCGCTGTTCTGGCTGGTGGGCTTTCCGGCAGCGCCGCTGACCGGGGCCGCCACGTCGGTCACCGTCGCCGGGCTGTTGGGGGTCCGGGTGGCGCTGCCGGCGTTTCTGCGCATCACCGCCTTCATCCTTCTGGGGGTCGGCATCGGCACCGGCGTCACGCCCGAGATGATCCGCACCGCGACCGCCTGGCCCGCCACCATCTCGATCCTCGCGGTCAGCCTGCTGGTCGGTATGGCCGTGGCCCGATGGGGGCTGGAGCGGTGGATGGGGTTCGATCGGCGCAGCGCCGTGCTGGCCGCCGCCCCGGGCCATCTGAGCTATGTGCTCAGCCTGTCGCTGGACAGCGGCGGGCAGACCGCGCTGATCGCGGTGGTGCAGAGCATCCGCGTGCTGTTCCTGACGCTTTGCGTTCCGGTCTTCGTGGCCCGGGTGTTCGGGGCGACAGGGGCCGTGCTGGCGCCGCAAATCCACATGGGCCCCCTGCCCGCGCTGCTGCTGATCGCGGGCACCTACGGGCTGGGCCTGATCTTCGAACGCATCCGCCTGCCTGCGGCCTTCCTGCTGGCCGGGATGGCGCTGTCGGCTGCGGGCCATGCCACCGCGCTGACGCCAGGCCAGCTGCCCGCCCCGGTCACCTTTGCCGCCTTCTTGGTGATGGGCGTGCTGATCGGGTCGCGCTTTTCCGGGCAGGATCGGGACAATCTGCGGGCGGCTCTTGGCGCCGGGCTCTGGGTGACGGCGGTGACCATGATCACGACGCTGCTGGCGGTCGGCGGCGCGCTTGTCGCGCTCGGGCTGCCGCCCGCCCTGCTGATCGTGGCCTTCGCGCCCGGCGGGGTCGAGGCGATGGCCGCGATCTCGGTCACGCTGGGCCTCGATCCGGCCTTCGTGGCGGCGCATCACGTCACGCGGCTGCTGATCCTGACGGTGCTGATCCCGCTGATGATGGGACGGGCGCAGGCGCGTCCACCGGGCTGAGACCGGCGGCGCGCACGACCTTTGCAAGATCGGCGAGCTGCGCCGCGAGCGGCGACGATCTGCGCCAGATCATCCCGACCTTGCGACAGGGGCGCGGGGCGCGGAACCGGGCCACCGATACCGCGGCGCTGCGGGTCTCGACCGGGACCGCCATCTCGGGGATCAGGGTGACGCCGATCCCGGCCCCGACCATCTGCACCAGCGTTGCCAGCGACGACCCTTCCAGCCCTTCGCGCGGCAAATGCGCGGGCATCTTGCAAAAGGACAGCGCCTGATCGCGAAAGCAATGCCCCTCTTCCAGCAGCAACAGCCGCATCTTCTGCAGCGCCTCGCCATCGGGCACCGGCTCTGCCGCCTGGTCCATGGGCCGGATCAGCACGAATTCCTCGTCGAAAAGCGCCATCTCGGTCAGCGCGGGTTCGGACACCGGCAGCGCCACGATGGCCGCGTCGATCCGGCCCTCGCCCAACTCGTCGATCAGGCGGGCGGTCAGGGTTTCGCGCACATGGATGTCGATCCCCGGATGGGTGTCGGTCAGCCTGCCGATCAGACGCGGCAACAGGTAGGGCGCGATGGTCGGGATGATCCCCAGCCTGAGCCGCCCCGACAGCCGCGCCCCCGAGGCGCGCGCCATCTCGGCCAGCGCATCGACCTCGCGCAGGATGGTCCGGACCCGGAGCGCAAAATCCTCGCCGAAGCCGGTCAGCGACACCTGCCGCCCGCCCCGGTCGAACAGCCGCACCCCAAGGCCCTGCTCAAGCTCTTTTATCTGCACCGACAGCGCCGGTTGCGAGATCGCCAACGCTGCCGCCGCGCGTCCGAAATGGCCGTGCCGGGCCAGCGCGTCGAAATAGCGCAATTGGCGAAGCGTGATGTTGGTCATAATCAAAAACTATCGCGATAATGAAAAAATACAAATTAAACATATCGCCGGGAGCTGCTAGAAGACAACCGTGGTACCCATGGTGCCCTGCCTTGGACGCGCGGCAAATGCGCCTTCGTTTGCCCGAGGGGCTGTCACAGCGGGCCGCGACACCTTAGGTATTTCACAGGATTCGGGTCTTGCGACCCCCACGGCCGGACCGGCTTTGATCACCAACGGGAGACGAATTATGATGGACGGAAACGATATCGGCAGCGGCGGTGGTTGCCCGGTCATCCACGGCGCGACCACGCATACGCGCTTCAGCGCGCGCACCAGCAAGGATTGGTGGCCCAACCAGCTCAACCTGAAGATCCTGCACCAGAACGGTGCCGAGGGGAATCCGATGGGCGCGGATTTCGACTATGCCAAGGAGTTCGAAAAGCTCGACCTCGACGCGGTCAAGCAGGACATCTTCGCGCTGATGACCGACAGCAAGGACTGGTGGCCCGCGGATTACGGCCATTACGGCCCGTTCTTCGTCCGCATGGCCTGGCACTCTGCCGGGACCTACCGCACCGGTGACGGTCGCGGGGGCGCGGGGTCCGGGTCGCAGCGGTTCGCGCCGCTCAATTCCTGGCCCGACAACGCCAACCTCGACAAGGCGCGGCGCCTGCTCTGGCCGGTGAAGCAGAAATACGGCGCGAGCCTTTCCTGGGCGGACCTGCTGGTGCTGGCCGGCAACTGCGCCATCGAATCGATGGGTCTGAAGCCTGCGGGCTTCGGCGGCGGTCGGGAAGACATCTGGGAGCCGGAAGAGGACATCTACTGGGGCACCGAGGAAGAGTGGCTGGGCGACAAGCGCTATTCCGAAGGCCGGGCGCTGGAAAATCCGCTGGCGGCTGTCCAGATGGGCCTGATCTACGTCAACCCCGAAGGCCCCAACGGCAAGCCCGACCCCGCCGCCTCGGCCATCGACATCCGCGAGACCTTTGCCCGCATGGGCATGAACGACGAGGAAACCGTCGCGCTGATCGCGGGCGGCCATACCTTCGGCAAGACCCATGGCGCGGGCGATGCGGGCCTTGTCGGCGCAGAGCCTGAAGGCGGCGACATCGCGCTGCAGGGCCTAGGCTGGCACTCCACCCACGAGACCGGCAACGGCGTGAACACCATCACCTCGGGTCTCGAAGGGCCCTGGACGCCGAACCCGATCAAATGGGACAGCGGGTATTTCGACATGCTTTTCGGCTACGAGTGGGAGCTGACCAAAAGCCCCGCGGGGGCCTATCAATGGGCGCCCAAGGACATCAGGGAAGAAGACAAGGCGCCGCAGGTCGATGGCAACGGCAAGGTCGTGCCGATGATGGCCACCACCGATATCGCGCTGCGGGTCGATCCCGCCTATCTCGAGATCTCGAAGCGGTTCCACGCGCATCCCGACCAGCTGGGCGATGCCTTCGCCAAGGCCTGGTTCAAGCTGATCCACCGCGACATGGGGCCCAAGGCGCGCTATCTCGGCCCCGACGTCCCGGCCGAGGATTTCATCTGGCAGGATCCGATCCCTGCCCGCGATCACGATCTGGTCGACGCCGGGGATATCGACGCGCTGAAGGCGAAAATCCTCGAGTCGGGTCTGTCGGTGCAGGAACTGGTCTATACGGCGTGGTCCTCGGCCTCGACCTTCCGTGGCTCGGACAAGCGCGGCGGCGCCAATGGCGCCCGCATCCGTCTGGCCCCGCAGAAGGACTGGGACGTCAACCAGCCCGAGCAGCTGGCCAAGGTTCTGGGCACGCTAGAGGGTCTGCAGACCGCGTTCAACGACGCGCAGACCGGGTCCAAGCGCATCTCGCTCGCGGACATGATCGTGCTGGGCGGCAATGCCGGGATCGAAGAGGCCGCGCGCAAGGCCGGGCATGACATCTCGGTGCCCTTCACCCCGGGCCGCATGGATGCCTCCGAAGCGGATACCGATGCCGAAAGCTTCGAGCCGCTCGAGCCCAAGGCGGACGGGTTCCGCAACTACCTGCAGACCGAGTTCGACGTGCCGACAGAAGAGCTTCTGATCGACCGCGCCCAGCTTCTGATGCTGACCGCGCCCGAGATGACGGCGCTTGTCGGCGGCATGCGCGCGCTCGGGGTCAACCACGGCGGCGCGCAGCACGGTGTCTTCACCGACCGCCCCGGCGCGCTGACCAACGACTTCTTCGTGAACCTTCTGGACATGGAGACCGAGTGGAAGGCCATCGGCGACAGCACGCAGGAATTCGAGGGGCGCGACCGCAAGAGCGGCAACCGGAAGTGGACCGCCAGCCGCGTCGATCTGGTCTTCGGTTCCAACTCGCAGTTGCGCGCGATTGCCGAGGTCTACGCCGAAGGCGGCGTCGAGACGAAGTTCGTCGCCGACTTCGTCAAGGCCTGGACCAAGGTCATGGACGCCGACCGCTTCGACGTCTGAGACCCGCGCCACAGGGCCCGAGACCGCCAAGCCGCCCGCCCCGCGCGGGCGGCTTTCGTTTTGCGAAATTTTTTGTATCAGTGCATTACAGGACGCTCCTGATGCGGTCCATCGCCTTGCGGATATTGTCTTCCGAGTTGGCATAGGAAAAGCGCACGAAGCCTTCGCCATGGGCCCCGAAGGACGTGCCCGCAACGGTGGCGACCCCGGCCTTGTCAAGAAAGAGGTCCTGCGCCTCGACAGCGCCCAGCCCCGTGCCCGAGATATTCGCAAAGGCATAGAAGGCACCCGCGGCATCGGTGCAGCGCACCCCCGGCAACGCGTTCAGCCCCTCCACGATCACCCGACGCCGCGCATCGAAGGCCGCGACCATGGCATGCACCGCGTCCTGCGGGCCGGTCAGGGCGGCAAGTCCGGCAAATTGCGCCGCCGCGTTGACGCAGGAATGGTCGTTGATGCACAGCCGCGTGACATGATCCACCGCCACCTCGGGCCAGACCGCGTAGCCCAGCCGCCAGCCGGTCATCGCGTAGGTCTTGGACCAGCCGTCGAGCAGGATCAGCCGGTCGCGGATTTCGGGATATTGCAGCAAGGAGACGTGCCTGCGGCCATCGTACAGCATCTGGGAATAGATCTCGTCGGACAGGATGGCCACATGAGGATGCGCCTCCAGTCCCTTGACAAGCTTGTCGATTTCCACTTTTGGCAAAACGCCGCCGGTGGGGTTCGCGGGCGAATTGATGATCAGAAGCCGGGTCCGCGGGGTGATCTGCGACAGCACCGTTTCCGCCGAGAAGGCAAAGGCGTCCGCTTCGCGCAGAACGATGGGCACCGGTGTCGCGCCGGAATAGCGTATGACGGATTCGTAGATCGGAAAGCCCGGATCTGGATAAAGGATCTCGGCGCCGGGCTCTCCGAACATGGTGATGGCGAAGAACATCGTGGGCTTGCCGCCGGGCACGATCACCACGTGATCGGGATCCACCTCGGCCCCGTGACGCCGTTGCAGATCGGCGGCCACCGCATCGCGCAGTACCGGCAGGCCGTTGGCCGGGGTGTAGCCGTGATGGCCGTCGCGCAGGGCCTTCACGCCCGCCTCGACGATATGCTCGGGCGTGCGGAAATCCGGCTGGCCGATGCCGAGATTGACGATGTCGCGCCCCTCGGACGCCAGTTTCTGGGCGCGGTTCAGCACCACAAAGGCGGATTCGGTGCCGAGGCGCGACAGCGACTTGGCGAAGGTCAGGTGGGTCACGGGCATCTCCGGGGTGGACGTGTTGGGATATTCGGCAAGAAACGCCCGGCAATTGCAAGGCGGCAGGTGCGGCACCGAAGACGTAGCGTCACCGGACCCGTGGAGGTCGACCTGAAGGATGCACGCCCGCGCGGGGCTTGCTACCGTGCAGGCAACGGCAGCGATAAGGGGCGGCGCTCATGCAACTGACAGTCAACGGGTCGAAACACGAGGTGGATGTCGAGGACGACATGCCGCTGCTCTGGGTGCTGCGCGACGAATTGGGCATCACCGGCGTGAAATACGGCTGCGGTGCAGCGCTTTGCGGGGCCTGCACCGTGCATCTGGACGGCGTCGCGGTGCGATCCTGCCAGGTCTGGGCCGCGGATGCCGACGGGGCCGTGGTCACCACCATCGAGGGGCTGGGCCAACCGGACGCGCTGCACGCGGTGCAGGCCGCCTGGATCGCGCATCAGGTGGCGCAATGCGGCTACTGCCAGTCCGGCCAGATCATGCAGGCCGCGTCGCTTCTGGCCGAGATGCCCGATCCGACCGACGCCCAGATCGACGACGCCATGAGCGGCAACCTCTGCCGCTGCGGCACCTATCCCCGCATCCGCGCCGCGATCCACGATGCCGCCAAACGCCTGCAGGAGGTCTGAGATGAGCCGTGCCCGCACGATCACCCGCCGCGCCGTCCTTGTCGGCTCTGTCGCCATCGCCGGTGGCGTGGCCTTCGGGGTCTATGCCGCCCGCAGGCCCTTCGACAACCCGCTCGAGGTGGGGCTTGGCGCGGGGCAAGCGGCGCTGACGCCCTATGTGCGCATCGATGCCGAGGGCGTGACGCTGATCACCCCGCGCGCCGATTCCGGCCAGGGGGTCTATCACGTTCAGGCCGCCCTGATCGCGGAAGAACTGGACGTCGACCTCGATGCGATCCGCGTCGATCCCGGCCCGCCCGATGCGGCCTATTGGAACACCGCGCTCGGGGCCGAGGCGGCGGAGTTCATGGTGCCCTCGGCCGGGATCGCCCGGGATGCGGCCACCGGCGCGGTCAATACGGTGATGAAGCTGATCGGGCTGCAGATCACCGGCGGCTCGACCACGGTGCCCGACGGCTTTGTCAAACTGCGCGCGGCGGGGGCCTCGGCGCGCGAAACGCTGAAAGCTGCGGCGGCGGACCGGCTGGGCGTGGCGGTCGAGACGCTGACGACCGAAGCGGGCCACGTCATCGCCGCCGACGGCACGCAGCTGTCCTATGAGGCGCTGGCGCCCGATGTGGCCGGGCGCGCGCCGGTACAGGACGTGCCGCTGCGCGACCCCGCGCAGTGGCGCTACATTGGGAAACCCATGCAGCGGCTTGATATTGCGGCAAAATCCACCGGCACGCAGATGTATGGCATCGACGTTGCGGTGCCGGGCATGGTGCATGCAACGGTCCTGATGAACCCCGCCCAGGGCGGTGCGCTGGACAGCTTCGACACCGCCGAGGCGCTGAAACTGCGCGGCGTCAGCAGCATCGTGCCGATCACCGGCGGGCTGGGCATCGTCGCCGACAACACCTGGCGGGCGTTCCAGGCCCGCGCGGCGTTGCAGGCCCAATGGGGGCCGCCGGACTTCCCGCCCGACATGGACGCGCATTGGCAGGCGCTTGATGCGGCCTTCACCGACGCGGCGCTGGACAGCCGCAAACGCGACGACGGCGACGTCGGCGCGGCCCTTGCGGGGGCAGACACGGTGATCGAGGCGGAATACCGCGCGCCCTACCTGGCCCATGCGCCGCTTGAGCCGGTCAACGCCATCGTCCGGGTCGATGCCGATGCGGCCGAGGTCTGGACCGGAACGCAGATCCCGCGCTTCGTGCAGGCCAACGTGGCCCGCATTGCCGGGATCGCGCCCGACCGGGTCGTGGTGCATGCGCAGATGATCGGCGGCAGCTTCGGCCACCGCCTGGAGGACGAGGTCGTCAAGCAGGCGACCGAGATCGCGGTGCAGATGCGGGGCACGCCGGTCAAGCTGACCTACCAACGCGAAGAGGACATGATCCACGATTTCCCGCGCCAGATCGCCAAGGCGCGGCTGCGCGGCACGGTGCAGGACAACCAGGTCGCGGCTCTGGACCTCGGGATCGCGATGCCGTCGGTGATGGCCTCGCAGATGGCGCGGCAGAACCAGCCGGTGCCCGGCCCCGACAGCCAGATCGTCGCCGGGGCCTGGGACCAGCCCTTTGCCATTCCGCACCACCGCGTGACCGGCTACCGCGCCGCGCCGCTTGCGCCGATTTCATCCTGGCGCTCGGTGGGCGCGTCGTCGAACGGGTTCTTCTACAATGCCGCCCTTGATGAGCTGATCCACGCCGCCGGGGCCGACCCCCTGCAGGAACGGCTGCGGCTGGCGAATGACCCGCTCGCCCGCGCGGTGCTGGAAGCGGTGGGCGAGATGTCGGACTGGAGCGGACCCGATCTCGGGGACGGGCGCGGGCGCGGGATCGCGTTGACCCGAAGCTTCGGCGTCCATTGCGCCGAGGTGATCGAGGTCGCCCGGACCGACTCCGGGATCAGGATCGAAAAGGTCTGGGTCGCGGCAGAGGTGGGCCGCGTCGTCGATCCGGTCAATTTCGAAGCGCAGGTGCAGGGCGGCGTGATCTGGGGGCTCGGCCACGCGATGAACTGCGAGATCACCTATGCCGGGGGCATCGCCGAGCAGGACAATTTCCACGCCTTCGAAGGGATGCGCCTACGACAGACCCCCGCCATCATGGTGCGCGGGCTCGAGAACGGCACCCGGGTCACCGGTATCGGCGAGCCGCCGGTGCCGCCCGCCGCACCCGCGCTGGCCGGGGCGATCTTTGCCGCGACCGGCACGCGGTTGCGCGAAATGCCGTTCAACCGGTTCGTTCAATTCGCCTGACGGAGGCCCTCGATGTCAAATTTCGGATCCCTGCCCCATGCCGGTCGCCTGCTGATCGTCGCCACGGCGTTTCACCTGGTGGCGGCCTATTTCGCGGGCTTGCCCGAGATCGGGCTGGCGCTGCTCGCCCTGGCGGCGGGGCTGATCCTGCTGGCCGGAATGCGCTGGACCGGCTGGCTGGTCATGCTGGCGCTGATCGTGGCCATGGGCGCGCGGGCGGCGGCGCTGGGGGTGCCGCCGGTGCCGCTCTGGCTGCATGCGCTGGTGCTGGCGATGGACGCGCTGGCGGCGCTGAGCCTGTTTGTGGCGCTCTGGCGCCCCGCCTCCGCCAGCCCGACCTGACGCCCCTGCCCGGACCCGCGGTCCGCGGTCCGGCCTGCCGGATCGCAGGCGGGCCTGCCGCCCGCACCGACGCGGCTTTTCACAGGCGCGGCCAGCGGTTAAAACGAACCGGGACCAGACAGGGAGGCATGCCGTGACCTATATTCTTGCCATCGACCAGGGAACCACATCCAGCCGCGCCATTCTTTTCGACGAACACCTGAAGGTTGCGGCCCAGGCGCAGGAGGAATTCGAGCAGCATTACCCGGCCTCGGGCTGGGTCGAGCATGAGGCGGGCGATCTCTGGACCTCGACCGCCGCCACCTGCCGCGGGGTGATCGAAAAGGCCGGCACCCATGCGCGAGAGATCGCCGCCATCGGCATCACCAACCAGCGCGAAACGACCATCGTCTGGGACCCCGAAACCGGAAAAGCGGTGCACCGCGCCATCGTCTGGCAGGACCGCCGCACCTCGGCCTATTGCCAGGAGTTGAAGGCCGCCGGGCACGAAGACATGGTCACCGACCGCACCGGTCTGCTGCTCGACCCGTATTTTTCGGCCACCAAACTGAAATTCATTCTCGACGAGGTCGACCCCGACCGCAGCCGCGCGCGCGCCGGAAAGCTCTTGTTCGGCACTGTCGACAGCTTTCTGATCTGGAAGCTCACCGGTGGAAAGGTGCATGCCACGGATGCCACCAATGCCTGCCGGACGATGCTCTACGACATCCGCAAGGGTCGCTGGTCGACCTCGATCTGCAAGCTTCTGGACATCCCCCCCGAGATGCTGCCCGACGTGCGCGACTCCGCGGGCGACTTCGGTGTCACAAGCGGCGAGTTGTTCGGGCGCGAGATCCCGATCCTGGGCGTGGCGGGCGACCAGCAGGCCGCAACCATCGGTCAGGCCTGCTTTGAACCGGGCATGCTGAAATCAACCTACGGGACCGGCTGTTTCGCGCTTCTGAACACCGGATCAGAGCCGGTGCGGTCGGAAAACCGCCTGCTGACCACCATCGCCTACCAGCTTGACGGCACGCCCACCTATGCGCTCGAAGGGTCGATCTTCATCGCCGGTGCGGTGGTGCAGTGGCTGCGCGACGGGCTGAAGATCATCCGCGAGGCGAAAGAGACGCAGCCGTTGGCGGAACGCGCCGATGAGACGCAGAATGTCGTTCTGGTACCGGCATTTACGGGCCTCGGCGCACCTTACTGGAACGCTGAATGCCGGGGCGCGATCTTCGGGCTGACACGCAATTCCGGCCCCGAGGAATTCGCCCGGGCCGCGCTTGAAAGCGTCGGTTACCAGACCCGCGACCTGCTCGATGCGATGCGCGCTGACTGGCAAAGCGATGACGCCGGGCCGACCCTGCGCGTCGATGGCGGCATGTCCGCGTCCGATTTCGCCATGCAGTTCCTCGCCGACATCATCGGTGCCGATGTGGACCGCCCCGACGTGCTCGAGACGACGGCAATGGGCGCGGCCTGGCTGGCCGGAATGCAGGCCGGGATCTACCCGGGCCAAGACGGTTTCGCCGAAATGTGGGCACTGGACCGCAAGTTCGAGCCGCATATGACAGACGAGGTCCGCGAGACGAAATACGCCGCCTGGAAACGCGCGGTGGCGGCGGCCCAGGCGTTCTGATCCTGAGTAGCGCGGCGCAGGCCGACAAGGGGACAATCGCCGTCAGCGCGCCTGTGCCGAACGCGACGCACGCTCTTGCGGAGGGTCATCTCGCAGGTCACAGTCGCGCGCAGCACAAGACCCCAAAAGAGGCAAAGCCGAGCAGCATGACCCATTCGAGACGAACCTTTATCTTCGGGGCAACCGCCCTTCTGTCGGCCTGTGGCGGTGGCGTCGGCACGGCCCCGGCGCAGACAGCGGCGGTCGATCCGGGCCTGCGTCCCACGCCCAACCCTGCCTTTGACGCCTGGGTCGCGAATTTCCGCCCTCGCGCAGAGGCACGCGGCATTTCACGCAGCGCCCTGGACCGGGCGTTCCAGGGCGCCGGGTTCCTGCCCGGCGTCGTCGAACGCGACCGCAACCAGACCGAGTTCAAGCGCAGTTTCGAGGATTACCTCAACATCGTCGCGGGCGATGCGCGCGTTGCGACCGGTCGCGAAAAGTTTCGCCAAAACAGTGGCTTGCTAGGTGAGATTGAAGCGCGCTACGGTGTTCCTGCCGCGATTACCTGTGCGATCTGGGGGGTGGAAAGCCGCTTTGGCGAACGGCGCGGCGACATCCCGGTGGTCTCGGCGACGGCGACGCTAGCCTTTGACGGGCGACGCGGCGATTTCTTCGAGGCGCAACTGCTGGCCGCGCTGCGCATACTTGAACGCGGCGATACGACCGCCGCGCAGCTTACCGGGTCCTGGGCAGGCGCGATGGGCCATACGCAGTTCATTCCGACGACCTATCAGGCCCATGCGGTCGATTTTCGCGGCGACGGACGGCGCGACATCTGGTCGGAAGATGCAACCGACGCGTTGGCGTCGGCGGCGGCCTATCTCGCCGACAGCGGCTGGCGGCGCGGGCGGCCCTGGGGCCTTGAGGTGCAGGCCCCGGGCGGTCTGCCGGTGGGTCGCGGCGCGCGGCGCGGCGTTGCCGCCTGGGCGTCGCTGGGGGTGACGCCCGCCCGCGGTGGCGCGCTGCCCGCGCTAGGCGATGCGGCGCTGCTCAGACCCTCGGGCGACGGCGGTCCGGCCTTTCTCGTGTCGCGGAATTTCGACGTGATCCTGCGCTATAACAACTCGGAAAACTACGCACTCGGAGTGGGTTACCTGGCGTCGCGCATCGCGGGTGCCCCGCCCTTGTCCGCCGCCTTTCCGCCCGACAGCTTCGGCTTGACGGTCGACGATCGCAAACGCCTGCAGGAGCGCCTGACCGCACGCGGTTTCGACACTGGCGGCACCGATGGTGTCATCGGATCCCGCACCGAAGACGCCATCCGCGCCTATCAGGCCAGCGTCGGCCTGCCAGTGACCGGCACCCCATCGCAGGCATTGCTGCAGAGCCTGCGGTAGGGTCAGCCGTAGACGTCGATCAGGCGGAGGCCGCGGGCCTCCTGCCGCAACCGCACGGCGCGAAATGGCATCCCAGGTGCAAGTGCCCCGATCCCGCCACCAAGGCCCGCCGCCTCTGCGGGCAAGCGCGTTGCACGCGACAGCGCATCGGGCAAGGACAGCCCGCAAGTGGTCATCAGCACGGACACCGCGCGGGCCATGTCCAGATCGGCCCCTGCCAATGTCTGATCTTCGAGGCGCAACTCCCCGTTCTGTCGCAGTATTTTTCGATCTCCCAGCATGAAATCCGTCGCGTCGGTGCCCGCCACTGCCATCGCATCGCTGACCAGGAACAGCCTCGGATTGGCCATCAGCGCGACCTTCATCGCGACCGGATCGACATGTACCCCATCGGCGATCAGGCCACACCAGGCACCGTTTGCCAATGCGGCCCCCACCAGCCCGGGTGCGCGTGCAGTCATCTGGCTCATTGCATTGAACAGGTGGGTCACGCCACGCGCACCCGCATCCATGTAGTCCACTGCCGTCGCTGCATCGCAGGCGGTATGCCCGAGCGCCACGAAGATTCCAGCTTCAGACATCTCGGCAACCTGTTGACGCGAAACGTTTTCCGGGGCAACGGTGACCTTGAGAAGCGGCAATTTCCGGGCAGCCTCGATCAGCTCTGCCAGATCGCAAGCCTCCATCGGGCGGATCAGTTCCGGATTGTGTGCGCCGCATTTCGCTACCGACAGGTGCGGCCCTTCCAGATGAAGTCCGGCGATCCCCGGCACCCCCCCGGAGACGGCAGCAAGAGTAGCATCGATGGCGGCGCGGGTAAGCTCGGGGCGGTCGGTGATCAGGGTGGGCAGGATGGTCGTGGCGCCAAGCGCGCGATGGGCCGAGGCGATCCGCTTGAGTGTCTCGATGCTGGGATCATCGTTCAGGTTTACGCCGCCGCCGCCATTGACCTGCAGATCGACAAAACCCGGTGCCAGGATATCGCCATCTAGGTCCACAGAGACCGCCCCTTGTGGCGACTTCCCGTATTTTATCACTCCTTCGCATGTGGTTAGCATGCAATCTTCGTGCAAATCGCGCCCGTCGAACAGGTGCCCGTTGGAAAAGGCCAAAGTGCCGGTCATCGCGCGTTTTCCAATTCCTCGGCCAGGGAAAGCGCTCCCTCGAGCGGCGTTCCCTTCGGCCTGTGAAGGTTGGCCTGGATGCCAGCGGCAAGATACGGGGCCAGGTGTGGTCCGAGACCGCCGGTCAGGCAGACGGGCATGCCCGGGGTCATGCCGATATCCCATGCAATGTCAGACAGATACGCGGCACAGTTCACCAGCATGCGAACCGCTGCGGGGTCGTGCGGGGCGCATTCGACCACGCGCCGGGCAAGCGCCGCCACCTCGCGTACGGAAGACGTTCCGGCGAAGTGTATGACCTCGGCCGCGGCACCGATCTCCGCGTCGATCCACCGGGTCAAAGCGCCGGGTTCGGCGCGCCCCTCGGCCACGGCCAATCGCAGGCGCAAGACTTCGCGACCGAGCCAGAAGCCCGATCCTTCATCGCCCAGCCGCGCGCCCCATCCCCCCGCGAAACGGGTCGCGCCGCGCTGCTGGATGCCCACGAAGGATCCCGTGCCCGCATGCAGCACGACCCCGTCTGCGGCACCCAGCGCGCCCCGTATCGCGGCCAATCGGTCCTCGCGCACGCGCAGGTTCCGCATGGGCAAGGCCGCCTCGGCGCGCGCCGCGATCTCGTCCGAGACGACGCCCGCCAGCGCGAAGTAGGCCGGGATCGACAAAACCGCCCTGCCCGATGCTTGAGACAACGCATCAATTCCACGCTTCAATTCACTGATTCCAGATGAGAAATTCGTGGAAAGATTACAGGATTCCGTGTGTACCTCGATCACCTCGGCACCGACGCGCAATGCCAGCCGACAATGCGACCCGCCGCCGTCAACGCCGATGACCGGAGTATCTTCGTCGCCTGATGTCATTGAGACCTCTCGACAATTTCCTGCAGGACCCCGCGTTGACAAGCGAATATGTCCGATTCGGTAGACGGTTGACACAAAACGCGAACACAGGTAGAACAAAACCAGATAAAAGCAGGGATGTGGCCGTATGCTGACCAAGAAACAACTCGATCTTCTGGATTTCATCAACCGCCGTCTGCAACGCGACGGTGTTCCGCCCAGTTTTGATGAAATGAAAGAGGCGCTGGATCTGCGGTCCAAGTCCGGTATCCACCGCCTGATCACGGCGCTGGAAGAGCGCGGGTTCATCCGGCGGCTCGCCCATCGGGCCCGTGCGATCGAGATCGTCAAACTGCCCGAAAGCCTGGGCGGCGCATCGACGACAGGATTTCAGCCACGCGTGATCGAGGGCGACGCTGCAGGCAGTCAGCCTGCCGGTGCCACGGCGGTATCCGCACTGCATGCGACGGAACTGCCGATCCTGGGCCGGATTGCTGCCGGTCAGCCGATCGAGGCGATCAACGACTCGCCGCCGGAAATCGCGGTGCCCGGGCAGATGCTGTCGGGGGCTGGCAAGCACTATGCGCTTGAGGTCAAGGGCGACTCGATGATCGACGCCGGGATCAACGATGGCGACGTGGTTGTCATTCGCGAAACCGGCGATGCGCAGAACGGCGATATCGTGGTCGCCCAGGTCGAAGGCTATGAGGCAACGCTCAAGCGGTTCAAGCGCAAGGACGACATGATCGTGCTCGAGGCGGCGAACCCGGCCTATGAGCCGCGCATCCTGCCCAAGGGATCGGTCAAGGTGCAGGGGCGGCTGGTCGGATTGATCCGGACCTACTGACCCCGGCGGATCACCGGCGGATGGTTGTGCCGGGCCGGATAGATCGGGTGCCGCGCGGACCGAGTGCCGCGCAGGACGGATCAGGGCATCCTGGCGGCTTGTGTGACCGGCGCTGCAGATCGCGGGTCAGATGCGGGCCGGCGTTGGCTGCTACTTTGATGTACCTCCCGTACTCCTTGCCACGTCCCTCTTGCGTCGGCGTGGGGCTTCTGCGGTCCACAACCGGTGGCCGGACCGGGCGGTCGCGGCATCCAGATGATATCCGTCCGGCGTCCTGCTGACCGCAAGGGCGCCCGACGCTTGCAGGACATCCGGTCCGATCACCAGGCAGGGCAACTGCATATCGAGAGGATAGACGCTGACGACAAGGTCACCCTTGGCACAGCCCGAAAACGACTTGAGGTCGGACTTGCGTGACAGGTGATACACGCCCGCGCCGGATGGCGGCCATCGCGCCGCCGCGATGTCCTGCGGAGCATCGTCGCCATCGTTTTCGACCCAGAGCCGGGCCGCAAATCCGGCACCGCTCGGCTTGGACAGGGCGCGTCCCTCGGCGGTCATGACGCCGACAAGGCCGCCATCGCGCGCGATCAGCATCCAGGGCCGGTCGCTGGTGGCCCAGATCGCCATCGCCAGCACCGCGGGCAGCACCCCGACGAGGCGCCCGCGCCCCTGCCACAAGACCACGACCAGCCCGGCGACAGCGATCAGCGGCAGAACCACGGTGGGCGGCGCCTTGATCTGACCGACGGCACCGGGCCAGTCGAACACCGTCTGCGCCACACCCAGTATCCAGTCGAGCCCGAGGCCCATCGCCCACAAGGGGGCGGCCTCAAGTCCGAATGGCATTGCCGCGAGCGCCAGCAGACCGGCGGGCATGACCAGGATGCCCATCAGCGGCACCGCCATGAGGTTCGCCAACAGGCCGAAATGCGCAATCTGGTTGAAATGCGCCATCGAGAAGGGCGCCGTCGCCGCGCCTGCCACCGCCGAGGACAGGACCACCGCGGCGGCCCCGCGCGCCCATGTGGGCAGGCGGCCCTCGAAGCCGCGATTGCGCCAGGCGGCAAAGGCCGCGACAAGCGCGGTGGTGGCGGCAAAGGACATCTGGAAGCCCGGGGACAGAAGCGCTTCGGGGGTCAGGATCAGTACCACCAGCGCCGCCATCGCCACGGATCGCAGCGACAGCGCGCGACGGTCGAGAACGATGGCGAACAGCATCACCGCGACCATGATGAAGGCCCGCTGGGTGGCCACGTTTCCGCCCGACAGCAGCAGGTATCCGGCTGCCGCCAGAATTGCGCCGAGGGCGGCGATCTTCTTGACCGGCCACCGCAATCCGATGCCCGGCACGACCAGCAGGCCAAGCCGCAGGCTGGCAAAGACGAGCCCGGCCAGCAGTCCCATGTGCAGGCCCGAGATCGCCAGCAGATGCGCCAGGTTCGATTGCCGCAGCGCCGTCAGGGTCGCGGGCGTGATGCCGCTGCGGTCGCCGGTCAGGATCGCGGCGGCCACCGCACCACGATCCCCGCCCAGGGCGTCGCGGATGCGGGCGGCCAGCGCGTGCCGCAGCCGGGCCACCGGCAGCGCGCCGTCTGCCGCGCGCAGGGTCAGCACCGGTGTGCGGGTATAGCCGACGGCCCCCAGGCTCTGAAACCAGGCGTGGCGGCGGAAGTCGAAGCCGCCGGGTTCGACCGGACCCTGGGCCGCCGACAGATGCCCGGTCAGGATCACCACGCTGCCCGGGCGCGGATCGAGCCAGCGCTGATCGCCATGCAACGAAACACGAATACGGCGCGGGGCGCGCGATGGCGCGGTCCAGGGCAGCACCACCTGGTCGAGCGTCAGCCGCGGCTTGTCCGACGCCGACCGGTCGAGCCGCAGGATGCGCCCCTGGATGGGTCCGTAATAGCGCCCCTCGACCAGCGGGGTGGCGACCAGATGCGCGCGCAGTCCCGCCAGCGACAGACCGAGCCCCGGCACCGCCACGAGCAGAAGCAGCGCCGCCGCCAGGAGCCCGAGCCGCTGCGACCAGAGACACCCCGCCACACCCGTCGCCATCAGCACCGCCAGCGCCCAGGGCGGCGGTTCGACCGGCAGCGCGAAATAGCCGCCGACGCCCGCCGCGAACAGCACGGCGAGCCATGGAAACAGCGCCCCCGTCTGCCCCGCCAGCCATCCTTCCGTCACGGCCCAGAAGCGGCGCATGCTTGTCCTTTCGGCCCCTCGTGGGTATGGGTCCGCAACATCTTGCGCGCCCTTGGTTATCGAAAGGTTAACGCCCCTCCCATGTCCCAAGAGATCGTCACCCGTTTCGCCCCGTCGCCCACCGGATATCTGCATATCGGCGGCGCCCGCACGGCACTGTTCAACTGGCTTTATGCGCGGGGTCGCGGCGGCAGGTTCCTCTTGCGGATCGAGGATACCGACCGCGCGCGGTCAACCGAGGCCGCGACCGCCGCGATCCTCAAGGGTCTCGACTGGCTGGGGCTCGATCATGACGGCGCGGTTGTCAGTCAGGCCGAACGCGCCCCGCGTCACGTGGAAGTTGCCGAGGCGTTGCTGGCCAAGGGTGCCGCCTACAAATGCTTCTCGACCCAGGCCGAGATCGAGACCTTCCGGGACGCCGCGCGCGCCGAGGGCCGTTCGACCCTGTTCCGGTCGCCCTGGCGCGACGCCGATCCCGCGGCGCATCCCGAAGCCGCGCCCTACGCCATCCGGCTGCGCACGCCAGAAACCGGCGAGACCGTGATCGAGGACGCGGTGCAGGGTGCGGTCCGCATCGGCAACGACCAGCTTGACGACATGATCCTGCTGCGGTCCGACGGCACGCCGGTCTACATGCTGGCGGTGGTGGTCGACGATCACGACATGGGCGTCACCCATGTGATCCGCGGCGACGATCACCTCAACAACGCGGCCCGCCAGATGGGCATCTACAGCGCGATGGGCTGGGATCTGCCGGTCTATGCGCATATCCCGCTCATTCATGGACCGGACGGCAAGAAGCTGTCGAAGCGGCATGGCGCCGTCGGGCTCGAGGAATACCAGGCGATGGGCTACCCCGCACCGGGCATGCGCAACTACCTGGCCCGGCTGGGCTGGAGCCACGGGGACGCCGAATTCTTCACCGACGAGCAGGCGCTGGCGTGGTTCGATCTGGCGGGAATCGGCAAATCCCCCGCACGGCTCGACTTCAAGAAACTGCAAAGCGTCTGCGGGCAGCACATCGCCGTGATGAAGGATGCGGCACTGCTGCGGGAAATTGAGGCGTATCTGGCCGCCTCGGGCAACATTCCCTTGAATGCGACGCAAAAAGATGGTCTTTCTCGGGCCATGTTTTGCCTCAAGGATCGCGCGAAAACCTTGCCGGAACTTCTTGAAAAAGGGCACTTTATTCTGACGGAGACGCCGGTCGTTCCGGACCCGAAGGCCGCCGCGTCGCTGGATGATGTATCCCGTGGTATACTGCGAGAATTGACGCGGCAACTGCAAGATGTTAGCTGGTCGAGGGACGCGCTTGAGGCAGCTGCAAATGCTGTCGCAGACGCACACGGCATCAAATTCGGCAAGCTGGCGGGACCACTGAGAGCGGCTCTTGCCGGTCGTGCTGTCACACCCAGCGTGTTTGACATGATGCTGGTTCTGGGCCGCGCGGAGACGATCCTCCGGATGGAACAGGCGGGACAGGTCGGCGGGTAAGACCCCATCGCGGCCCCGGGCCCACGCGTGGGCCCAGTGAACAGGTACGTGCCGGTTTGGCGGCGCGGCAGGGAATGACAAGAAGGGATGACCGCATGGCAGAAAGCTCAAAGACCGCAACACTCACGATTGATGGCAAATCGTGGGACCTGCCGGTTTATTCACCGACCGCCGGTCCGGATGTGGTCGATATCCGCAAGCTATACAATCAGGCCGGTGTGTTTACCTACGATCCGGGATTCACGTCCACCGCAAGCTGCGACTCGACCATCACCTTCATCGACGGCGACAAGGGCGAGCTTCTGCACCGCGGCTATCCGATCGATCAACTGGCGTCGAAGTCGCACTACCTCGAGGTCTGCTACCTGCTGCTGTACGGCGAACTGCCCTCTGCCGCCGAACTGGAAGACTTCGAGACGACGATCACCCGCCACACCATGCTGCACGAGCAGATGGTCAACTTCTTCCGCGGCTTCCGTCGCGACGCGCATCCGATGGCGATCATGGTCGGTGTCGTCGGCGCGATGTCGGCCTTCTATCACGACAGCACCGATATCGCCGATCCGCGCCAGCGCGAGATCGCATCGCACCGGCTGATCGCCAAGATGCCGACGATCACCGCCTGGGCCTACAAGTATTCGGTCGGTCAGCCGTTCGTTTATCCGCGCAACGATCTGTCCTATGCGGCGAACTTCCTGCACATGTGCTTTGCGGTTCCGGCCGAGGACTACGTCGTCGATCCGATCCTCGCCCGCGCCATGGACCGCATCTTCACCCTGCACGCGGATCACGAGCAGAACGCCTCGACCTCGACGGTGCGGCTGGCGTCCAGTTCGGGGGCCAACCCGTTCGCCTGCATCGCCGCCGGTGTTGCCTGCCTCTGGGGTCCGGCCCATGGCGGTGCGAACCAGGCCTGCCTCGAGATGCTGAAAGAGATCGGCAGCCCCGAGAATATTCCCGAATACATTGCCCGCGCCAAGGACAAGGACGATCCGTTCCGCCTGATGGGTTTCGGCCACCGGGTCTACAAGAACTTCGATCCGCGCGCCAAGGTGATGAAGCAGTCCGCCGACGAGGTGCTGGACCTCATGGGGATCGAGAACAACCCCGTGCTCGCCACCGCCAAGGCGTTGGAGCAGGCCGCGCTGGCCGATCCCTACTTCACCGAGAAGAAGCTGTTCCCGAACGTGGATTTCTATTCCGGGATCATCCTCGAGGCGATGGGCTTTCCCACGTCGCTGTTCACGCCGATCTTCGCGCTGTCGCGCACTGTCGGCTGGGTCAGCCAGTGGAAAGAAATGCTGAACGATCCGCAGAACAAGATCGGCCGCCCGCGCCAGCTTTATCTCGGCAGCACGGCGCGCGACTACAAGGACATCGAGCAGCGCTGAGGCCTCGCGACCCGGAAACGGGAGCCCGACAAAAGGACGCCGCGGCATGGCTTGCCGCGGCGTCTTGCGTTCCGGATCTGTCGATGCCGCGTGGCTGCCGGTGCGGGGCAACCCGGGCCCCTGCCCGACCGTACCGGCTAATTTGCGGTGTCGACGGTGTCGACGATGCCGGCTCAGCGCCCCTCGAACACCGGCGGGCGCTTTTCGAGAAAGGCCACGACGCCTTCCTTGAAGTCGCGGGTCTTGCCGCATTCGCCCTGCAACCGCGCCTCGAGCGCCAGTTGCGCCTCGAGGTCGTTCTCGAAGCTGGCATGCAGCGCCGTCTTCACGCGGGCGAAGGCGGCGGTCGGCCCCTTGGCCAGCTGCGCCGCACGGGCCTGCCAGTGGTCGGCGAAGGCGTCATCGGCAACCGCTTCCCAGATCATGCCCCACTGGTCCGCCTGACGGGCGGTGATCTTCTCGGCGAACAGCGATGCGCCCATCGCCTTGGCCAGCCCCATCTGACGCGGCAGCGCCCAGGTGCCGCCCGCGTCCGGGATCAGGCCGATCCGCGTGAAAGCCTGGCTGAAAAAGGCGCTTTCGGTGGCGATCACCACATCCGCGACGAGGGCAAGGTTGGCCCCCGCCCCCGCTGCCGCCCCGTTCACCGCCGAGATGGTCGGCACCGGGCAGTCCACGATCGCGCGCAGCATCGGCACGTATTCGTCGCGCAGGGTCCGTTCCAGATCGAGGTTGGCCGCGTTCGACCGATCGCCCAGATCCTGCCCCGAGCAGAAGGCCCGCCCGGTGCCCGTCAGGACCACGCAGCGCGCCTCCGTGCCGCCCTGGCGGACCGCGTGGGTGATCTCGGCGCGCATCTGGCTGTTCAGCGCGTTCATCACGTCGGGGCGGTTCATGGTGACGACGGCGACACCGTCGGTCAGGGTGTAGGTGATGGTCTCGTATTGCATCGGTTCTCCTCTCGGGTTTGACGCATCAAACACACGCGGCCCGGGAAAGGCCAAGCGGGACGCGGCGTCAGACGTCGTCGAGAAGTTGCTTGAGGCGCTTCTGCTCTTCCGGGCTCAGCGCGGCCTCTGTCCCCGGTGTGGCCCGTGCGCGGGTGCGCAGGTAGCCCGCGCCCATCCCGCCCGCGACCAGCAGCATCAGGGGTCCCGCCGCCCAAAGCAGCCAGTTCCAGCCATCGGTCTGCGGGTTCAGCAGGACATATTCGCCGTAGCGTTCGACCAGGTAGGCCACGACTTCTTCGTCGCTGTCCCCGGCCACCAGCCTCTCGCGCACCAGCAGGCGCAGGTCGCGCGCCAGCGATGCGTTGCTTTCATCGATGGATTCGTTGCGGCAGACCAGGCAGCGCAGCCCCGCCGAGATCTCGCGCGCCCGGCTCTCGAGCACCGGGTCGGACAGCACCTCATCGGGCTGCACCGCCCCGCCCGGGGCCGCGAGGATCAGGGCGAAGACGCCCGCAAGGGCGGATGCGCGCCAGCCCGTCATTCCGCGGGAACCGCCTGGCGGGCGGTCTTGCGCGCCCCCGCCGCGACGCGGAAGCGGCGGTCCGACAGGCTCAGAAGCCCACCGAAGGCCATGATCAGGCAGCCCGCCCAGATCCAGTTGGCCAGGGGCTTGAGATAGGTCCGGATTACCCAGCCGCCATTGTCCTGCCGATCGCCGATCACAACATAGACGTCCCGCAGGAAGCGGTAATCGATGGCGGCCTCGGTGGTCGGCATCTGCGCCACCGGGTAGTTGCGCTTTTCGGGCGCAAGTTCGGCGATGACACGGCCGTCGCGCGCCAGGGTCACGTCGCCCATGGTCGAGATGTAGTTCGGCCCCTGCACCCGCGACACGTCGTTCAGGGTCAGGGTGAACCCCGCCACGTCGAAGCTTTCGCCGACCGCGACGACGCGGATATCCTCGTGTTGCCACGCGGTCAGTCCCGCGACCCCGATGAACAGGATGCCCAGACCGGAATGCGCGACCGACTTGCCCCAGTCGGCGCGCGGCAGGCGCAACAGTCGGCCCAGATCCCGGCTCTTGCCGGTGCGGGTCCACAGGTCGGTCAACGAGCCGCCGACCAGCCACGCGCCCAGAAACACGCCGACCGGGCCCAGCAGCGACCGCCCGGACTGCATCGCCCAGGCAAGGCCACCCAGCGCCAGCGCCAGCAGGAAGACGGGCAGCAGGGTTTTCGCGATCCGGCCCAGCTTGCCCCGCTTCCACGAAAGCATCGCGCCCAGCGGCAGGATCAGCCCGAGGATCAGCATGAAGGGGGTGAAGGCCGCGTTGAAGAAGGGCGCCCCCACCGACAGCTTCCGGTCGAACAGCATCTCGGCCACCAAGGGCCAGATGGTTCCGACAAAGACCACGAAGGACGACACCGCGAGCAGGATGTTGTTGGTCAGCAGCGCCGATTCCCGGCTGACGATGCCGAAGACGCCCTTGGCCTGCATGGCGCTGGCGCGGAAGGCAAAAAGGGTCAGCGCACCGCCGGTGAAAAACACCAGGATGGCCAGGATGAACACGCCGCGCTCGGGGTCGTTGGCAAAGGCGTGCACCGATGTCAGTACGCCCGAGCGGACGATGAAGGTGCCGATCAGCGAAAACCCGAATGCGAGGATCGCCAGCAGGATGGTCCAGGCCTTCAGCGCCTCGCGCTTTTCGACCACGATGGCCGAGTGCAACAGCGCTGCGGCGAAGAGCCAGGGCATGAAGGACGCGTTCTCGACCGGGTCCCAGAACCAGAAACCGCCCCAGCCCAGCTCGTAATAGGCCCACCAGGACCCCAGGCCGATGCCGATGGTCAGGAAGATCCAGGCCGCCAGCGTCCAGGGCCGGACCCAGCGCCCCCAGGCCGCATCGACGCGTCCCTCGATCAGCGCGGCGACGGCGAAGGAGAAGCAGATCGAAAGCCCGACATAGCCGAGATAGAGAAACGGCGGATGAAAGGCGAGCCCGGGGTCCTGCAACAACGGGTTCAGGTCGCGCCCGTCGAACGGCGGGATCGCAAGCCGCGTGAACGGGTTCGAGGTCCAGATGATGAAGGCGTAGAAGGCCACGCCCACCGCCGCCTGCACCGCCAGAACGCGTGCCTTCAGCGTTTCGGGCAGATTGCCGCCAAACCAGGCCGCCATCGCCCCGAACAGCGCCAGGATCAGCACCCAGAGCAGCATCGAGCCCTCGTGATTCCCCCAGGTGCCCGAGATCTTGTAGAGCATCGGCTTGGCCGAATGCGAATTCTGCACCACGAGGTCGAGCGAGAAGTCCGACACGATGAAGGCGTGCATCAATGCCGCGAAGGAGAACCCCACCAGCAGGAATTGCGTCGTCGCCGCGGGTTCGGCAACCGCCATCCATCCGGGCCAGCGCTTGTGCGCGCCGACGAGGGGGACGATCATCTGTACCAGCGCCACGAGAAAGGCGAGGATCAGGGCGAAATGGCCAAGTTCTGTAATCATGCCCCATCTATAGGCATGAAAAAGGGGCGGGCCAATGGTCCTTGGCCGCCCCCGGTTCAACTTGTCGCGCGCGGGCTTAGCCCCGCGCGGCACGCCAGTCGCTGAGCGCGGCATTCGGCCCGTCCGAAGCGCCGACAGATGCGCCCGTGGCCACCGGTCCGGGCGGACCCGGGATGTCAGCCGGTGCGGTGGCGGGTCCCGCATCGTCCCGCAGACCTTCGATGGCACGGACCTGGGCCATGACCTGCGGCACCCCGGCCATGGTCGCCGCGACCTGACGCTGGAAATCCTGGCCCTTGGACTGGTGGCGCGCGCCAAAGTAGAAGCTGACGATCGCCCCGAGCAGCCACCAGAGCGGCTCTGGCACCAGCGCGATGCCGCTCATCCGGGCGCCGAACCAGACCGGATCGACCATCGCGGTGACGAACAGCGCCAGCGTGCCCAGCGCCATCGCCGGGCGCGGTATCCGGTTCAGCCCGTCGATGACCCGATCAAAGAGCCCCTTCTTCGGCAGCGCGAATTCGGCCCCGAACTGCGCCATGGCGGCGGTGCGCAGGGCGGCCTCCCGGGCGGCATCGCCCTCTGCGTTCGACCGGAACACCTCGGCGGTTTCGGCCACCACGTTCCGGCCCGACCCGAACAGAAACTCGATCACGCCCATGACCGCACCCGCGCGCGAAACTCCGCGTCACTGAGATGGTAGCGCGGCGTGATGAATTCCTCGGCGCGCTTGATCCAGCCGCCCTTGCCGCCTGCCCGGGTCCGCGCGTATTTCCGCGATGCCGGGCGGCGGTCGGCCAGACCGAAGTAGTAGTTGCGCCGCGCGATACCGTAGGCGTCGACCATCAGGGGGCCGGCCTCGGCCCAGGCTTTCAGGCACGCCGCGCGCGTCTTTGGCCCGATTGCCCCATCGACCGACACCGGAAAGCCCATCTGCCCAAGCAGCCGTTGCAGGATCTTAACCGCGTTGCCGCCCGCGTTGACATACATGTCGAAGACCGACGCCTGCAGCGGTTCCGGCAGCCCCGGGATGCCGGGGCGCTGATAATAATGCGCGAGGAATATCTCGACCGCGTCCGCGCGGCTCAGCGCCCGCACGTCGGCCACATCGGTGTCGCCATCGCCATCAAGGTCGATCCGCAGCCGCATCATCGTGCCGATGGTAACGCCGTATTTCGTGGCCCCGCCGGGATCGTCCGGATCGTTCACGTAACCGCCCTCGCGGGCGACGATCGCCTCGGCGATCTTGCGAACCTTGGGATCTGTTCCGCTCATGTGTCTGGCCCTCTGCATGCCTTCGAGATGCCGACAAGGCTCTGCCGAACATCTTAATGCGGGCCTTCGACGCCGCACGCTGGGCCGGACCGGGACATCGGAGCATCGCGTGAACACGAAAAAACCGGGCCCCGCGAGGGACCCGGCTTGCCGAGGGAAACGTCGAAATCTCAGTTCCAGAAGCCTTCGTCGATATCTTCCATCTGCTCAAGCTGCTCTTCGGACTGACCGATGGCGATGGCATAGCTCTTGTCGTCAACGGGCACGAGTTGCACGTTATCGAGCGGCAGGTAGACATGCTTGTCACCGATATCGAGGAAGCCGCCAATTTCGATCACGACACCCATCATCTGGCCGCTCTTGCTCAGCACGACGTCTTCGATCTCGCCAATCTCGTCCCAGCCTTCGCCGACCATGTCGTAGGTCTGGGTGCCGAAGGACGCCACGCCGTTGGCGGTGTCCACGGTGTAGACCGGGCCGCCGGTGATGTCGCGGGTGCGGATCATCTGCGCGGGGTCGAACACGTCGAGGTCCATCGCGTTGACTTCGGCCTGAACCTCGTTGACCGCCTGATCGGTCGCGGCGGCAGCGTTCTCGGCTGCGTTCTCTGTGGCCTCAGCGGCGTTGTCATAGGCGTTCTCGGTTGCCTGGGCGGTGTTTTCGGCCGCATTCTCGGTCGCGGCGGCAGCGTTGTCGGCTGCGTTCTTGGTCGCCTCAGCGGCGTCTTCGTAGGCCTTTTCGGTCGCCTGCGCCGCGTTGCTGGCGGCGTTCTCGGTCGCCTGGGCCGCGTCGTTCAGCGCATCACCGGTGGCATTGGCGGCGTCGTTCAGCACCTTCTTGGTGGCGTCGGCGGCATCGCTGGCGGCATTGCCTGTTGCCTCGGCGGTGTTCTCGACCGCGTTGCCGGTCGATTCGGCCGCGTTCTCGAGGTTCTGCTCCGCCTCTTCCAGATTGGTATGGCTTTCGGCCATGGCGGTGCCGGCGGCCAGGGTCAGGGCGAGGATGGAGGTGGTCAGACGTTTCATGATCGGATCTCCTTTTATCGTGCACATTCAATGTTCATCGTTGTGCAAGGAGAACACGCCGCCGCGATGCTGCGTTCCAGAAAAGATGGGAAAAAGATTCACGAATTCTGCGGAACATTCCGGACCGCGCGGCGTTGGCGCGGCCCGTCGGGGATCAAACGTCGCACTGTCAGTCGGGTTCCCGGTAGAGGTTCACGTATTCCACCAGTTGCCGGGTCGAGCCGTCCTTGTCTTCGGCGCTTGCCTCGCCCGAGATTACCGGCCCGAGGGATGAGGCCAGTTCCTTGCCCAGCTCGACCCCCCATTGGTCGAACGGGTTGATGCCGAGGATCACGCCTTCGACAAAGACCCGGTGTTCGTAAAGCGCCACGATCTTGCCCAGCACCTCTGGGGTCAGCTGCGGATAGGCCAGGGTCGTCGAGGGCCGGTTACCTGGGAAGACCCGGTGCCGCGCCTGCCGCTCAAGCTCGGCCCCGGTCAGGCCCTTGGCGTGCATGATGGCGCGTGCCTCCTCAAGGCTGCGGCCCCGCATCAGCGCCTCGGACTGCGCCAGGCAATTTGCGATCAGCAGGTCATGATGGTGGCGCAGGTCCGGCTCGTGGCCCTCGGCACCGATCATGAATTCGCACGGCACGACCCGGGTGCCCTGGTGGATCAGCTGGTAGAACGCATGCTGCCCGTTGGTGCCCGGCTCGCCCCAGACGACGGGGCCGGAATGACACTGCAGGTCCGCCCCGTCCATCGAGACACGCTTGCCGTTGCTCTCCATCTCGAGCTGCTGAAGATAGGCCGGCAGCCGCGACATGCGGTTGTCATAGGGCAGAACCGCGCGCGTGGCGTGGCCCAACACCTGGTTGTGCCACATGCCGACCAGCGCCAGCAGGACCGGCAGGTTTTCCTGCGGTGCGGCGGCCTGAAAGTGGCGGTCCATCTCCTGTCCGCCGCGCAGGAAGGCGCGGAACCCGTCGGGACCGATGGCGATCATCAGCGACAGGCCGATCGGCCCCCACATGGAATAGCGCCCGCCGACCCAATCGGCGAAGCCGAAGACGCGGTCCGCGGGGATGCCCCATCCGGCCGCGGCGGCGGCGTTCGAGGACAGCGCCACGAAGCGCCCGTCGGTCGACACGCCCTTGTCCACCAGCCAGGCCCGCGCGGTGCGGGCGTTGGTCATGGTCTCGATGGTGGTGAAGGTCTTGGAGGCAACGATGAACAGCGTCGTCTCGGGGTCGAGCCCGCGCAGGGTGTCGGCGATGTCGGCCCCGTCCACGTTCGAGACGAAATGACAGCGCGGCCCGTCGCAATAGGGGGCCAGCGCCCGGTAGGCCATCGCGGGGCCGAGATCGGACCCACCTATGCCGATATTGACCACGTCGGTGACATCCGAGCTGCGCAGCTCACGGGCCAGCACCTCCATGCGGCGCAGCGTCTCGAGCACTTCGGGCATGACGTCCTGCCCGTCGACCAGCACCGGCCCGCCATCGAGATTGCGCAGCGCGGTGTGCAAAACGGCGCGGCCCTCGGTTTCGTTGATGGGCGCGCCGCCGAACATCGCGGCGCGGCGACCGTCAAGATCGCAGGTTTCGGTCAGCGCGATCAGCGCCGCCCGGATCTGGTCGTCCAATTGCGTCTTGGAATAGTCGAACAGCATGTCCACGGCGGTCAGGCTGAACTCGGGCGCACGGTTGTCATTCGCCTCGAACAGGTCCTCGATGCGGCGGTCCTGGATGCCTGCCGCCAGTGTCTTCAGATCGTCCCACATGTCGCTCACTCCGCCCAATGGACAATTGCACCGTCGAGGACGGCATTGATCGGGGCCTCTTCGACCGGCTTACCGCGTGCGTTCTCAAGCGCGTCGCGCTTGTCCGGCCCCAGTATAAGGATGTGCTTTGACAGTGCCCCGTTCAGAACCGGCGCCGTCAGCGTGATGCGCGGCTCGGGCGCACCGTCGGCGCGCATCGGCATCAGGATCGGGGCAGACTTCGACAGCGCGTCGGCCAGACGGTCGGCGCCGGGAAACAGCGACGCCGTGTGCATGTCGGACCCCATGCCAAGCAGCACGACCGACAGCGGCAGCTCGGGCCGGATGCGGTCCTCGATGTGCTTGATGCAATCCTCGGGGGTCTTGCCGTCGAGATACATCGGCAGCAACCGGGCCGCCGCCGCCTTCTCGACCAGAAGCCGTTCGCGCAGCAGCCGCGTGTTCGAGCGGTCGCTGTCCTCGGGCACCCAGCGTTCATCGGTGAGCAGCACGTCGACCCGGTCCCAGTCCAGATCCACCGAGCAGAGATCGTCGAAGACCGGCCCCGGCGACGTGCCGCCGGGCACCGCGAAGGCCACCCGGTCGGCCCGGTCCAGGGCGATGCGCAGATCGCCCGCCAGCCGCGCCGCGAGGTTGATGGTCAGCGCTTCGCGGTCGGGATAGGTCTCGAGCGTGTAGGTCATACCTTGATCTCCCGCCAGCGGCGTCCGTCGCGGTGCAACAGCATCAGCGAATCCTCGGGCCCGGAACTGCCCGGATCATAGGGCTGCGGCTCGTCGCCCCGGGACTGCCAGCCCGCGATGATCGGGTCGGTCCACGCCCAGGCGGCCTCGACCTCGTCGCCGCGCATGAACAGCGTCTGGTCGCCCCGGATCACGTCCATGATCAACCGCTCATAGGCATCGGGCACCGCGTCGCTTTCCGGCCCCAGCGCATCGGCGAAAGACATGTCGAGCGGCACATCGACAAGTCGCATGCCGCCCGGCCCCGGCTCCTTGATGGTGACGTTGAGGGTCATGCCCTCGTTCGGTTGCAGCCGGATCGACAGCACGTTGCGGTGCCGCCCGGCATCCTTGCCGAAGATCGAATGCGGCGCATCCTTGAACACCACCGTGATGTCCGAGGTCCGCGCCCGCAGCCGCTTGCCGGTGCGCAGGTAGAACGGCGTCCCCGCCCAGCGCCAGTTCGAGATGTGCACCTTCATCGCCACGAAGCTTTCGGTGAGCGAGCGGTCGTCTTCCACGTGGGTGCGATAGCTTTCCTCGCCCCCGCCTGCCGCATATTGGCCGCGCACGATGTCATGGGCGTCCACCGGATCGAGGGCGCGGATCACCTTGAGCTTTTCGTCGCGCACCGCGTCGGGATCGAACTTGGCGGGCGGCTCCATCGCGATCAGGCACAAAAGCTGCATCAGGTGGTTCTGCACCATGTCGCGCATCGCGCCCGACTGATCGTAATAGGCACCGCGTCCGCCGACGCCCACGGTCTCGGCCACGGTAATCTCGATATGGTCCACGTATTGCGCGTTCCACAGCGGCTCGAACAGGGTGTTGCCAAAGCGCACGGCCATCAGGTTCTGAACCGTTTCCTTGCCGAGATAATGGTCGATCCGGTAGATCTGCGTCTCGTCGAAATGCTGCGCCAGCGTGCCGTTCAATTCCTTGGCCGTGGCAAGGTCGTGTCCGAAGGGCTTTTCAACCACGATCCGGCTGCTGGCGTTGGCAAGGCCCTTGCCGCGCAGCCGCTCGGCGATGTCACCGAACAGCGACGGCGCAACCGAGAAATAGAAGGCGCGCACAGCGTCGTCGCGCATATGCCCCTTGAGGGCGTCCCAGCCGCCATCGCCCTTCGCGTCCACCGCCTCGTAATGGATCCGCTCGAGGAAGGCGTCGAGTTGGCCTGGGGCCTGCGGTCCGTGATCGAATTCCCCGATCGCGGCGCGGATCATGTCGCGGTACCCCTGATCGTCGATTTCGGAGCGCGCGGCGCCGACGATCTGCGCCTCGGGTGGCATCTGCCCCGCGCAGAAGCGGCGGAAAAGGCCCGGCAAGATCTTGCGGCGGGCCAGATCTCCGGTGCCTCCGAAGATTACCAGATCGAACGTATCTACCGGGATGACGCGGGATACCATGTGTGCAGCTCCGATTCGTCTTCTGTTTCGTCTATGGTGCGAACATCCTTGCCCGGTACGGGGTCACGGGCGCAATGCCCAAGGCAGGTCCGACCTATCTGTTTGTGGCCACGCCGACAGCGGTCCGCCGGTGTTCTGCCCGTATCTTGTGCGTTTCTTACGTATGGCAGGCCCGGGCGTCGTTAGCGCTAACGTTTTCGACGGATTGATTATCGCAGTTGTAGGGACTTGTCTAACCCTTCGCGGCGATTCTTGCCACGAAACTGCGTCTCGCATGCCAGTTGCGGGTATTGACCATGCCGGCAGAGGCCCGCTTGCACCGCCATCCTGCGCATGCGACGAACTCCGGACATGTGTGAGGAGTTGCCATGTCGCCGCGCAAGATCATCATCGACACCGACCCCGGGCAGGACGATGCCGTCGCCATCCTTCTGGCCCTGGCCTCGCCCGAGGAGATCGAGGTGCTGGGCATCACCGCCGTGGCCGGCAACGTGCCGCTGGCGCTGACCGAAAGGAACGCGCGGATCGTTTGCGAACTGGCCGGACGGCCCGACACACGGGTCTTCGCGGGTTGTGACGCGCCGCTGGCCCGCAAGCTTGTCACCGCCGAACATGTGCACGGCAAGACCGGTCTGGACGGGCCCGACCTGCCCGAGCCGACCATGCCACTGCAACCGGCCCATGCGGTCGACTTCATCATCGATACGCTGCGCCGCGCGGCACCGGGCACGGTCACGCTGTGTCCGCTGGGGCCGTTGACCAACATCGCCACCGCGCTGGACCGCGCCCCCGACATCGCCGGGCGCATCCAGGAAATCGTGCTGATGGGCGGGGCCTATTTCGAGGTCGGCAACATCACGCCCGCCGCGGAATTCAACATCTACGTCGACCCCGAGGCCGCCAGCGCCGTGTTCGCCTGCGGCGCCCCGATCACCGTCATGCCGCTGGACGTGACACACAAGGCGCTGGTGACCAAGGCCCGCAACGACGCCTTCCGCGCCATCGGCACGCCTGTGGGCACGGCAGTGGCGCAGATGACCGATTTCTTCGAACGGTTCGACCGCGAGAAATACGGCTCGGACGGCGCGCCGCTGCACGACCCCTGCGTGACCGCCTATCTGATCCGTCCCGATCTGTTCCGCGGGCGTCACATCAACGTCGAGATCGAGACCGGCTCGGATCTGACCCTGGGCATGACGGTCGCCGACTGGTGGGGGGTCACCGACCGGCCCGCCAACGCGACCTTCATGGGCGATCTCGACTCGGACGCCTTCTTCGCGCTGCTGACCGACCGGCTGGCGCGGCTGTGACGGCCCTGTTGCTCTATGGGCATCCGGATTCGGGCCATGCCTGCAAGGTCGCCGTGGCGCTGCGTCTGGCCGAACTTCCGCACGAGACGCGGCGCATCGATATCTGGGCCGCACGCGACACCCGACCGGCGGCGTTTCTTGCCGCCAGCCCCGCCGCAGAAGTGCCCTGCCTGATGATCGACGATGCGCCGCACGTGCAGTCCGGTGCCATCCTGCTCGAGATTGCGACGCGCTTTTCGGTGCTCGGCGGCGAGACGGCGCAGGGGCATCGGCGTGGTCGCGAGATCCTGTTCTGGGAGGCGAACCGCATCGGCATGTGCCTGCCGCAACTGGTCGAGGCGCGACGCCCCGGCGGCACGCCCTTCGCACCGGCGACGATCGACTGGCTGGCGGCGCGCTTCGCGGTCGACCGCGACCGGTTCGACCTGTTGCTGGGCGACGCCCCCTTCCTGCACGGACCCGCACCGGGCATCGGCGATTGCGCCGTCTGGGGCTACACCCAATGGCTGGAAAAGGCGGGCCAGTCGCCGTCCCGCGCCATGGACGGCTGGCGGCAGCGGATGCGGTCCCTGCCCGCCATGGCGGCGCCCGACGCGATGTTTCCCGCCTGAATCGCAAAGCTCCGCCGATCGCGCCGCCGCCTCTTTCACACCGGACGCGGATGGCATAGGGCACCGCTGAAGCACCTGCGCGAGAGGCGTCCATGAAATCCCTCCACCTTGCCACGCCCGACGACGCTGAAAAGCTGCTGCCGCTGGTGGCCGCGTTTCACACCGAATCCCGGTTCGACACCGATCTTGAGCACCGCACAGCCGCCATCGCCCCGCTGCTCGAGGGGATACCGCATGGCGCGATCTGGCTGATCGGGCCGCGCAAGGCGCCGGTCGGCTACATCGTCGTGACCTTCGGCTGGTCGGTCGAGTTCGGCGGCCTCGATGCCATCGTCGACGAAGTCTACATCCGGCCCGCCGTGCGCCGTCGCGGCATGGGCAGCGAAGCGCTGAACGAAATCGCCAAGGCGCTGAAGGAAGCGGGCGTCCGGGCGCTGCACCTCGAGGTGGATCGCGCCGACGAAGAGGCCCAGCGGTTCTATTCGCGCGGCAGGTTCAAGCCGCGCGAAAATTACCTGTTCATGTCGCGCGTCCTGCGCTGATTCGCTGCGGCAGCGCGATCAATTGACCGAAGCGACCACGATCACCATCAGGATCGAATAAAGCATGATGCCGCCGCCGATCATCCAGATCGGGTAGTTGCGACCGACGCTGGCCTGCGCAAGCTGCTTGGCCTGATGCAGCAGGTCTGGCCATGTGTAGCTGACGAAATCGCCCTGCGTGAAGACCACCTTGATACGGCCCTCGGCATCCACCACCGGCAGGCGGCGAAACCGTTCGTTCGACATGATGCGCAGCCAGTCGATCAGGTCGTCGTCTTCGCGTGCGACGCGCGGATCGGCGGTCATGATCTCGCCCAGCGTCAGGGTCGCGGCGTCTTTCTCGGCGGCGACGACCTTGCGCATGATGTCGCGTTCGGTGACGACGCCGGTCACCTTGTCGTCCGCGTCGCAGATGACCACAGAACCGTAGTTCTTCGCGCTCATCGCCTGCACCGCCTCGAGAACCTTGCGATCCCCGGTCATGGTCAGCGGTTTCGGCTTGGTCTTGAATTCCGGGCGATCCTTGATCGCCATTCCCACGCGGTCCGTCGCAGCCATCTTGCACCTCTTCTTTCCAACGTTGAATGCGAAGTAGCGCCCGGCACCGCAAGGCAAGGCTTTATGCCGGGCACCGATGCGCCTATATCTGGCCCATGACCCTGCATATCCCCTTCGACAACTCCTATGCGCGGCTGCCGGACGGCTTCTTTACCCGCCTCGCGCCGACGCCCGTGGCGGCCCCGTCGCCGATCGCCTTCAACGCCGATCTGGCCACCACGCTGGGCATGACGCACCCCGGGGACAGCACCGAGCTTGCGCGCATCTTCGCGGGCAACGCCGCCCCCGCCGGCGCAGAGCCCCTGGCCCAGATCTATGCCGGCCACCAGTTCGGCAGCTTCAACCCACAGCTCGGCGATGGCCGGGCCATCCTGCTGGGCGAGGTGGTGGACACGGACGGTCGCCGCCGCGACATCCAGCTCAAGGGGTCAGGCCCCACGCCCTACAGCCGCGGCGGCGACGGGCGCGCCTGGCTGGGCCCGGTGCTGCGCGAATACGTCGTCTCGGAGGCGATGCACGCCCTGGGCATCCCCACCACCCGCGCCCTTGCCGCGGTACGCACCGGTGAGCCGGTCTACCGCGAAGGTGCGATGCCCGGCGCGGTGCTGACCCGCGTCGCCGCCAGCCATCTCCGCGTCGGCACCTTCCAGATCTTCGCCGCCCGCCGCGACCTCGACGCGTTGCGCGCGCTTTATGACTACACCGTCGCGCGGCACTACCCCGATGCCACCGACCCGCATGACCTGCTTGACCGCGTCATCGCGCGACAGGCCGCGCTGGTGGCGCAGTGGATGTCGGTGGGCTTCATCCACGGCGTGATGAACACCGACAACTGCACGCTTTCGGGCGAAACCATCGACTACGGCCCCTGCGCCTTCATGGACGCCTACGATCCCGACCGGGTGTTTTCGTCGATCGACCGGATGGGGCGTTATGCCTATGCCAACCAAGCCGACATCATCGTCTGGAACATGGCGCAGCTGGCCACGGCGCTGGTGCCCTTGATGCCCGACCCCGAGGCATCGGTGGCGCGCTTTACCGATCAGGTCCACGCCATGCCCGACCTGATCCGAGCCGAATGGGAGGCCCGCTTTGCCGCCAAGATCGGCATCTCGCAGCCTCGCCCCGACGACAGGATGCTGGTGGCGGAACTGCTGTCGCTGATGCATGCCGGTCAGGCGGATTTCACCAACACCTTCCGGGCGCTGGCCCGGGGCACCGCCCGCGACGAGTTTGCCAACCCCGCCGATTTCGATGGCTGGGCGGTGAAGTGGCGCAGCCGCATCGTCGAGGAGCCTGAGCCAGAGGCGCTGATGGCCCGGACGAACCCCGCCTTCATCCCGCGCAATCACCGGATCGAGGAGTTGATCGCCGCGGCGGTCGCGGGCGATGACGCCCCGTTCCACCGGCTGCATGCGGTGCTGGCCCGGCCCTTCACGGACCAGCCGGAAGCCCTGGACCTCGCGCGTGCGCCCCTGCCCGAAGAGGTCGTGCCCGCGACGTTCTGCGGCACCTGAGCGCGGCGGTCGGCCTGCCTCAGGCCCGCTGGCGCACGTTGACAAGGGTGATGCCGACCGCAACCAGCACCAGCGCGCCGATCAGCCCCGGCCCCAGCGGTTCGTCCAGCAACGCCCAGCCCATCGCCACCGACAGGACCGGCGACAGGAACGAGAACGCCGCGATGTCGGATGCCCGGTAGCGGGTCATCAGCGTCAGCCAGAACAGAAAGCCCAGGCTCGCCACGAAGATCGACTGGAAGGCCAGCCCCGCCCAGTGGATCGGTGCGGGGTCCCGCAGCAGCGGCCCGAACAGCGGCGCCATCGCCAGAAGGACCACCGCCGACACCGCGAGTTGCCAGAACAGCTGCGTCTTGGGCGGCACCTGCGACACCCGGCCCAGCCGTACCGTCAGGGCGATCCCGGCCCATGCGAAGGCCGCCGCGAGCGACAGAAGATCGCCCAGCAGGTTTCCCGCCGCGCGCGAGCCCGGGTCGAACAGCGCCCAGCTCACCCCCGCCATGGCCAGCACCAGCCCCAGCGCGCGCCGCCGCGACAGCCGCTCTCCGGGCAGGGCCACATGCGCCGCCAGCGCCAGCCAGACCGGCATCGAGTAGAACAGGATCGACGCCCGCGAAACCGTGGTCAAGTCCAGCGCATTGTAAAGCAACACGAATTCCAGTGTGAAAAAGCCGCCCAGCCAAAAGCTCGAGGCCCCGCCCGCCCACAGACCCGGCAGCCGCCCCCGCGCGATGATCACAAGAACAGCCAGCGCCGCAACGGACCGCAGCCCGGCCCCGAAGACCGGCTGCAAGCCGCCATTGGTGACCGCGATCACCACCTGGTTGAAGGCCAGCAGCGTGGCAAACACCGTCAGCCCCGCCGCGCCTGCCATGTCCATTGATCTGCGTTCGCTCATCCCCGGTCCAGACACCCGAACGCGCCGGTCGTCAAGCACTTGGCGCGGCGGCGCACATCGGGCAAGGATCGCAGCACCCGAAACGAGGTCCCCGCCATGACACCGATCTGCGCCTTCGACATCACGCCCGATGGCCATGCCCATCCCTGCACCCCCTCCGACCCGCCCCGCGACGGCTATCGCTGGCTGCATTTCGACATGGCCGAACCGGGTCTCGATGCCTGGCTCTTCGCCAACCTGCCCGAACGCGTCGCCGAGACGCTGATCCAGCCCGAAACCCGCCCCCGGTCACTGGCCCATGCCGGTGGCATCATCGCCATCCTGCGCGGCCTGAACCTCAACGAAGGCGAGGATCGCGACGACATGGTCGCCCTTCGTATCTGGGTGTCCGAGCATCTCATCGTCACCACCCGCCGCCGCCGGGTCTTCGCCGCCGACGACATGCGCAAGCGCGGCCTGTCGGGCCGGTTGCCTGGAAGCCCCGGCATGTTCCTGGTGACCCTGGTCGAGAATTTCACCGTCCGCATCGAGGATAACGGCGTCGCGCTGGAGAACCGGGTCGATACGCTCGAGGATATCCTGTTTCTCAACGACCGCGACCCCTGTGCGCGCGAACTGCCCGAGATGCGCCGTGCGGTCATCCGGCTGGGGCGGTTCCTCGGCCCTCAGGCGCAGGCGCTGGGGCGTCTCGGCCATCCCGACATGCCCCTGATCGACGCCGAGGCGCGCGAGGATCTCGACGAGATCGCCAACCGCGCCGAACGCGCCGTCGAAGAGGTGCAGTCGACCCGCGAGCGGCTCGAGGCGCTGAACGACCATCTCGACCAGGTCCGCAACCTGCGTCTGGCGCGGAACTCCTACGCGCTGTCGATCGTGGCCGCGATCTTCCTGCCGATGGGCTATCTGACCGGTCTCTTCGGCGTCAACGTGGCGGGCATGCCCGGTGTCGACACGCCGTGGTCGTTTCACGCGCTGACGCTGGCGACCATTGCCATGGGCCTGTTCGTGTTTCTGGTCCTGCGGATATTCCGCCTTTTCTGACCCCGCCCGGGGCAATCGGGGCTGCACATCCCGCACGGATATGCCACCCTGCCCTTACCCCATGATCAAGGAGTTGACCCGATGAGCCTGATGAAAACACTGACCAAGGTCGCCTTGGGCTATGCCGCCGCCCGCGGCGTCGACCGCATGTCCTCGGGCAAGGGGCTTTCGGGCCTTTTCGGCGGCGGCGCGCAGCTCAAGGGGGATCATCCGGCGACCAGGACGGGCAGCCAGATGGCCAGTCAGATGCAGTCCGGGGCGAGCCAGGCCGCAAGCCCGATGCAGGGCCTTCTCGAGAATATGAAAAAGGCCGGTGTCGACCTGTCGGCGATGATGGGCGGCAATGCATCCGCCGCGCAGGGCCGGTCCGGCGGCCAACAGGGCCTGCTCTCGGCCCTGCCCGGCGCCGGATCGGGCGGCATCGCGGGCATGCTGGCAGCCGCGGGCGGGGCGGCGATGGGCAGCAGCGGTGCCGACAAACTCTTCGACCAGTTCAACGCCGACGCCGTCGCACCCGAGCTCGAAGCTTCCGCGGGCCTGATGCTGCGCGCGATGATCCAGGCCGCCAAGGCCGACGGCAAGATCGACGCGGACGAAAAGGCCAAGATCCTCGAACTGGTGGGCGACGACGCCTCCGCCGAGGACCTCGCCTTCGTCAAGGCCCAGCTCGACGCTCCGATCGACGTCGAGGCACTGGCCGCCGACACCCCCGAGGCACAGAAGATGCCGGTCTACTCCGCCTCGCTGATGACGATCCGCGTCGATACCGACGACGAGGCCCGGTATCTCGACGAACTGGCCAGAGCGCTGGGGCTCGACGAGCCGACGGTGAACGCGCTGCACGTGCAGATGGGCAACCGGCCGCTCTACGTCTGAGGCCGCGGCCATCATGGCGGCACGCACCCCGGCCTTCGGGCTCGGGCTGGCGACGGTCGGCGCGCTGATCCTGTCGCCGGACGCGCTTTTCATGCGGCTGTCGGGCATGGACGGGTTGCAGATGGTGTCCTGGCGCGGCACCTCGATGGGTCTCCTCTTCCTGCTGGCCTGGGGCCTGACCAGCGCCGATCGCCGCCGCGACCTCAGGGTCCTCGGCACCGGTGCCGGGGCCATCATCGTCGCCGCCCAGATCCTCAACGCGCTGCTGTTCCCGACCGGCATCGCGCTGGCCCCGGTGGCGATCATGCTGATCGCGGTGGCCACGAGCCCGGTCTGGTCGGCCCTGCTGTCGCGGGTGCTCTACGGTGAAAGAACCGGCATCGCCACATGGCTGACCATCGCGGCGGTGCTCTCCGGCATCGCCATCGCGGTGACCGGCACGGGCGACATCGCTCTGACCCGCGAAGCGCTAATGGGCGCGCTCTGCGGCGTCGGCGTGGCCTTCATCCTGGCGCTCACCTTTTCGGTGCTGCGCTTCCACCCCGAGGTGCCGATCCTGCTTGCCATGGGGCTCGGGGCCCTGCTGGCAGGCGGCCTCGGCATCGTCGCGACCGGCCCGGCCCACATGGCGGACGGCAACCTGCCCGCGATCCTCGTCACCGCCCTGCTGATCCTGCCGGTCTCGTTCTTCTGCCTCTCGCTTGCGGCGCGCTACACCGCGGCGGCCCATGTCAGCCTGCTGATGCTGCTCGAGACGGTGCTGGGCCCGCTCTGGGTCTGGGTCGGCATCGGCGAGGCCCCGACGCCCCGCATGCTCACCGGCGGCGCGCTCGTGGTATTCGCGCTGGCCCTCTTCCTCGCCCGCCGCAAACGCCGCCCGGTCCCACCCTGACCGCGCGCCCCCCCCCTTGCCCCCCGGCTCCGGTCGCGGCGCGCCCCTGCTCCTTTCCATTTCCGAAATACGCCGGGGGTGAATTGGTCCGCCACGGCGGGCCAAGAGGGGGCTGGCCCCCTTCGCCGCTGGCCAAGCGCGCCGATCCCGGTTACCGCCGGACACCAAACCCACACGCGAGGCAAGATGGACAACCTGCGCGGCATTGCCCTGATGGTGCTGGCCATGGCGGCCTTCGCCATCGAGGACGCCTTCATCAAAGTGGTCGCCCGTGACCTGCCGACGGGCCAGATCCTGATCGTGATAGGTGCGTCGGGCGGTGCGGTCTTCGCGCTCATGGCGTGGCGCCGAGGGATCACGCTTCTCGGCCCCGACCTGGTGCTGCGCCCGGTGCTGCTGCGCAACCTCGCCGAGATCGTCGGCACCATCGGTTTTGTCACCGCGATCACCACGATTCCGCTCTCGACCGCGTCGGCAATCGCTCAGGCCATGCCGCTGGTGATCACCATGGGGGCCGCGCTGGTGTTTGCCGAACAGGTGGGCTGGCGCCGCTGGTCGGCGATCCTGGTCGGCCTGACCGGGGTGCTGGTGATCATCCGTCCCGGCGTCGCGGGCTTCGATCCCAATGCGCTCTGGGCGGTTCTGGCGGTTTTCGGCCTCGCGGCGCGCGATCTGGCGGCCCGGGCGGTGCCGCGGACGATCCCGCATCTGCAACTGGCCGCCTACGGGTTTCTCAGCCTGATCCCGACCGGCCTGCTGCTGCTGCCGCTTGCCGCGACCCCTGTCGCGATGCCCGATCCGCGCCTTGCGCTGCTTCTTTCGGGCGCGGTGCTGTTCGGGATGCTGGCCTACTACGCCATCACCTCGGCGTCGCGCACCGGCGATATCTCGGTGGTCACACCGTTCCGCTTTTCGCGGATGCTGTTCGCGCTGATCATCGGCATGGCGGTCTTCGGCGAACGGCCCGACGCGCTGACCTATCTCGGGGCGCTGCTGATCCTGGCTTCGGGCACCTACACCTTCCTGCGCGAACGCAGGCTCGGTCGCACCCGGCAACCCACCCCGGTGGGCGTGGCAGTACCGCCGCCGCCACGACCGGACGCGCCGCGTTACCGCTAACAAATCCGGCCCGTCTCCGTTTACAAGCGCTTGCGGAGTGGTGTAGATCGAACAAAGGTCCCCCGATACAAAAGAGTATTAGCCCATGAGCATGATCATCGACATCCACGCCCGAGAGATCCTCGACAGCCGCGGCAATCCCACGGTCGAAGTCGACGTCACGCTCGAAGACGGCACCATGGGCCGTGCGGCGGTGCCCTCTGGGGCGTCGACCGGCGCTTACGAGGCGGTAGAGCGTCGCGATGGCGACAAGGCGCGCTACATGGGCAAGGGTGTGCTCGAGGCCGTCGATGCCGCCAACGGCGAGATCGCCGACGAGATCGTGGGCTGGGACGCGACCGAGCAGGTCGGCATCGACCGCGCCATGATCGAACTGGACGGCTCGGACAACAAGGGGCGCCTGGGCGCCAACGCCATTCTCGGCGTGTCTCTGGCCGTGGCCAAGGCCGCCGCCGATCACACCGAACAGCCGCTTTATCGCTATGTCGGCGGCACCTCGGCGCGGATCCTGCCGGTGCCGATGATGAACATCATCAATGGCGGCGAACATGCCGACAATCCGATCGACATCCAGGAATTCATGATCATGCCGGTGGCCGCAGAGAACATCCGCGACGCCGTCCGCATGGGTTCCGAAGTGTTCCACACCCTCAAGAAGGAACTGTCTTCGGCGGGCATGTCCACCGGCCTCGGCGACGAAGGCGGCTTCGCGCCAGAGCTTGGCTCGACCCGCGACGCGCTCGATTTCATCCTCAAGAGCATCGAAAAGGCGGGCTACAAGCCGGGCGAGGATATCTACCTCGCGATGGATTGCGCCGCGACCGAGTATTACCGGGACGGCAAATACGAGATGAAGGGCGAAGGCAAATCGCTGACATCCGAGGAAAACGCCGACTACCTCGCAGCGCTTTGCGACGCCTACCCGATCATCTCCATCGAGGACGGCATGTCCGAGGACGATTGGGACGGCTGGAAGATCCTGACCGACAAGCTGGGCGGACGCATCCAGCTGGTGGGCGACGATCTGTTCGTGACCAACCCCGCGCGCCTGAAGGACGGCATCGGTCGCGGCGTCGCCAACTCGATGCTGGTGAAGGTCAACCAGATCGGCACCCTGACCGAGACCCTGCAGGCGGTCGATATGGCGCATCGCGCGGGCTATACCAACGTCATGTCGCACCGGTCGGGCGAGACCGAGGATGCCACCATCGCCGATCTGGCAGTTGCCACGAATTGCGGGCAGATCAAGACCGGCAGCCTGGCGCGGTCGGACCGGCTGGCAAAGTACAACCAGCTGATCCGCATCGAAGAGATGCTGGCCGAAACCGCGGAATACGCCGGTCGCTCGATCCTGCGCGGCTGATCGCAGTCCGCCATGATCCGGCGGCGTGCGGGCCTTCTGGCCCGCACCCATGGCATCTCGATCCGGGCCAGATGGCCCGGAGCTCGGGTCTGGCCCACGTGGCGAAGGCGCGCGTTTGACCCTGTCCCGCGCCTGTGACACCGCCCCGCCGCTCCCGCCCGAAGGACCGATGCCGAACCGCTTCGCCGAACGGCGCCCCCCCATGCGACCGGTCGCGGATCCGCGCGGCATTTCGCCCCCCTGGCGCAACTTTTGGCCCGCCTCGCGCGTTGTGCAGGGAACCCACGAAGGAGGGCCCATGTCCGGCTGGATCACCCAATTCCTGAGCGATAACGGCTATTGGGCCGTCGCCCTGTTCATGTTCATCGAGAACGTGTTCCCGCCCATCCCGTCCGAAATCGTGATGCCGCTGGCGGGCTATACCGCCTCGACCACCGGGCGATCGCTGGTCCTGATGATCCTCGCCGGGCTGGCGGGGTCGGTCGCGGGCGCGCTGTTCTGGTACTGGATCGGCATCCGCATCGGCACCTCGGGGCTGCGTCGCGTGGCGCGCCGCTATGGCCGCTGGCTGACACTGACGCCCTCGGACGTCGACAAAGCCGACGGCTGGTTCGACCGGCACGGCCACAAGGCGGTCTTCGCGGGTCGGCTGATCCCGGGGGTGCGCACGCTGATCTCGGTTCCTGCGGGCCTGTCCGAGATCACGTTCCGCCGCTTCATGATCTACACCACGCTGGGCACGGCCCTCTGGACCACCGCCCTGACGCTGGCAGGCTGGGAACTGGGCCAGAACTACGAGGCCGTGGCAAGTTATATGGGGCCGGTCTCGAACGTGATCATCGCCGGGATGGTGCTCTGGTACCTGTACCGGGTGGTCACGTTCCGACCCAAGGCCGAGGCGATCGCCGCCAATGACGTCCACGCACCGGCATCAGACCCCCGGCGCTGACCGGTCAGCTGTCCGGCGGTGCCTCCCCCTTCGGGTCCTGGTAGACGCCCTGCGCCTTCAGCGCATCGACGACTTCCTTGGGCATGTAGGTCTCGTCGTGTTTGGCCAGGATCTCGGAGGCCTCGAAGGTGCCGCCGACCAGCCGCCCGGTGCCGACCATGCCCTGATTTTCCTCGAACAGGTCGGGCAAGACGCCGCGATAGGTCACCGGCACGCTGGCGCCGCCATCGGTGACCCGGAACGAGATGGTCTCGCCCTGCCCGCGCTTCAGCGACCCTTCCTCGACCAGGCCGCCGATCCGGAAGACCTCGTTCGGGGCGGGCGGCGCTTCGGCCACCTGGCTGGGCGAGCGGAAGAAATTGATTCCGTCGCGCATCGCATAGCCGATCAGCGCCGTGGACACGACCAGCGCCACCGCCGTCAACGCGACGATCTGGATGCGGCGTTTCTTCTTGAGGTTGGTCAGGGCCATGGGACGTCGCGCCTTCGTCTCGAAACATTCAACGGTGAAGATATATGCGATCCGGCGGCCCGCGCCTAGGGGCGCATGCCATCAACAGAGCAATCCGGCCTGCGACCCGGGCGCGCAGGCCGGGCCATACCGCGCGGCGCAGCGGATGCGCGGGTGCGGCGGTCCGGGGCACCGCGGATGGGACACTGCGGCCCGGGGCCCCTGCCGTTCGCCGTCGCCGGGATAGCTTGCCGCACCCCGACGCCTAGCCCGCCTGACCTCGGCGTGACGCCTCGAACCCCTTGCGCACCTGGTCTTCAAGCTGCCGCGCCAGCGTCTTGCGATTGGGAAAGGTATCGACGCGCACCGGCGCATGGTAGACCAGCTCGACCGCGCCCTGCCGCCGGGCCGCCAGCGTTTTCAGCAAATGCGGTCCGAAGTCCATGTCGCCCCACCAGCCGTAGAAATTGGACTCTTCGCCCTCGGGCGGGCGATAGATCAGCGTTACCGCCTGCATCTGCAACTCGTGGCGGATCCGCTCGCTCAGGAAGGCCTCGAACAGGGTCGTCTTGAACGGCAGCACCCTGAGTCCGTCGGTCGAGGTGCCCTCGGGGAAGAACACCAGCCTGTGCCCGTGGTGCAACCGCCATTCGAACACGCGGGTCTGTTCGGCGGCGTGTTTGCGGTCGCGCTCGATGAAGACGGTGCCGGTCGCGCGCGCCAGCCAGCCGATGCCGGGCCAGGCCGCGACCTCGGATTTGGACACGAAGTACAGGTTCATGCGGGAATTGAGCGCGAAGATATCGAGCCAGGACGTGTGGTTGGCCACCAGCGCCCCGTGCCCCTTCAGCGGCGTGCCGCGATGGCGGATCGGCAGGCGCAGGATGACGAAGGCCGCGCGGCAGACGCCTTGGGTGATATAGGGCGTGACCGGTCGGCGCATGCCGCCGAGGGGCCGCTCGATCAGGCGGGCCAACAGCAGGACAAGCAGCCCGCCGAAGACCAGCACGCCCAGAAGCGTGCCGCGCCAAGCCACGCGCAGCCAGTCGCCCGGACCGAACCGCCCGGGCGGCGGTGCGTCCGTACCGTCCCAGGTGTTCATCGCTGCCCCCGTTCATAGAGCGCGCGGCGGCTCGCGTTCAACCGCGCGGTGTCCATGATCAGGCAGACATCGACCGTGTTGAAGGCGTGATCGACAAACGCGCCCTCGCCCACGGTGCCGCCGAGGCGCAGGTAGGCCTTGATCAGCGCCGGGGTGTCGCGCACCGCCTGCCTGCGGTCGACCGCGGCCTCTGGCATCAGGTCCATCGGCTGGAACACCCGCGACCGGACCCGCAATTCGGGCGGCGCGAGGTGCTGGTAATGCAGGTTCGACAGAGGCTGGGCCAGGGCGCGCGGCGCCGTGCCCGGAAAGCTTGCCACGCCGAACAGGAGATCGATGTCGTGGTCGCGGATATACGCCGCCAGTCCCCGCCAGAGATGCATCATCGCCGCCCCGCCGCGATAATCGCGGTGCAGGCAGGACCGTCCCAGCTCCAGCAGGCGTCGGTTCGCGCGTTTGAGCAATGTCAGGTCGTATTCCGCCTCGGAATAGAACTGCCCGGCCTGCCGCGCCTGATCGTCGCGCAACAGCCGGTAGACGCCCACCACCGGATCAGCGCCGCGCGCGTCGTCGAACAGCAGCAAATGGTCGAAGACCGGATCGAACCGGTCCCGTTCCAGCCGGGCCGCGTGATCGACCATCGGACCGCCGCCGCCCAATTCTGCCACGAACACGTCATAGCGCAGCCGTTGCGCGGCGCGCAGCTCATCCGGTGTTGCCGCGAGGGCGACGCGAAACCGGGGCACGGTGTGCGGCATCCGGGCGGTGTCTCTCATGGCGCGACCCGGTCTAAAGGGCCACCGGGACGATTGCCAGGCGACCGTCATCCGGTGTTAAGTTTCTGATAACCTTACGCACCTAGTCTTGCCCGAAGATCGGAACCAGAAACACGCGGGTACCATCAATGACGACCTTGCCCTCATCCCTGAAATTGACCGTGATGCGACCGTTGATGTTGGATTGCACCTGGCCACGGCCCCAGTCGGGGCGGTCCGGATGCTCGACCAGCATTCCCGGCTCCAGCATCGCGTTCAGATCGTTGGACATGGGGCAGCCTCATGGATAGCCAACTGGATGTGATGCAGTGTAACGCAGAGCTCGCGGCGCTGATAGGGTCGCGCATCTGCCACGACCTGATCTCACCGATCGGGGCGATTGGCAACGGCATCGAGTTGATGAACATGACCGATGCAGGCGCGATGAGCCCGGAAATGGAACTGGTGGCCGACAGTTGCCGGGCGGCGCAGGCCCGCATCCGCTTTTTCCGGGTGGCCTTCGGGTCGGCGGGCTCCAGCCAGAACGTATCGGCGCAGGAGGCCGGCAAGATGCTTGCCGATTTTGCCCTGGGTGCGCGGCAGCGACCCGACTGGACCGTGACCGACGCCTTGCCCCGCTGCGAGGTGCAGCTGGCGTTCCTCGCCTATCTCTGCTTCGAGACGGCGATGCCCCATGGCGGTCGCATCCGCATCGCCAACGTGGACGGCATCTGGCATCTGCAGGCCGAGGCGGACCGCCTGTCGGTCGATCCCGGCCTCTGGTCGAGCCTGACCGGAACCACCAACGCGGGCGCGGTCGCACCTGCAAATGTGCAATTCGTGCTGCTGCCGATCGTCGCCGCCGACCGGGGCCGCCCCATTTCCGTGGGCCACGGTGAGACGACGCTGACGCTGACAGTCTGACCGTCGGGCAGGATCGGGGCCCGCACGTCAGTGCGGGCCCCGCCGGTCGGATCGCGTCAGCGATCCGAAACAATACGATGTCACCGGTCGGATCGCGTCAGCGATCCGAAACGTCCTGATATCACTTGCCGGATCGCGCCAGCGATCCCGCGCCGCCTATTTGCGCACTGTCCCGTCGCCCGTGACGAGGTACTTGAAACTGGTCAGCTGCTCGACACCGACCGGACCGCGTGCGTGCATCTTTCCTGTCGCGATGCCGATCTCCGCGCCCATGCCGAACTCGCCGCCATCGGCGAATTGCGTTGACGCGTTGTGCATCAGGATCGCCGAATCCACCCGCGCAAAGAAGCGCGCCGCGGTGTCGGCGTTTTCCGTCAGGATGCATTCCGTATGTGACGACGAATGCTGCCGGATATGGGCGATGGCCGCGTCGACATCCGCCACCACCCGTGCCGCGATCACCATATCGAGGTATTCGCAGCCCCAATCGCTGTCCTGCGCCGCAACAACACCCGGAATAGCGGTCAGCCGCGTGTCGCCCCGGACCTCGACGCCCGCGTCGATCAGCGCCCGGATCACGCCCTGCCCGATGGTGTCGACCACGTCTTCGTGGATCAGCAGACACTCGGCGGCACCGCAGATGCCGGGGCGCCGGGTCTTGGCGTTCAGCACCACGTCCAGAACCTTCTGCGGGTCCGCCTCGGCGTCGATGTAGATGTGCACGATGCCTTCGAGATGGGCAAAGACCGGCACCCGGGCCTCGCGCTGCACAAGCCCCACCAGCCCCTTGCCACCGCGCGGCACGATCACGTCGACATAGTCGGTCATGGTCAGAAGTTGGCTGACAGCGGCGCGGTCGCGGGTGGGAACACGCTGGATCGCGTCTTCCGGCATCCCCGCGGCGCGCAGGCCCTGCGCGAGGCAGGCATGGATCGCGGCGGACGAATGGAAGCTTTCCGACCCGCCCCGCAGGATCACCGCGTTGCCGGCCTTGAGGCAAAGCGCGCCCGCATCCGCCGTCACGTTGGGCCGGGATTCGTAGATCACACCGATCACGCCCAGCGGGGTGCGCACGCGCTGGATATGCAGCCCCGAGGGCCGGTCCCATTCGGCGATCACCGCGCCCACGGGATCGGGCAGCGCGGCGATGTCGCGGACCGCCTGCGCCATCGCCGCCACCCGCGCCTTGTCCAGCATGAGCCGGTCCATCATCGCATCCGACAGGCCCTTCGCGCGACCGTATTCAAGGTCCTGCGCATTGGCCGCCAGAATGGCGTCGGTCTGCGCAACCAGCGCCTCTGCCGCGGCTTCAAGGGCGCGGGTCTTGACCTCGGCCGGGGCCGCGGCCAGCTCTGCCGCCGCCGCCCTGGCGCGCTTGCCGATGTCGTCCATGAGCGTCGCGATATCGATGTCGTCTTTCATCTGCCAAGTCCCCTTTGCTGGCCCGGATCAAAGCGCCATATCGTCCCGATGCACAAGCACCGCGCGCCCCGGATAGCCGAGGATCGCCTCGATCTCGGCGGATTTGTGCCCTTGGATCGCGCGCGCCTCGGCGGCGGTGTAGCGTGTCAGGCCCTGTCCCAGAACCGCGCCATCGGCGCCCCTGATCGCCACCGGATCGCCGCGCCCGAAGCTGCCCTCGACGGCTGCGATCCCGGCGGGCAACAGCGACCGTCCGGCGCACAGGGCAGTCACCGCACCCGCATCGAGGATCAGCGTGCCACGCGTCTTCATCGCCGCGATCCAGCGCTTGCGGGCGGTGTGCGGGTCGCCCTGCGGCGTGAACCACGTGGCGGGCGCGCCGTGTTCCAGCGCCACCAGCGGGTGCATCCGGGTGCCTTCGGTGATCGCCATCGCGCAGCCCGCCGCCGTGGCGATCTTGGCCGCCATCAGCTTGGTCTTCATGCCGCCCTTCGACAGGCCAGACCCGGCATCGCCCGCCATCGACTCGATCTCGGGGGTGATCGCGTCGATCACGTCAAAGCGACGCGCGTCGGGGTCGTCATTGGGGTTGCCGGAATAGAACCCGTCGACGTCCGACAGCAGGATCAACTGGTCGGCCCCCGCTGTTACCGCCACCTGCGCCGCGAGCCGGTCGTTGTCGCCATAGCGGATCTCGTCCGTGGCGACGGTGTCGTTCTCGTTGACGATGGGCACCACGCCATGCGCCAGCAGCGCCTCCATCGTGGCGCGCGAATTGAGGTATCTACGCCGGTCGGCGCTGTCCTCAAGCGTCACCAGAACCTGCGCGGTGGTGATGCCATGCGGGGCCAGCACTTCTTCCCAGGCGCGGGCCAGCCGGATCTGACCCACCGCCGCGGCGGCCTGGCTCTGCTCCAGCGGCAGGACGGTCGCGGGCAGGCCCAGCACGCCGCGTCCCAATGCGATGGACCCCGATGAGACCAGCACCACGTCGGTGCCCCGTTCGCGCATCTGCGCCACATCCTCGGCCATGGCGCGCAGCCAGTCGGTGCGCAGCGCCCCGGTCGCCCGGTCGACCAGCAGCGCCGAGCCAATCTTGACGACGCAGCGCCGGGCGGCGCTCAGGGTTGCCACTGGCCCGTCTCCTCCGCGGCCTCGACAGGATCGGCCTTCTTGCGCCGCAGCCGTTCGTCCTCGATCTCGGCGCGGAGCGCGCGCAAGACCTGGGTCACTCCCTCGCCCGAGATGCCCGACATGGTATAGACGCGCTGACCCGCGACCTCTTCCAGCTCTTCGCGCAGGAAAGCGCGTTCCTCGTCGTCCATGGCGTCGATCTTGTTCAGAACGGTGATGCGTGGCTTGTCGGCCAGGCCCGCGCCATATTCCTCGATCTCGTGGATGATGGTCCGGTAATCCTCAAGCAGGGTTCCAGAGGTACCGTCGACCAGATGCAGCAAGGCGGCACAGCGTTCGACATGGCCCAGGAACTGGTCGCCAAGCCCGCGCCCTTCATGCGCGCCCTCGATCAGGCCCGGGATATCGGCGACGACAAATTCGACGTCATCGACCCCGACCACGCCAAGGTTGGGATGCAGCGTGGTGAACGGGTAATCCGCGATCTTGGGGCGTGCGTTCGAGGTGGTGGCGAGAAAGGTGGACTTGCCCGCGTTGGGCAGCCCCAGCAGGCCCACATCGGCAATCAGTTTCAGCCGCAGCCAGATCGTGCGGTCGATACCGGGTTGCCCGGGATTGGCGCGGCGCGGCGCCTGGTTCGTCGATGTCTTGAATTGCAGGTTGCCCCAGCCGCCATTGCCGCCCTTGGCCAGCGTCACGGTCTGACCAAGTTCGGTCATGTCGGCCAGCACGGTTTCCTGATCCTCGTCGAGAACCTCGGTCCCGACGGGCACCCGCAGCACGATGTCCTTGCCATCGCGACCGGTGCGCTGGCGGCCCATGCCGCCCTGACCGTTCTCGGCAAAGAAGTGCTGCTGATACCGGAAGTCGATCAGCGTATTCAGCCCGTCGACAGCCTCGACGATGACCGATCCGCCCCGGCCGCCGTCGCCGCCATCGGGCCCGCCATATTCGATGTACTTCTCGCGCCGGAAGCTGGCCGCCCCCGAACCGCCGCTGCCAGAGCGGATGTAGACCTTGCAGAGGTCGAGAAATTTCATGGCGTGGCCTCGTCGATGAAGTGTCAGAGGCGATAGTCGGAATGCACGCCCCGCTCAAGGGGCCGCGCGCGCCGATCCGGCCTCAGGAAAGCTGTTTCAGATAGGTCCAGGTCGGCACCGTGGCGCCCCGGGCGATGCAGAACTGCTCGGCGTCGCCGATATAGTCGAAGCCGCAATTGGTCAGCACACGGGCCGAGGCGGCGTTGTCCTGGAACACGGTCGCGAACATCGTGGCGTTGCCAAGCGGGTTGGTTTCGACCAGCACCCGAACCGCGTCAGAAGCCAGACCGGTGTTCCAGAAACCCGGGGCCACCCAATACGCGATCTCGGACTGGTTGCGGTCCATCCGCTTGAGCGCGATGACGCCCATCAGCTCCGGCGCGTCCGACAACTGCCCGTCGATGGCCCAGATATCCTCGGTCCGATCGGGCGCATGGGCGCGTGCGATATAGGCCTCGGCGGCACCCGGCGGATAGGGATGCGCGATCTCGCCGGTCATGCAGGCCACCCGTTTGTCGCCCGCATAAAGCGAGATCAGGCCCTGATCCGAAACGCGCAAGGGACGCAGCACGAAACGGTCGGACGATATTGTCGGTTGAAGATCGGTCTGCTCGATCGTCATGGCAGGGTCTCCTCCTGGTGCCGGTGCGGGTCTTGTGGCGCGGGTCGTGCGGTACAGGGTCGCATCCGGAATGTAGGGCGAACCGACCGCGAATACACCCTGCCGGTTCAAATGACAGCGCATGGCCCAAGGTAAAAAACGGATAAAATACAAAGGGGACCGGCCCGTCGCCGATCCCCCGATTGTCTTCTAGCGGCGTCGGACTGGCTTATTCAGCGGCCTCTGCCACTGGCAGAACCGATACGAAGGTCCGGCCCTTGAAGCCCTTGCGGAAGCTCACCGCGCCCTCTTCGACCGCGAACAGCGTGTGGTCCTTGCCCATGCCGACACCGTCGCCCGCATAGAACTTGGTGCCGCGCTGGCGCACGATGATATTGCCCGGGATGGCCCGCTGCCCGCCATAGAGCTTCACGCCCAGACGACGACCGGCAGAGTCGCGACCGTTGCGGGAGGAACCGCCTGCTTTTTTATGTGCCATTGGTTAAGTCTCCTTGATCTGTCGGCGCTTACGCGCGCGTCTTGGCCTCTTCGACCCATTCCGGCTTCACCTTCACAGCGTCGAAGCTGTCGGCGTCGATGGCGGCGAGCTGTGCGAAGGTGGTGATCCCGGCCTCGTTCAGCTTGCTTTCGGCCGCGGGGCCGATGCCGTTGATCTCCTTGAGATCGTCCTTGGCGCCCTCGGCGACGGCGGCCTGTGCCACCGGCTGTGCCTTGGCCTCATCATTCTTGACGCGGGCCTTCATGTCCGACTGCTCGGAGCGGTTGGACGTGATCCGGTCGTCGCCATGGCCGCGCGGCAGGATGCCCGCACCGATTGCCGCCTTGACGCCGGATGCGTCCGCGCCCGATGCCAGAATGTCGGTCACGCGTACCAACGTCAGCTGCTGGCGGTGGCCCTTGGTGCGCTGCGACGAGTGCTTGCGGCGACGCTTGACGAAATGGATGACCTTGTCACCCTTGATCTGGTCGACGACTTCGGCCTGAACCGCGGCCCCGTCGATGAAGGGGGCACCCACCGTGGTGTCATCGCCACCCAGCATGAGAATCTCGTTGAACTGGACGGTTTCGCCAGCATCGGCCGCAAGCTTCTCCACGCGGAGCGTATCGCCCGCCTGAACCTTGTATTGCTTGCCACCGGTCTTCATCACCGCGAACATGCGCGTCTTCCTTGTCTTGCCGCGTTCTTCGGCCCCGCCTCATGCGGTGTTTCCGGGGTGTCCCCGCCTCGAACAGCGCGCCCGGTTTCGGGCGTCGTGAAATCCAAAACGACAAGCGGGGCGCAGGGCCCCGTCTGTCAGAGCCGCGCTTATGCGCAGGAACACCCCTGCTGTCAAGCGCCGCCGCGGGCGAACATCGCCCCGATGCGCCGCTTAAAGGTCGATGCCCGACATCTCGGCGGCGGCCCCCAGACCGAGCGCATAGGAGATGTCGTCATACATCTGCCCGAAGCCTGCAAAAAGCGCCCGGTTGAGCGCCCTTCCCACCTCTGATTCCGACAGCGTGACATAGGTTTCAAGCTCGGCGTCGGTCAGCGGCCCGTACGCCATCATGAGATAGCCATAGACCCATTCCTCGGTGTCGCGGCGGGTGGCCTCTTCCTGCCCCCAGATATCGTCCAGCATGTCGGCCTCGCTCATCTCGAGCGCGCCGCCATCCGCCAGACCGTTGTAGAACGCGAAGGACGCATTGAGCGCGCCGGTCACGTTCTGCTCGATCAGGTCGTTGGACACGACGAAACGCTCGATCAGGGCGATCGTCGGATCACCCTCGCCGGTCAGATTGCGGTAATCGGCGCGCGCGGCCTCTTCGACATCCTCCAACAGCAGCGCCTCGCGCGCCCCGATCTCGAGTGCGACAACCTCGCGGCCAAGGTCGCTGTCGAAAAACTCCAGCAGCGGTCCGACCGCGTCCGGATCGAGCGCCGCGCGGATACCCTCGGAGACCGAGGCCACCATGGCGTCGGCATCATAGATCGAGGCGACGGTCTGCTGCCAGCCGACACTGGGCCCGCCGAACATGTCGCGGGCAAGATCGGTCGCGTAGCCCTGCCCCTCCTCGCGCATCACGGCGATCGTCGCGTCGATGCGCAACAGGTCGATCAGGTCATCGACCGGGGCCGCGAATGCCGCGCCCGGTCCGGTCGACAGCGCCAGGCAGAACGCGATGCCGCCGGTTATCTTGCTCATGAACATCAAAGCGGTCCCTTGCCTCACCTGCGCCAGAGATACGATCTGCGCGCCCGGTTTCCAACCGCTGGCTGCGCATCGCGAAAAATTCGTGTCGCCCCGGGTTGCAAGCGCCCGCACCCTTGGGTATTGGCGGCTCCAGACCGCGGAGAGGTGCCGGAGTGGTCGAACGGGGCGGTCTCGAAAACCGTTGAGCCTTCACGGGTTCCCAGGGTTCGAATCCCTGTCTCTCCGCCAACTGCCTTGTTCAAATCTTTCAGTTTACATAAAAGATCTGAACTCTAGGCTGTGCGGATACCTCCCGAGATACGTTTCGCGCAGCCGTTCGTGTTGTCATTGAATTTATCGGTTTTGGCTTTTGGCTCGCAATTCGCGGGTCAGCTCGCGATTAACGTTTCGAACCAGTCGCTTTGCGCGACCCCCTGAATTTCAGACACCGACGCAAGCTGCAGTTTGCGGTCTGCTGGTTTTCAACACGAAGGAGATCAGAGATGCCAAAACGGAAGCGACATCAGACTTTCCGATCCAATCAGGCGGGCGGCAGACCGGAAAGACGACTTCGACAAGAGCTCATGATCGGCAGAAACAGATCGTGCGCCGCGCCTGATATCAGCGACCGGAATACACGCCCAAATCCCGTGATGTTCTGTCCTGTGCCCAAACCAGCGGCTTTCCCGATGTGAAGGGGCGCTGTCTTGCGTTGCATCTCGCCCTGAGTTCACCACGCTCAGGCCGCACGGCCCGCATCGATTTTGCCCGGTCGCCCTACACGCCCTCGGCACACCATGGCAGCTCTGGAGGGTCTCAACCCGCCGCTTCGGCGGCCTTCGCGGCATAGCGGGGTCGGGTGAAACTGAACGTGGTGATGTCGAAAGGGTTCAGGCCGATCTGCAGCGCCGGTTGATAGTGATCGATCGTCTCCACCACGAACAACTGGTCCCCGTCGATCACCGGCGGCAGGCGGGTCTCGAGGGCGTCGGGTCCCTCGCCGTCCAACGTGCCACTTGCGGACCGTGTTTGGGACCACACGATATCCCATCCGCCGATTTCGCCGTCATACTCGACGAGGCTCACGCGCAGCGCCCCATCGGAGCCATTGCTCAGGGTCAGCGTCTGGAACAGGCTGAACGTGCTGTCGATAAAGCCCTCGTCGATATAGTCTGTCTGCCGCGAAAGGATATCGCTGATCGCGTAATTCGCCTTCTGGTTCACGTTCTGCTGGCGGAAAGCATCGAAATAGACCCACCCGACCCCGAACAGCGACAACAGGATCGGCAGCACGATCACCGCCTCGACGTTGACATAGCCGCGCGTGTCTTTTGCGAAGGCGGCCAGTCGACTTTGAAGAAACCTCATCATGTATCCCATCCTCACAGCGGTTCGTTTACGAAGGCACTGCTCGAGACGAGTGCCGTATAGCCATTCTCGTCCTTGGGCAGGCTGGCATTGAAGCCGCCCAGGGGCGTGATCGGCTTGTACTTGAAACAGGCCCTGACCAGCATGACCTCGTGCGCGTCACCCTGCTGGAATGTGCGGTGCGGCGTTGCGACCGCGCCGGTGTCCACGCACTCGGCCCGGGCGGACGGTTGCTGCCAATCCGCCATATCGAGACGGATCATCTCGAGATGCAGATTTGCCTCGCAGGACGGCAGGATCGCAGCGCCGTTACAGATCGCATCCTTGAGCGTTGCCGCGTCACCCGGCAATTTGCCGATCTTCAGATCGCGCATTGCGGTATCGACCGCGCGCTCCATGACCGTTTGGCGGACGGTCATCGTGCCCAGTTCAATGGTCGAGATAATCAGCGTCAGGAAGATCACCATCCACAGCGTGAAGGGCACCACCATCGTGCCGTCCTCGTTCTGGCGGAATTGCCGAAGCACCTTGCAAATACGCGTCATTGGATCAGCCTCAACTGGGTCAGGTTACGGGCAATTCCGGAGAACGTGTTCTCCAGGTCAGAGCCCTCAACGTCGAAGAAATGGGAGGCCGAAGAGGCACAATCCCTCATGGCCCGGCGCCCTTCCTCCGGGGCCTCCACGCCGATGGCATAGACGACCACACCTTCCTGCTTGGCCGCGCCACAGATCTGGGACAGCCGCGCATCGGCGAAATCACCACCTGCAATCGCGCGATACGGAGACAGCAGGGTCTGATAGCGGTCCCAATCCATCACGCCGTCCGCGTAAGGCCTTTCGAACAGTAGGTCTGCCGCCACGCGGGTGCCGAAGCGATGGAACACGTCGTTGTAGCTGAGTTCGTGCACATGGGCAGGATTGGTCTCGAGACCGTCGATCCCGGGCTGGTAGCGCGCATCTTCGTCCCCGGCGAGGCGCGTCCAGAAGTAGCTGTAGGGACCATCGCCCGGACCTGCGCCCGCTGCGGAGGACGCGCCAGGGATCGGGTCGACCCGAACGGAATAGTCATCATCCGAGAGGTCTTCGGTTCCGTAGGTGTTCACGAAGATCCCCGTGAGCGCGTCTGACGGCTTCAGTCCGGGCTTGAGGTCATATTGCGTGGTGTTCTTGCCATCCGTCATCAGGACGATGAATTTCTGCGTGTCCGCGGTGCCATAGGCGTCGGGACGCTGGGCATGACCGTCATTGACCAGACCGTCCTCGGCCATCGCCCCGACCACGCCACGTGCCGAAGGATCCAGCAAAGCGACCCCCCACTTCATTCCGACATCGATCGCCGTGTTGCCGCCAGCGGTCAGCGTGGCGATCTGGGACTTGAGCGCTGCCGGGTCCGAGCTGTGAACGACGATGGACGCGGTATCACCGGCGTGGCACCAGTGCCGGTCCGCCTGACCTGCGATGGAGTCCGTGGAATAGGGGTCGAATTGCCCGAGCTGTTCCAGAAGGACCGAGGTGTCAAGCGCCGTGCTGAAGAAGGCGTCATCCGCGAATACGGCACAGTTCGAATAGTCGTGCTGCCGGTCGAGCGCGATGTAGTCCGGTAATATCGTGCCCATGTTGACCGTCGCGTTGTAGGGGACGATCGACACGGTCGTGGACACCTGCGTTGCCTCCGATCCGAGGACATTGTCGACAAACGTGCTGGCGGCCTGCTTCAATTGCTCGATCTTGCGACCCGACATCGACCCGGAGATATCGAGGATCAGCGCGATCTCGATATTCGTCACACCGTTTTCCGCGGTCGCCAGGCCCTCGGCCTGGAGGTTGTCGAAGCCAAGCAGTTGAATGAAGTTCGTCGGCATGACCTGCCGCCCGCCTGCCGTCACCTTACGGTAGGACTTGTCTTCCACGGGCGTGACGCCGACCAGTGCCTCTTCCATGTTCTGCACGCGGAAATAGTCGCGTACGACGGTTTCGGCATCCTGCTCGTTTTCGATGGACGCCGCCGCGAGCACTGCACGGTCGAGCGCGTTCTGCATCTTGGTACGCTTGAGCTCGGCATGCATCAGGTCCACGCCAATGCCCCCGAACGCCATCATCACGAAGGCGGTCGTCAGGCCCAGATAGGACATACTGCCTTGCTGCTCGGTCCAGAACCGCTTGGCGCATTCCTGAATGATATCACGCGCGACAATTTTGTGCCCGCGACCAGGTCTCTGATTTCCAAATAGCTTGGCCATCGCGTTACATCTTCCGATCCGCAGATCGAAGATGCCTTCCATCGATCAGGCCCCCGACACAATCTAGCCCAACATGTGGCGAGAAAGGAAGAATTTGTCGAAATTGCCCTTCATTAAATCGGTACGGGCGACAGTCTGGCGGGTTCGGGGGAATTGTACCCGGATCACCCAGCAGTGGGGCTTATTCTGCACCCAGATATCGCCGCAATTCGCCGGAAGTGTCGGATCAACCGATTCGGATGCGACCGATTTTTTGCAAGATCCATCGATCGGGCCGGTCGTCATAACCCACCGCTGACGGCCAAAGCGTCGAGATGTCCGCGAAGGGCAAGCGACGCCGCGCCAGAAGGGCTGGCGGCTCCGGCGCAAGCTCAAGAACGTGCGCTTGCTCGGATCGGTTTATGGCTCACGGAAGGAAGCCGCCTCCGGTATTCGCCGTCGACGCATCCGATGTGCTGGCATTCGCCGAGTCCTGAACCGGCGCTGGCGCGGCGCGCACCCGAAATGCCCGTCCGGCCGCTCTTTGCTGGCTGGCGGGCAGCCGCGCGGCATTGAACGGCAGAGCCGGTTTGAGTTCGCGCGGCGGTTTGGCGGGCGGCCGCTGCGCCGCAGGCAGCGGCGGCAAAGGCTGATGGGCGGCCTGATCGAACCTGGCAACGGGCAGACTGCCGTAGGTATTCTCCTCGGGGGGAAGCTGCACATAGGTCAGATGGGTGTTGCCATCTCGTCCCGTCGGGTTCGCTGCGGGCCTGCCCGCCTCGAAATTGCCGCGCTGCACGGCTGCCGCGGCGTTCCCGGTCAGTGGCGGGGCATCGTATTCGACCGGTGGCAGCGCAAGATGCAGGTTGCCCGCATCCTCTGCGGCGTTCTGCTGGTTTCTTTCGATGTTTCTGCGTTGTCTCTCTGCCAAGACCGAGGAGTCGTAGACGCGGCTGACCGGGATGGCTTCATCGCTGGGCATCCGCTCCATGTTCGCAGCTTGCGCGGCGCTGACAGAACCGTATTGAGAGTCCGGATCCGGCGGCGGCCTCTGGCCGGGCGGGGTGAACCCGGATGCCGCTTCCGCAATGCGCGCCATTGCGTCGTAGTGATCCCGGAGGCGACGATGCTTGTCCAGAACCTCACCGAAGACCTCGTCGATCTCGTCCTGCGCTTCTTCAGTTTCGCTGTTCTTCAGAATATCGTGGCGCGCCAAACCCAGACTTTCCAATCGGTTGATTATCGCGTCGCGCTCTTCCCGCGACGGCCCTTCTGCGCCCCAGACCTCAAAGGCGGATTGCTGCACCATGGTCGCCCTGTTCGCCGCGTCGCGCAGGTTTTGAGGCGGCGCAGGGCGACCCGCGGCAGCCCTCTTGTCCCCGAAGTATTCACGGTATTCACTGTTCACGGCGGCGGCGCTCCGAGCGGCAGCAGCCAGATCGGAAAAGGCCTGAGCCTGTGCGCGCTGCAATTCGAGCAACTGGTTGTTGGCGTCGTTTATCTGCCTTTCAGTCCCGGCTTGGCGTGGACCTGACCTGAGACTCCGGAGTTTCCGACCTGTTTTACCCAGCTGATCGTGAAGGTTCTCCACCCTCGCCGCATGAGCCATCACTGTCTCATGGGCCCTTTTGTGCCGCTCATGGATGCGGTCTTCGTCCGACAGGACCTCTTCACGTTCGGCGGGGGTCAACGCCGCGACGGGCTCAGGCAAGGACGCGATGACAAGGATTGCGACGCCAATCACTGCCGGAAGCGTCGCACGGCATCTTATCAAGCCTTTCATGATCGACATCTCAAAACCTTTCAGGACCTCAACGGGTACAGTTCAAGCGCGTGGCGGGGCGGGCAAAGCTATCGCGGATCTCGCGGATGCGGAAAACAACCTCCGCCCGCTCGCAATCGGCGCTTGGAGCAACCTCACCTGCGTGGAGACATTGCTGACTGACCTTCCGGCAGGTCGGGGTGTCGCGGTTCGGGGCGCCGATGCATTGCACGACCTTGTCACACAGCGCACGGCGTCGATCGAGGTCCATGTCGAAGCCCGGCGCGATGACCGATATCGGCCCCGCGCTGACCCTTTCGCATTGTGATGGAAGACCCAGAATGCCCTCCGCCAACTCTGTCAGAAAGGTCTCCGATTGCAGCGCCGCAAGCATGGCGCATTCCTCGATCTCGAAAACCTCGTCCTTGTCGACCAGACATAACGGTGAGCCACTGGACAAGAGGTCCGAGTCGGCGCTGAGCGTGATTTCCCTGCTGCCCGTTGCAGGAAAATCCCGCCATTCGATCAGGCGGCCGCCGCGATAGCTTTCGTTCGGATCGACGATCTCGGTGTCATACTCCGTGAAGTCCGCAAACAGCTCGAGTGAGCCGCCAAGCTCGACCGCGCAGGGATCGACGGCATAGACCTGTCGGAGCGCCCCGGCGTCGCCGGTATCGGTGTCGCGGACGTAATAGGACTGCTTCGAGCTGGCATCGACCGAGACCAGATCGGTGGAGTTCGGCGCGGGCTGGTCGCGTTCCGGGCGGGCCACATCGAAAAACACGCGCGCGCCGTCGGTCTGAGCGAGACGGCGGACCGAACCCGCAGGGATCGCAGACCCCGGTGGGCCGTTGGCCCCGGACATCACCTTGCCGCCGATTTCCCAGACGGCATCTGCCTCGGCGCTGCGTACGCTCGAGCGGATCTTGACCAGCGTCACCTCGTAGAGGCGCGGCATGGTTTCCGTCTCTGCCGCCAAAGCGCGGTCTGCCGCATCGATATGCCGGTCTATCGCTGCCTGCACCTTGCGGCGCAGTTCGTAATTCACGACGGGATCGAAGAAGAACGGCGGCAGCAGCAATTCATCCAGCGTTCGCAGGCTGACATGGACCGGCACGACGCCATCGATGCCGACACCCCAGCTTTCCTTGCCCTGACCGGAATGCGCACCGCCGACCCAATAGAAATTCTCGGTCTCGTTGCCCATCTCCTGCTGGAACTTGTCGTTCGAAGAGGTGCCGGAGCCGACGTTGAAGCCGGCCTTGCCCTTGCCTTTGACCTCGCCCTGAGCGCCGCCGGCAATGTCGACCTCATCACTCACCAGCCGCCCGATCGTATTGCCGGAATACGCCATCTCGAGGACACCCATCCCGCCATAGATCACCGCTTGCGGATAGTGCGTCCCGAAGATGTCCACGAACGCATCGAACGCACGGTCGTCCTCGGCCTCTTTCAACCGCAGAACGCGCGTCACGAAATCCGGGTGCAGGCGCATGCGCGCCTTGTCGAGGACGAGATCGTAGAAATACGCCTTCGACAAGCCCAGGGTCAGGGAGTTGTTCCGGCCCCGGATCTTCTCCGAGGCGCGCTTGTGACTGTAGCTGCCGCTGAAGCTTGCGCCGGGGATCCCAAGCGTCACGCTGACATTCGTGCTGGTTGCCTTGGTGTAATCCGCCATCGAGGTGACGACATGGGTCTCGGCGTGCTGTTCGCCGGTGAATTCAGGAACATAAAGCAGTCCCTTCGGAATGAAGATGCGGTTCGCATCGTAATAATCCGCAGAGGCCGGGTCCGGCAGCGCAAAGACCATCTTGCCCGTGCCCGTATCCGTCAGGTGCAAGGGGTCCATCGTCGTGATGTCATAGCCGCGGTAATTCGAGCGCAGGTTCACCGCTTTGGCTTGCGCAATGAAGACATTGTCGAAACTCGATAATTCGCCTTTCGGCGGCTCGTGTGGATGCACTGGCACGAGGTCTAGATCGATGCCGTCGATGCGAATGAGTTCGGGCGTCAGGATCCTCAACTCCGGCAGATCCGATGTGGACAATCCGCCCGCGGCGTGGGTCGCGCGGTAGGTATTGCGACCGGTTTGGCGAAACCGCGTGACCTGGCCGTCTTCCAGCGTCACGACCACGCTGGCGCGATCGGTATCGAGATCGCCGGTCAGCCCGACCGCCATCAGAAAGCCGTTGTCGATCCGCGCCGTCATGCCGGACATCGGCACCCCTTCCGGAAGGAAGTTGCTGAACGGCACCGGCTCGAAAAAGCGCGGCGGCTCGGCGCCGTACGGTCCGTAGACCCGCTGATTGGTGTGCACCGACAGCTCGTATATCCAGCCACGGCTCTTGTCGGCCTTGCCGGTCAGCCCGATCAGGAATTCCCCGTCCCGCAGCAGCACGAGGTCCGATTCGGCGTCCAGCAGGAAATCCAAATCCGTTTCGCCGAACCACGCCGCCTTTTCTTGCCCGTCTGCTTGCACGTAGTTCATGCGGATGGTGATGATGGATGCCCGTTGATACCAGACGCGCATGGAGCGGAGTTTGGCACCCGCAGGCAACTCGTGGTCGATGCGTTCGCCCTTCTCGCCCGGCACCGGTTCGAAATCGAGATCGAAGCCAAGCGCGGGCTCCTGGAGGATGTGAAACAGCGGGTAGCTGGAAAACACGGTATCCGGCCCCGGCAAGGCATCGTGCAGCAAATCGACATGCGGCGATTTCAGCTGGGCCGCCACCGCCGGGTCGCGTGCGGGATCGTTGAAGATCTTGGACCGCGCAATTTCATCGCGGTTGATGATACGGATCGCATCGCTGCCATAGGTCGTCCAGGCGCCGCTTGCGATCTGGATGGCGGTGTCGAGCGCTTGGTATTCCAGATCGCCTCTGATCGTCTCGGTCAACGCGCCGTTGAAGGCGGGATACAGCGGGGAGTCGACCTGCACCGCACCGGCGCTCCGGGCCGCCGTCCGGATCTCCTCCGGCTCAAGCGGCCTGTTCCAGCTGCGCACGCCGCCGATCAACCCGGTAAAGGCCAGCGCGGTCTCTTCGTTTGGAAATCTGCCCAAAGTGAGGACTTGCTCATTTGGCGCTCCGGGCTCCCAGTCCAGCTCGGCCAGCGGTTGGCCGTTGATGAACACCAGGGCCGCACCATTGGCAAAGGCGATGGCGACGTGGTGCGGAAGGTCTTGGGTGAAATCGAACCCAACCACCTGCTGATCTGCCACGTCGTACCCGCCGTTCCACAAGACGAGGGCGTCGCGCTCTTGGGTGATCTGCACGCTCAGGCGTGTTCCGTCGAGGCCGTGCACCGACATCACGACCGGCGCCGCATCGGAGAGATCCTGATCCGGGTCCGGAACGTCCCATCCCGGTTGCACCCAGAACTCCAGAGTGCCGCTCTTGTCCATGCCAAGTCCGGCAGGCTTGGCACCGTCCCCGAACGGCAAGGCCGCGCTGCGCGGCGGCTGGCTCGGCTCGAAGCGCAGCAGCGACAAGGCCTCGGGAACGAGCAGGCTGCTCTGCGCGATCCGCATCGGAATCACCGTCGTGAGGTAGATCTCGACCCGGCGCTGCAATTGGCTTTCGGGGCGTTCCCCGGATTTCGGCGCGGCCTCGCCCATCGGCTCGATCGAAATGCGATCCGCTGCGATGCCAATCGTGTCCCGCAGATACGCAGCGACCGCCTCGGCACGCCCGATGGAGAGCGCGAAGTTCGTTTCGACAACCCCCTCGCTGCTGGAATGACCGACAAGAATGACGCCCGCATTTTGCATGTCGGGACTTTCCAGCGCCGCACCCAATTCATCCAGGATAGCGCTCTGATCTGCGCGCAGCGTGGTGCCCCCCACAGAAAAATCGATCCGACTGAAATGATGAATGTCGATGATGCGTCCGGCATTCGCGGCGGCATCGATGAGGGTTTTGTATTCTTCGACGATCTGATCCGCGGTGGCATCCGACTGCGGTTTCCATTCTGCCGCTGCGATCGATGCGAAACAGAATAAAAAAGCGAAGATCGCCGCTAAAAGGCGTGGAATTGGCACGGGATAATCCAGTTCGAAATGACTGATGCAACTGTCCGAGTCTACAACCACCGATACGTGCCGTGTCAATCGGGTGCCGTCGATTGCGCCGTCGACATGTTCCCATCGCTTGGCGTGGCAAGCCGATCCGACCTTCCAGCAGGTCCATTTCCGCCTCGCCATGCGATCCGCCTTGATGCGCGAAGCGCGCGACCACCGACCACCGGGAAAGGCGTCCCAGGGGAACGTTTTCCGATCCTCGCTCTCGTTCAAGCGCAAGCTCAGGCATGACCGCCTGACGGCACACCGATCATAAATCTTGTGATTTCACGCGAAAAATGAGAGGATCGTCGCACGCATTTCAATGAAGACAGCCCTCACGGCGCGGTCGGACACAACGTCCCGATTGCCGCGCAATGTCTTGGTGGCGAAATTTTCGCGTCCCCGAGAATGCGCCGGAAAATTCCATCTTTCGGCGGTCCAGGCTTGGATACATGTCCAGACGGACAAGGCTGGCTTGATCAATTCGATGGGTGGACCGGGCACATTGCGCCCGGCCCCGGCATCAAGATATTCAAGGAGTTTTTTTCATGCACAATTTCGTTGCCTGCGGTCTGGCCGTGGCGATTGGTCTGTGTCTTCCCGCCACCGCCATGTCCCAGGCCTTCAGCGCCGACGACATGCAGCGCTACAATATCGATGCAGAGAATGTACCGGCCTTCCTTGCGGGCTTCAGTTCGGCGTCTCTGCGCACCCAGCCGCGTTGCGCCCGGGCGGCCGACCAATATACGCGCGGCTCCGCCGATCCGGCCTCGTCCGAGTTCCGTTACATCACCAGCGTGGACGAGATCTTTTCGGAACAGCAATTGTCTGTCGGCGCGAAGGTTGCGGTAAAATACATGGGCGTGGGCGGCAGCGTCGATGTCCGCTACGCCGAGATCGAGCGCCAATCGCGCAATTTCGAGGATGGCGCGATCTACGGGTACTTCGAACGCGTGAGCCCGATCCGCATGCTGTCGGCACCGCGCATCCGGCTGAATGCGCGCGGGCGCGAGGTGCATGACGCGGCGGTGCGCGCGGGGCGTATGCAGATCTTCTTTGACGCCTGCGGCGACGAGCTGATCGTCGGCAAGCAGCGGGCCAGTTTCGTTCAGGTGATCGGCACGCTGAAGATGGCATCCGGCATGAACGAGACGGAGCGGTCCCAAGCGGTGACCGCCGCGCTCGAAGTGGCGACCGGTGCGCTCGATGTCAGGGCGGAAACCACCGTCGCGCAGGACTCGCACCTGATCGAGGCGTATAAGCGCACAGACATCAACGTTTCGGTCAAGCATACGGGCGAGTCCGGTTGCGCGCTGCCCAGCCTGCAATTGACCGATGCCGGAGACTTCTTCAGCTGTTTCAGAAGTGCCGATTTCGCCGAGCGTTCGGACCTGCATGCGATCTATACGGTGCGCTATATCGACGTGATCGACGGCTTCGGCGAACTGGACGGCGCGGCCATGGCGCATGACCGACACGACGATCTGAACCGCATCCTGAACGCGTTTCAACTGCTCGAGATGACGCTGCTTGAATTGAAAAACCGTGATACCGACCAGTTTCTGCAGGTCCGCGAAGATTACCGCAATTCCACGGCGCAATTCGTGCGCGAAAAGGGCTGCCTGACAGTATTCACGCCGGGGTGCGAAAACCTTCTGCTGCGCTTTCGCCAGCATCCCGCCGCCACACCCGCCGACGCGAGACGCCTGGCCGATCAGCTGATCGCGGGCGGCCGGGTCTGCCGGTCGGATTTCAATTCGACCCGAACGACATTCCCGATGGTCAGCCCGAATGGCTTTCTGGGCTGCCGCAGATGCGGTCCAGGGCTGTTTCCCATTTTCATCGACGGTCGGAACGGCCAATGCGGCCTGCCGATCCCCGAAGAGGAGGACAGCGTCGCGCGGTATTACTCCGACGACCTTGTGACCGAGGCGCGGGAAATGCGGCGGGATGCCAGCGGCGGTCTGCGCGAGGTCACGGTCGAGCGACGTCCTTCTCATTGTATCGGGCGCAAGGAGGGCTGCTTTCAGGACCGTGCGGACGAAATCTGCATTGCGCGGGGGTTCGACAAGGCGCGCAGATGGCTCACAACGCCCATGAAGCGCGCCTATTACGCCGACAACAGCCCCTGCCTGCAATCGCAAGAGGACGAACGCCTCACCCCTGCGCAATGCCGCACCTTCGCGCTGCTCGATTGCGCCTGCCCGCCGTCGCATGTCGCGGTCGGGCGTCATTGTTCGCAAGTGAACGCGTTCAACGACGGCGTCGCGATCGGGTTTCAGGCCCGGACAGAGCCCTTCGCCGACGGCACGCTGGATCTGATCCTGCGTCCCGAAGGCGATAACGCCGCGCCGGTTCCGCGCATCTACCAGGGGTTCGGCATTTCCGGATCCGACTGAGCGCCATTTTCCCAAGGAGTTTTCCATGCGCCCATTTTCAACGAACTTTGCGTTTCTCGCGGTCACCCTGCTGACCTTCTCGGCCCCCCTGCCCGTCCAGGCACAAAGCGAGGCGGAATGCACCGAAGACGACCGTATCATCGCCTGTTTCGAATCTTTCTCGTACGAATTGCGCGACTTCCATCCGGCGCAGATCGCGCGGATCGCCAACGACATCGCGCTGAACTACGTCGAATCCAACGACGATCGACACGTCATAACCGTGACCGGGCATGCCGCGACATACCAAGACACGCCGCAGCTTGAATACCTCAAGAATTCCTTCGGGCGGGGCATCACCGTCGCCGCGATGCTGCGCGACATTCTGCAGGACGAATACGGCATCGGTCCGGGTCAGGTGGGCGTCACGGTCGCCTCCGCGTCGAACGGCCAGCCGCGCGACGGGATGGGCTACGCCACCCAGCGCCAACGCGCCCTGCAACGACGGGTCGAGATCACGGGCGTTGCCCAGAATTTCGCGCCTCCCCCCCGGCAAAGGCTGGGCGAGGCCCTTGACGAGGCTGCCCGGAACCAGTGTCAGCGCCTTGTCGTGGCGCAGATCAAGGACGAGGACCAATCGCCGGTCTTCGTGGCCTCGCACCTCTTGGCTGTCTATTTCGGCGAAGCCCTCGATCCGTCGGATTTCAGCCCCTATGGCCACAAGCGCGCCGATCAGGACATGCGCCAGATCGTGCGCGACGAATGGCAGAATTCGCGCGACATGGAGGCCGACCGGCGCGTGCAGCGTCTGCGGATCAGGCTGCGCAACATCTGCCGCGACATCAATGGCGTGATCAACGCCCTGCCCAGCATGGCTTGCGACGACCCGCGTGTCGTCACCTTCCGCGCGGAGTTTTTCACGCGGATCGACGATGACCGGACCATTTACGCGCAATCGCCGATCAAGGAGCGAATTGAAGACCGGATCGACGCGATGGACGGGTTTTTCGGCGAGATCCGGCCGGAATTGTCCTGTCTCTAGGCCGATTGAACGGCGCGTGTCCCGGTCGCGCGCGCGTGGGTCAATTCAACGGCGCATCGCCGCGTGTGCCCGGATGTCCGGGTGGGCACGCTGCGCCGTTGTCCGGGCCCCAAATCGGCATCCCGACCCCCTGCCCCGCCAGACGCACCGGTCCACCTCGGGACGGCGTTCAGCCCTTGCGCATTTCCTTCTGGATCATCTCCTCGGTGACGCCGAAACGCCCGGGGAAGACGAAGACCGCCAGCGCATGGAGCGCCAATGCGAGCCCCCAGCCCAGCATCGGCCATTGAAACCAGAGGCTGCCCGACGAGGTCAGCAAGTTGATGACCACAAGAAGTAGGATGACGGCCACATAGACCGACAGATGCGTGTAAAAGCCCATCCTGGCCTCCAGGCGCTTCTTGGCGGATTGATATGCTTCGGTCTGCTCCATGGCATTTCTCCTTCTGCGGCTGTCTGACGGACCCAGTCTACCGGTCGAAGCGTTTGCCGGTCTGACCTATGTCAAACCGGCCCGGACCGGCCCGGATGGTGCGCCGGACCCCGGACAATGCGCGCTTGCGATTGGCCAAGGCGGCATCGACCGGCGTTCGGGCGCGGTCACACGTCACCGGGCGGGATACGTTCGCGTCCGGGCCCGCGACCGTGACGGAGCGGTCTTTCACAGCGCCGCCATCGGTGGGTGCGCGCTGTTGCCCGCATCGATGATGCTTTGCATTCCGATACGCCCAGCAGGCGCAAAGTTGGGCAAAAAGGCCATAAAGCGTGCCAAATTCCGCCTCAAACCCCGGCTAATTTTCCAACAATACCAATAAAAAACGCCGGAGCCATCAAGAGCATCCGGCGATATTGAGGAAAGCAAGATGCCCGTTGGCTACCTGGTCACATTGGGTGACGGTAATCTCGATCCCGGCGACGCGATCGCGACCACCACCACCACGTTCACCGCAACGCAATCCTGGGGCGCAGGCACCTGGATTTATCGGGGCCGGGACGCGAACGGCAACATCGTCCGGGACCAGGTCGAAACCGGCCAGTACTACGCCGACGCCGCCGGGAATATCTACTTCGTTCCCGACAATGGCCTGCCGGTCAGGGTCAGGGCACCCGAGGTCGACACCGCGCCCCCCGCGCCAACCGATGACGGCATCGTTTCGGGATCCGCGGGCGACGATACCATCGACACAGCCTATAGCGGCGATGCCGACGGGGAAGTGGTCGACGGCAACGATGCGGTCGGCGTCGCGCTTCCGACCGCTGCCGAATTCAACTGGGCGGACTACACCGACGAACAGGATCTGCGCGGCGGCGTGGTACAGGATACCGGCGATGTCAGCGTCACCGTCACCTATTCCGACGTCCAGACGAACGAGAATTTTTCGGCCGAGACCAGCGGCGGCGGCGATGCCATCTATGTCGCGCCCGGCGAGACGTTCAGCACCACGTCCGCGGGCTATCTTCTGGCCAACGGCAGCCCGGACAACACGACCGTCACATTCGATTTCACGGCCAATTCCGGTTCGGGATACGAAGACGGCGTCGAGAACGTTCGCTTCCGGATCAGCGATATCGACGGTCTGAACGACGGGACCAACAACTTCCAGGACATCGTGACCGTGCGCGCCTATGACGTCGACGGCAACGAGATCCCGGTCACCATCACGCCCGGCAGCAACCACACGCTTGTGGGCAATACGATCACGGCCGGCCTGTCCAACGGCTCTGCCGCCGACGCGAGCGGCTCCGCGCTGTACGAAATCGAGGGCCCGGTCGCCCGCATCGAGGTTGTCTATGACAACGGCGGCACGACCCAGCAGGCCATTTACTTCTCGGATATCGAATTCGACGCCGTCCCGCTTGGCTCCAACGACGACAGCATCGACGCCGGGGGCGGCAATGACGTTGTGCTCGCGGGATACGGGGACGACACGGTCAGCGGCGGCACCGGCAACGACACGATCTCCGGCGAAAGCGGCAATGACAGCCTGATGGGCGACCTCGGCGACGACTCGATCCTGGGCGGCGCGGGCGATGACACGCTGCAGGGCGGCGACGGTGCCGACACGCTCGATGGCGAGGCCGGCAATGACAGCATCGACGGCGGCCTGGGCAACGACATCCTCGCAGGCGGCGACGGCAACGACACGGTCCTGGGCGGTCTGGGCGACGACATCCTGTTCGGCGATACCGGGGCCGACAGCCTGCTGGGCGGCGACGGCAACGACGTGTTCTGGGACGGCACCGGCGACGACTATATCGACGGCGGTGCCGACGCCGACACCTTCTATACCCAGTTCGACACCGGCAACGACACCATCGTCGGCGGCGAGGCCGGCACCGACAACGACCAGATCGTCTCGTTCAAGAACGTCGATACCGTTCTGGACCTGACGGCGAACGGCACCAGTGCCGACAGCGAAAGCGGCACGCTGACCACCTCGGTCGACAGCATCACCTTTTCGCAGATCGAAAGCATCACGCTCAGCAGCGGCGACGATTCCGTCATCGGCTCATCCGGCAACGACAGCGTAAACACCTCGTCCGGGGCCGACACCGTCGACGGCGGCGCGGGCGATGACACGTTCGACCTCGGCGCGTTCGACGGCGCGGTCGATACGGTTGTTCTGGCCGATGGCGATGGCAACGACAATATCAGCGGGTTCGAGGCCCCGACGGACAACGGCGACGGCACCTATGCGGGCCGCGACCAGGTCGATGTCAGCAATCTGACCTCGGATGGCGGCACCACGCCGGTCTACACGCGCGATGTGACCGTGTCCGACGACGGCTCGGGGAATGCGGTCCTGACCTTCCCGGGCGGCGAAAGCCTGACCCTGATGGGCGTCGCGCCAGGCCAGGTCGACAGCAGCGCGGAACTCGAGGCGATGGGCATTCCGCTGGCACCGCCCGAAACCATCCATGACGCGATCCGGTTGACCGGAATGCCCGGTGGCACGGACCTGCTGATCTCCGGCACCGAGATGGCGCCGGTCGAGGACACCCTGGCCTTCAACACGCAAAACGCCGGCCAGCTGACCGTCGGCGATACGATCACCATCGGCGGCACCGTCTACGCCATCAACGCCCTGCATGACTACGAAGCCGATCTGACCAACAACAACGGCGCGATCGAAGAGACCGTGCACGGCCATATCGTCGAGCTTGACGACGGCGCGGGCGGCACGCTCACCTACATGCTGGTCGATGACAGCTACGGGCCCAAGCCGGACATCACCCAGGCGCAGTTGCTGTTTGTCGATCCCGCCGTCTCGCCGGTGCTGGTGTCGGGCTATGACGACGACCAGAACGTCACCCTGACCTCGTTGAACTTCAACGTCGAAGGCACCGGCGGCGCGGATATCATCGACGCGTCCTACCTTGGCGATCCCGAAGGCGACCGGATCGACAACGCCGACCATTCCGACGGCTCGAACGACGATCTGGTGACGGCGGGGGGCGGCGACGATTACGTGGCATCCGGCGCGGGTGACGACACCGTGTTCGGCGACGACGGCGCGGATACGCTGGACGGTGGCATCGGCAACGACAGCCTCGACGGCGGGATCGGCAATGACAGCCTGATCGGCGGCCTCGGGGCCGATACCCTGACCGGCGGCGCGGGCGACGACCATTTCGCCGTGGCCGAGGGCGATGTCGCATCGGGCGGCGACGGCGACGATGTCTTCACCCTTACCGATCTCGGCGAGGCCGGAAGTGGGTCGATCGTCATCTTCGGCGGCGAAGGCGGCGAGACCGCGGGCGACACGCTGCAACTCGGCTCGCACGTCGCTTACGGCGACATCACCTTCACCAACACCGACGACACGGCAGGCGGTCTGTCCGGCAACTTCACCATGGCGGACGGCACGCTGGTGAGCTTCTCCGAAATCGAGAACATCATCTGCTTCACGCCCGGTGCCCGCATCCTGACCCCTTGCGGCGAACGCGCCATCGAAACGTTGCGCCCCGGCGACATGGTCGTCACACGCGACCACGGGCCCCAGCCGATCCGCTGGCTGGGCAGCCGTACCGTGCCCGGACAGGGACGATTTGCCCCCGTCGCCCTTGGCCGGGGCGCGCTAAACGGGGCCAAACGCCCCATCCTGGTGTCACCCCAGCACCGGTTCCTGTTCACCGGCTATCGCGCCGAGTTGCTGTTTGGCACGCCGGAAGTTCTGGTGTCGGCCAAGCATCTGATCAACGGCGTGGACATCCGGCAGGAGACGCAGGACGCGGTCACCTACCTGCACCTCATGCTCGACGCGCACGAGGTCCTCTATGTGGATGGCGTGGCAACCGAGAGCTTTCACGCGGGCGACATCGGCATCTCGGCCATTTCCGGGCAATCGCGGGAAGAGATGTTCGCCGCGTTCCCGGCGCTGCGGTCGAATGTGGGGGCCTACGGGGATACCGCGCGCAAATGCCTCAAGGCGCATGAGGCGCGGTTGTTGATCGAACCCGCCGATCTGCACATGGCCATGGCCGCCTGATCGGATCCTGTCGCGCGCGGCCCCGCCGCGTCCCGACCGCCAAGGCCGCCTAAGGCGACCGGCCTCGACGCGGGCCTGCGCCGTCGCCCAAAGCCCGGCCCGAGCGCGGTGCGGTCGGCCTCAAAGCCCGAGCAATGCCTTCGCCTGCGCCAGCGCATCGACCGAGGCTTGATGATTGCCCGCATCGTGCTCGGCCTCGCCCCTCGCGCGCAGCTGCTTTACCTTGTCCATCTGCGCGTCAGACAGGGTCGCGGTCGCCATTGCGGAATCGATTGCGGCCATATCGGCGGGGCATTGAAAGGCCAGGACCGGCCCGGCAAGGATCGCGAACAGTCCGGCAGTGATCAGCGTTTTCATGGCAGGCACCCCTTGGTTGGACGGCGATTCTACCATTTCCCCGCAACCGCGACGGTCAAGTTTCCGTGCATGATCACCGAAGCGCCCCGCGCCGCCCGGCCCCGCGCCGCCCGGCCCCGGCCCCGGCGCAGCGTCCTCTGGGTCATTCCCCCAGCGAATAGATCCGGCGCGTGGCAATATTGCGCACCCGGCTTACCGCCCGGCCGTCCCAGTAGAATTCATAGTGATCGCCCTGTCTGGGGATCGGCAGAACGTCCGGCCAGAAGACACCGATGCACAGGCCGTCAGGCGCTCTCACGCTGGGGTAGACCACCCCGTCTGAGCCGCCTCGGCGCAGGTCCCGCGCGAGGTCCTGACTTCGCGAATAGTCGTCGGGGTCCAGCGCCCCGGGCACATCCGATACATCGTGCAGGGTCGTATCGACATGGCCGATCAGCACCCGGAACTGCGATGTCCAGCCTGCCTTCTGCGCGGTGCTGGCCATGAACGCCGCATGGTGATGGGCGACTTCGTACAGCGCCACCTCTTCGGCATCCGCCGCGTAGTAGACGCCGTAGCTGCCGTCCGAAAAGCGTCCGGGCCGGTCGGTCGAACAGTGAAAGAACGGTGCCATCAGAAGCGACGCGCCGCAGCCCGCCACCCGCCGGTCAGGCGGCACCAGCGAAAGGTTGCCCACCTGGTCCCAGACCCGCGGGTTGGTCTTGGCCTCTGCGGATGCCAGCGCGTCCCAGTCCGCCGGGTCGGCGATATCCTCGAACAGGTCGATTGGCGGAAAGATCGACCGGATGATGCGGTAGGTCTTCGGCCAGCACACCCGTGCGCGCGGGACGCGTGCGACCACGCTGTCGCTCACCATCCAGAGCGTTCGGCGTCCAGGTAGCGACGCACGCTGTAAAGATCGATGATCTGGCCACCCAGCAAGACATCGAGGGCGCTTTGGCCGCCGAACACGGTGTTCCGCGCCCTGATCCAGCCATAGGCCCGCTGGAGGTCGCGATTAAACAGGTAGCGCGTCGCCTTGTGGATGCCCAGCAGCAGCGACAGGCGGGTTGCCAGATCGCGGTCGATCCGACCGATCGCACCGGTCTTCCAGCGCGCCCAGGTCCGGGCAGGCAGGCCGCCGAGCACCTGCCGCGCCTCTTCGTCCGACAGACCCCATTTCGCGAACAGGTTTACCACTGCCCGCGCCGAGGCCTGGGCCTCCTGCGTGCTCAGTTCCGGGCCATCCGGCGATGGCGGTGTCCGTTCGACTTCGGTCAGCATAACGCGCTCCAAAACTGCTGTTTGGCATATATAGTTTTATTTACGCCAAATGGCAAGGCTGCTGGTTCGACCGCTTCCTGTCGCGGAAGATTGCAACCCGCGATAGCGAAGCCTCGGACAGGCAATTCCCGGTTTGATCTTGCGGCGGAAAATCCCGATGGTGTCTGCCAAGACCAATCCGGCGAGGACCGCACCATGACTGCCGTCACCATCGATCCCTCGGGCGCGTTCCTGACCGTCACGACCGCGACCACGGCGCACCGCTTCCACGCGATCTGGCTGCGCGACAACGCCGCCGATCCCGCGACCCGCGACCCCGGCAACGGTCAGCGACGGATCGCGCTGCGCGACATTCCCCCGGACACGACCATCGGCAGCGCCGACCTCACGGGGGCAACGGTCGCGGTGACATTCCAACCCGAGGGCAAGACCGTGTCCTACGACCTTTCCTGGCTGGCAGCGCATGCCTATGACACCGCGAAGGCGCGCCCGCGCGGCTGGACAGCGCCGGGGATCGCGCTCTGGGACGCCGGATTGGCCAACGACGTCCCGGTGGGCGACTTCAACCAACTCTGCGGCGACCGCGCCGCGCTGCGCCGCTGGCTGGGGGCGGTCAACCGCTACGGCTTTGCCAAGGTGGTGGGCGGACCGGTCGCCGAGGGGGCGTTGTTCCGGATCGTCGATCTCTTCGGCCATGTGCGCGAAACCAATTACGGGCGACATTTCGAGGTCCGGACCGAGGTCAACCCGACCAACCTCGCCTATACCGGCCTTGGCCTGCAGGCCCACACAGACAACCCCTACCGCGATCCGGTGCCGACGGTTCAGGTGCTCTATTGCCTCGAAAGCTCTGCCGCCGGTGGCGCGAACATGGTGGTCGACGGGTTCGCTGCCGCCCGCCGCCTGCGCGACGAGAACGCGGCCTATTTCGACGTCCTCGCCGACCACTGCGCCCGCTTCGAATACGCCGGCGACGCGGGCGTCTGCCTAACCGCGCGCCGCCCCATGATCGAGCTTGCCCCGGATGGCGAATTGATCGCGGTGCGGTTCAACAACCGGTCCATGGCCGCCGTCACGGATGTGCCGTTCGACAGGATGGCCACCTATTACGCCGCCTATCGACGGCTGGGCGAAATCATCGACGATCCGGCGATGGAGGTGACCTTCCGCCTTGCCACCGGTGAGGCGTTCATCGTGGTCAACACCCGCGTGCTGCACGCGCGCAAGGGCTATTCCGGCGACGGCACGCGCTGGCTTCAGGGGTGTTACGCCGACACCGACGGGCTGCGCTCGACCCATGACGCCCTGTGCCGCGCGCGTCTGCCGGAGGCCGCCGCGTGAAACCCGATATCGACGCGCTGACCCCGGACACCGTCGTCGCCTTCATCGGCGACATCTTCGACCGGCGCGGGGGCGAGGAATACCTGGGCGAGCCGGTGAACATGGGCCAGCACATGCTGCAGGGCGCCACCATCGCAGAGCAGAACGGACAGCCGGACGAAATCGTGGTGGGCGCGTTGCTGCACGACATCGGGCATTTCACCAGCGAATTCGGCACCTTCCGTATGGATGACACCGAAGACCGCCACCACGAGGACGCGGGGGCCGCGGTGCTGGAGCGCTTTTTCCCGACCATCATCGTGGATTGCGTACGCTACCACGTGGCCGCCAAACGCTACCTCTGCGCAACCCGGCCAGACTATCTGCGGCGGCTGTCCGAGGCGTCGGTGCATTCGCTCACCCTGCAAGGGGGCCCGATGAGCGCGTCCGAGGTTGCGCAGCTCGAGAGGAACCCGAACCTCGAACAGATCGTCGCGGTGCGTTACCTCGACGACGCGGGCAAGCGTCCGGACATGGTGACGCCGGATTTCTGGCATTTTGCCCCGATGGTCCAGCGGATGGTGGACCGGCATGCGACCGCGAAGACCGCGTAGCACCACCGCCGCAGCGCGCGCCGCCCGTCTTCAAACGTTCCTCGCGGTTTCTAGCGGTCGTCGTCCGGTCCGCCTGCCCGGTCCTGCAGATCGAAGAACTGCGTGACGACCCTTTCGCGGATGTCGTCCGGTTGCGCCTCGAGCGCCTCGGTCAGGACGCGCAACTCGCGGCGCGTCTGGTGCAGCCGGTCGATCAGCGTCAACACGACCGGCAGCGCATCGGTCGGAAGCGACAGGTCTTTCTTGAGATCGCACAGCAGCCGGATGCGGGCGACGTCCACATCGTCGAAGACCGGACCTTTTTCGCTGCGGGCGGGGCGGACCCAGCCTTCACGCACCCAGCTTCTCAGCTCTCTCAGGTTCAGGCGCTCGACGCGCGCGACCACGGTGTATTCATCGAATGTCATGTCTTCCTCCGCAATTGCTTGCGCGGATCGAACTGCGCATGCTCCCGCCACTGCGTCGCCAGTTCCTCCATCCGGGCGTCGATCCGGTCCGGCAGCACGATCCTGAGCCGCACGTACTGGTCCCCGACCGCCCCCTTGGCAGGGGCGATCCCCTTGCCCTTCAACCGCAGCCGGTGCCCGGATGACGCCCCCTTGGGAATCGTCATCGACACCGACCCCGAGATGGTCGGCACCTCGACCTTGGCCCCAAGGACCGCTTCGTCGAAGGTGACCGGAAGCTCGACCTCGATATCGTTGCCCTCGCGCATGAACACCGGGTGCGGGCGCACCGCGATGGTCACCAGCGCGTCGCCCGCAGGGCCGTTGCCGAAGCCGGCCCCACCCTTGCCGCGCAAGCGCAAGGTCTGGCCGTCCTTCAACCCCGCCGGGATCTTGATCTCGAGCCGGTTGCCGTCGGGCAGCGTCACGCTGCGACTGGCCCCCGCCGCGGCCTCGAGGAAATCGACCTCGAGCTGGTAGCGGCTGTCTGGGCCGCGCGCATGCATGGTCTGCTGGAACCCGCCGCCGCGCGCCCCCTGCCTGCCCCGCCCGAACAGTTCGGAGAACAGATCCGACGCGTCCTCGAACCCGCCGGACGGGCCGCCCTGGTCATAGCGCCGCCCCGCATCCTGCCCGGCATACTGGTGATAGAATTGCCGCTCGGCGCGTTCCTGACCGCTGGCGTCGATCTCGCCCGCGTCAAAGCGTTTACGCTGCTCGGGATCGCTGAGCAGGCTGTTGGCCGCAGAGACGGCCTGGAACTCGGCCTGCTTGGACTCGTCGCCGGGATGCAGGTCGGGATGCAGCTTTTTGGCAAGCTTGCGATAGGCTTTCTTGATCTCGTCCTGCGTGGCCGACTTGGTGAGGCCCAGCACCTTGTATGGATCGTCACTCATGCACTTGTCCCCGGATCACAGAAACGGGCAGTCCCCCGAACCGGCACCGGTTGCGCCGATGCCGCAGGTCGCCACGGGCCATATATGGGCCAAGCCCGCCGCCCATACAACGACCCGCGGCCCCGGACATGCCACAGCGCCGGGTTTTTTCCGCATCGGTTCCGACACTTGGTCTGCACGACGCATCGCCGGTTGCTAGACCAGGTACGTCCTGAAATGCGCAATCGTCCGGTCCCAGGACAGCTCTGCCATGGCTTCGTCATAGCGCGGGGTGCTGTCGTTGTGAAAACCGTGATTGGCGCCTTCGTAGATATGGGCCTCGTAGGTCTTGCCGTTGGCCTTGAGGGCTGCCTCGAAGGCGGGCCAGCCGGCGTTCACCCGCTCGTCCAGGGCACCGTAGTGCAACAGCAGCGGCGCCTGGATCTTCGGCACATCCCCGGCGGCGGCCTGCCGCCCGTAATAGGGCACCGCGGCCTTGAGTTCGGGATAGGCCACCGCCGCCGCATTCGCGACGCCGCCGCCATAGCAGAACCCGGTGATACCGACATTGCCGGTCGAGCCTTCATGCGTCATGAGGTACTCGACCGCCGCGAAGAAATCGTTCATCAGCTTTTCGGGATCGACGGATTTTTGCAGATCGCGCCCTTCGGCATCGTTGCCGGGGTATCCGCCGACCGAGGTCAGACCGTCCGGGGCCAGCGCCAAGAACCCGGCCTTGGCAACACGGCGGGCCACGTCCTCGATATAGGGATTGAGACCACGGTTCTCGTGCACCACGACCACCGCTGGCAACTTGCCTTCGACACCCGCCGGGCGGACCATGTAGCCGCGCACCTCGCCATGCCCGTTGGGCGACGGATAGGTGATGTATTCGGCAAGAATGTCAGGGTCGTTGAACGACACCTGCTGGGCCAGCGCATAGTCGGGCGACATCAACCCGAGGAGGGTCGTCGCGGTCATACCCGCCACCGCGAACTTCGCCGCGCCGTCCAGAAACTGGCGCTTGGTGATCATGCCATGGGCGTAAAAATCATAGAGTTCGAGAAGCTTGGGATCGAAGTCCTTCGCGGTCAACCGGGTCATGCGCACGCCTCCTTGACGGGTGATAGGAGTGCAGAGTAGCGCGCGCCGAAAACCTTGCAACACATATGGTTGCGACCGACCGACAAGGTGGAAAATCCGCCGATCGATCGGCCCTGGCGCGCCACTTCTGTCGGCGCGCGAACCGGGGCGGCGGGGCACGGCCCGGGTTTGGCCCGGCCCGCCCCTCTTGCGGCGCGACCGGCGCTGTCACCGGTCAGATGCGCATACGCGGCACCTCGTTCGGATCCAGGCGCAGTTCGATCAGGAACGGACCCTTCCTGCGCCCGAGCGCCTCGAGCGCTGTCTCCAGTTCGTCCTTCGAGCGTACCTCGGCACCGTCCCCGCCGAGCGACCGCGCGATCTCGGCAAAGGAGGGCCAGTTGAACTCGGTCAGGCCTGGGTCCATCTCGCGGTCGATGAACTGGATATGCTCGGCCCCATAGGCGGAATCGTTGGCGACGATGACTATCAGATCGAGCCCGAGCCGCACGGCGGTGTTGAACTCGTTGATGCCGCCCATCATGAAGCCGCCATCGCCGCTGAACAGCACCACCGGGCGGTCGGGCGCGGCAACGCCTGCGCCAATCGCCTCTTGCAGGCCCAGTCCGATGGCCCCGAAATTTACCGTGCCGACAAAGCTTTGCGGGTCCTGCACCGACACGCGGCACCAGACTTCGGTCATGAAGCGCCCGCCATCTGTCACCAGCACGCGGTCCTGCGGCAGGGCTTCGTCCAGCCGTTTCAGCGCGTGCACGTAATTGACGAAACCCTCGGTGCTTTTGTCCGGCCCGGCGGGATGCGTCGTCAGCGTGGCCACGTCCAGTTCGCGGGTGAAGCCGCTGGACGGCACCTCTGCCTCATCCAGCCAGTAGAGGATGGTTTCGGCGGTCAGGCCCGCATCGGCGACAAGTGCCGCGTCCGGGTGCAGCCCGCCGCCGATCGCTTCGGGCCGGACATCGATCTGGACGATCCGCTTGTCCTTCATCAACTTGCCACGGTCGGTGGTGAAATCGTGCAGCGCAGTACCGAAGCAGACGATGCAATCGGATTTCGCGATCAGGTCATAGGCCGCGGGCGTCGACAACGTGCCGAAGATATCGATGTTGAAGGGGTGATCGCGGAACAGCCCCTTGGCCTTCAGCGTCGTGGCAAGCGGTGCCTCTAGTCGGTCCGCAAGCCGGATCAACCGGTCCCGCGCCCGGACCGCACCGCCCCCCGCGAGGATCAGCGGGCGGCGCGCCGACGCGATCATGCCGATGGCGTTGTCCAGGATGTCCCCCTGCGCCACGCCACCCGGTGCGGTGAACACGTCCAGCACGTGACCTTCGTCGTTCGATTCCTGCCACATGAAATCGGCGGGCATGTTCAGAACGATGGGGCGGCGTTCGACCTGCGCGCGGTAGAACGCCCGCGCGACGTCCTTGCCGACCGTCGCGGGCGACCGCAGCTGCTCGAACCCGGCACCGGTCACCTTGACCAGTTCGCGCTGGTCGATGCTTTGCAGATGGCGCGGATTGTCCACCGGCGTATCCCCGGCCAGCACGACCAGCGGCACATGGCCCCGCGCCGCTTCGGTCAGTGCGGTCATTGCATTTGTCAGGGCGGGCCCGTGGGTCACCGTGGCGACACCGACTTTGCCCGACACATGCGCATAGGCCACCGCCATCAGGACCGAACTGCCCTCATGCGCCGCGGGCACAAAGCGCCTGCCGAAATCCCGAACGAAGCTGTCCACCATGAAGAGATTGGCGTCGCCCATCAGTCCGAACATGGTTTCGACCCCGTGTTCATGGGTCGCGCGTGCGATGGATTGATAGACGTACGGCTTGCTGCTCATCGGTCGGACCCCTTCTGCCTGATGCACCAGACATAGCAGACACCCCATGCGCGGACTCCGCAATCTGGTCTTTTTTGGCGCGCTGCATGCGGCGAACGAAGACGATTTGCGCCGACCATGCGGGTATCGCGCATGTGCGCACGACACCGGTCCGCGCGCAGGCTGCTCTTCGACACCCAAGGCGTCAGAACGAAAAATCGCCCGCCTGTGATGCGACAGGCGGACGACATGCGTCAGAAATGATGGATTGGGGTCAGATACTGCCGGTCAATGCCAGTATGATCACGATGATCAAAATGAGGCCCAGACCCCCGGACGGCAGATAGCCCCACGACCTGCTGTGACCCCAGGTGGGCAACGCGCCGATCAAAAGCAGAACGAGGATGATGACAAGGATCGTGCTCATGGCGATGGTTCCTTATTGCCAGGGTTATTCGGACTTCGGCAGTTCGATCGATACATCGACGTTCTTGTCGGCCACCGGCGCTTCTCCGCCGAAGAAGAAGTAGCCGCCAATCGCCACGATCACGACCAGCGCGCCGATCAAGAACCAGCTCCCGCCGCCGCCGCCACCGGTTGTCACGACTGTTGTTTCTTTCGTTGTCCCATTATCGGCCATTGTCAGCTCCATTACGTGAATTGTTGCTGTCAAACGCCCCGATCCCCCATTGGTTCCAAGATGTCGCGCACAATTTTCCACCGTTAAGTTGCGCGTATAGGAAGCCCTGCCCATTTCCAGAAAAAATTCGCAAGCGATCCGGAACAAGTTGTCGCGCCATCTGTTCATTCAACGAAGCACTGCACAAGCCGGTGCCGTAATCCACACAGAGGAGTCTGACAATGAAACGCTTTCTTGCAACTGCCGCCACTTCGCTCGTCCTTGGCACATCCGCATATGCCGAAGCGCACACTTCGGCATTCTCGGACATGACTTTCGACCAGGCGTCCAATCTTTATGCATCCGAGCTGATCGGGATGCGCGTCTATGCCACCGAAGCCGAGATCGAGAACGAGATCGAAGCCGATGGCGAAACCGAATGGGACGACATTGGCGAGATCAATGACATCATCCTCACCCGCGATGGCCAGGTCTCTTCCGTGATCGTTGGTGTCGGCGGTTTCCTGTCGATCGGCGAAAAGGACGTCGCCGTTGACATGTCGCAGATCAAGTTCGTCGCCGAAGAGGGCGAGTCAGACGATTTCTTCCTTGTCATCAGCGCCAATGCTGCCGGTGTGGAAGAAGCCCCTGCCTTTGAGCGCGGCATGGACGACCACGCCGACATGACCGACGAAGACAAGGCCGCAATGGCCGATGGCGACAACACCGCAATGGCGGATACCGACACCACGATGTCGGACGACCGCATGATGCTGACCGCCCCGTCGGTCGAGCGTGACGGCTACCAGAACGTCAAGGTCGAGGACCTGAACACCGAAGACCTGACCGGTGCCCGCGTCTACGGCTCTGACGACGAAGATGTCGGCGAAATCAGCGAGTTGCTTCTGACCGACGATGGCAAGCTCGACCGTGCCGTCATCGATGTCGGCGGCTTCCTGGGCATGGGCGAACGTCCCGTCGCCGTGACCATGGAAGAGCTGCAGATCATGCGGACCGACGATGGCGACGACGTTCGCGTCTACATCGAAAGCACCGAGGACGCGCTCAAGCAACTGCCTGAGTACGACGGCTAACTAAACCAACTGCGATGGGCCGGATCAATTCCGGCCCATTGCCTTACATGGCACGGCACAATAGGGGCTGCATTCCTGATCCCGAGGAATTTTAATTTCTTCGGATAATTCTTTTGTATTCGACGTTCTATTCTATCCGGTTGGTCGTTATTCGCTATATTCGACCGTTCCGAAAGCGGCAGGCGACCTCAACGACGATCTTGACCGGTGGCGTCTGATACCTATGGCCTTTCACCATTCTCGCGTATTGTTTTGAAATATAGGTGTCGCCAACCTCAGGCGATTAAAGTCGTCTCTCTTTCTACGGCGTTGATTTGCTCCGCCAGCCATATCCGGACGGCTATTTCCTTTCCCTTCGAAAGCTACAAACCAACCGCCAGGCGGTAAACTGGCACGCCCAAATTCTCTCGATCCGCGTGTCCGATGCCGCACGTCCGCGCAGGTACGAATAATTCTGCTCTATATTCCCAGAGATCGCTTGAAAGCCGCGCTTTGGCCGGCAATCGCCCGCCTAATGGCCCGCGGCCCGGGCGCGCAAGAAATTGCCCCCTGGTGCGCCCCATCATCAGATCATACAACTCGACGTCTGCCTTTCACCCGAACCGGTAACCGGGCATACGGGGCCGGACGCGTTGCACCGGCGCGCACCACGGCTATCGTCCCTGCCCCCGACGCCGCATGCGGTGGTCCGTTGCGGTCATGTCCCGTGGCTGGGATCGGCGGTATTTGACTTCGGTCAAGGAAGCCCCGTGGCCATGGCGGTAAGCAGCGTCTAGGTCGGGCCAGCGCGGCAGGCGTGCGGACCAGTCGCGGCGTATAGCGCTTTCATCCACGTCCTCAGGAGACGACAGCATGGGTCCGAACCCACTCCAACCCCTTTTCGATCCGAAATCCATCGCCGTCTTCGGCGCAAGCGACCGTGTCGGCAGCGTTGGGGGCAAGGTGTTCTCAAACCTTCTGGCCGGCGGTTTCGAGGGGCCGATCCACCCGATCAACGCCAAGTATGACAGCGTCGCGGGGCGCCCGTGCTTCGCGTCCCTTGCCGAGGTCGGGCAGCAGGTCGATCTGGCGGTGATCGCCACCCCGGCGAGCACTTTGCCGCAGATCATTCGCGATTGCGGCGCTGCCGGGACCCGCAATGCGATCATCCTGTCGGCGGGCTTCGGCGAACAGGGCGCGGACGGGCGTGCCCGCGAGGCGGCGCTTGTCGATGCCGCGCGCGCGGCAGGCGTGCGGTTTCTCGGGCCGAACTGCGTCGGGATGGTGCGCCCCTGGGTCGGGATGGACGCGACCTTTCTGAATTCCGCGCCCCCAAAGGGCCGCATCGCGCTGGTGTCGCAATCGGGCGCGCTCTGTTCGGCGATCTCGGACTGGGCGGGGCCGAACCACCTGGGGTTCTCGGCGCTGGTGTCGATGGGGAATTCCGCGAATATCGGGTTCGGAGACACGCTGCGCTATCTGGCCGAGGACCGGCACACGGACGCGATCCTGCTTTATGTCGAGGGCGTGCGCGACGCGCGCGGCTTCATCAGTTCGGCGCGCCACGCCGCCGCGACGAAGCCGGTGATCGTGCTCAAGGCCGGACGCCATGCGCAAAGCTCGAAGGCGGCGCACACGCATACCGGTGCGCTGATGGGGTCGGACGCGATGTTCGATGCCGCGCTCGAGCGGACCGGCGCGGTCCGGGTGGATACCTTCGGGCAACTGTTCGCCGCCGCCGAGATTCTGGCCCCCAATCGCCGCACCGCGGGCAACCGGCTGGGCATCGTCACCAACGGGGGCGGTGCGGGGGTGCTGGCCGCCGACAGGGTGGGCGATCTGGGCATCGCCCTGCCGCAGCCGGGCGCGGCAACGCTTGCGGAACTCGACGCGCTGCTGCCGCCGTTCTGGTCGCATGGCAACCCGGTCGACATTCTGGGCGATGCCACCCCCGACGCCTACCGGGTCGCGGTAAAGGCGATGCTGGCCGAGCCGTCGACGGATGGCGTGCTGGTCATGCTGACCCCGCAGGCCGTGACCAATGCGACCGAGGCCGCGCAGGCTGTGCTTGATGCGGCGCAGGGATCGAAGAAACCGATCCTGACCTGCTGGATGGGCGAATCGTCGGTGACCGAGGCGCGCCACCTGCTCAGCGCCGCCGGCATCCCCGACTTCACCACGCCCGAGCGCGCCGTCGAGGCGTTCTCGTTCCTCGCCCAGCACCGGCGCAACCGGACCCTCGCGCTTGAGACGCCTGGGCCCCTGTCGGGTGCGCGACCGCCAGATATCGACGGCGCGCGGACGATCCTTGCGACCGCCCTGTCCGACGGGCGCGAGATGCTGTCCGATATCGAGTCCAAGGCGGTGCTGACGGCCTTCCACATCCCGGTCACCGCCACGCGCGCGGCAGCGACCGCCGCCGAGGCGCAGGCCGTCGCCGATACGCTGGGCTATCCGGTCGCGGTCAAGATCGCGTCGCCGCAGATCAGCCACAAGTCGGACGTGAACGGCGTGCGCATGAACATCCAGTCCGCAGAGGCGGTCCGGGCGGCCTTCGACGCGGTCACCGCCGCTGCCCGCGCGGCGCGGCCCGACGCCACCATTTCAGGCGTCACGGTCGAGGCGATGGCCGATCTCGAACATGCGCGCGAGCTGGTGGTCGGCGCGGTCAAAGACCCGGTCTTCGGCCCCGGCATCCTGTTCGGCGCGGGCGGCACCATGGTCGAGATCCTGCGCGACAGCGCCACCGCCCTGCCGCCGCTGACCACCATTCTGGCAAACCGGCTGATCGACCGCACCCGGGTCGCGCGCCTGCTCGACACCTTCCGCGATCAGCCCGCGGTCGACCGGGACGCGGTGGTCAAGGTGCTGATGCGGCTGTCCGACATGGTCTGCGAATTGCCCGAGATCGCCGAGCTGGACATCAATCCGCTGTTTGCCACGCCGCACGGCGTCATCGCCGTCGACGCCCGCATCCGCGTGGCTCCGCGTCCCGCGTCCGCGCAGGACTATGATCACATGGCGATCCTGCCCTATCCGCGCCACCTCGTGCAGCGGGGCACCCTTGCCAATGGCGACGCCGTGACCATCCGCCCGATCCGCCCCGAAGACGCGGAAAGCGAACAGACCTTCATCCGCGAGCTGTCGCCCGAGTCGCGGAAATTCCGCTTCATGGGCACGATGAAAGAGCTGAGCGCCGAAATGCTCGTGCAGTTCACCCAGATCGACTACGCGCGCGAAATGGCGCTGATCGCCGAACTGGGCGAAGGGGCGGATGCGCGTCAGGGTGCGGTGGCCCGCTACGTCATCAATCCCGACGCGCACAGCTGTGAATTCGCCGTCGTCGTCTCTGACAGGATGCAGGGCAAGGGGCTGGGCACGCGGATCATGACCGCGCTGATGGACGCCGCCCGCCTGCACGGGCTCGACACGATCGAAGGCACGGTCCTGCGCCAGAACGGGCCGATGCTGCAGCTGATGCAGGACCTCGGCTTTTCCATCACCCCCTCGCCCGGCGATCCCGATCTGGTGGCCGTGTCGCGCAGGCTCTAGCTTCAACCGGAAAGACCCCTCTCATGCTGACCATAATCTCGCACCCCGATTGCCAGGACCATGACGCCGGGCCGCTGCACCCCGAAACCGCCGAGCGACTGGACGCCATCAACAACCAGATCATCATGTCGGGTCTGGATTTCGTGGTGCACCGCGACGAGGCGCCGCTGGTTACCCGCGCCGCGCTTGAGCGGGTGCATGACGCCGACTACCTCGACCGCGTCTTCGCCATGGCCCCGAAGACCGGCAGCGTCGAGATCGACGGCGACACGGTGATGTCGCCGGGCACACTCAACGCGGCGCGGCGGGCGGCGGGTGCGGGCGTGCTGGCCGTCGATCTGGTGATGTCCGGCAAGGCCGCGCCGGTGTTCTGCGCGATCCGCCCGCCCGGACACCACGCCGAACGCGACAAGGCCATGGGCTTTTGCCTGTTCAACAATATCGCGGTGGCCGCGGCCCACGCGCTCGAGGTGCATGGCCTGTCCCGCGTCGCGATCATCGATTTCGACGTGCATCACGGCAACGGCACCGAGCACATCTTCGCAAACGACCCGCGCGTGCTGTTCTGCTCCAGCTTCCAGCACCCGTTCTACCCGTTTTCCGGCCACGCTTCGGACACCGAGAACCTGGTCGATGTGCCGCTGAAGGGCGGCACCACCGGGCCGGAGTTTCGCGCCGCGGTTGCCGAACACTGGTTTCCCGCGCTGGACCGGTTCGAGCCCGAGTTCCTGTTCATCTCGGCGGGCTTCGATGCGCATTTCCAGGACGACATGTCGACCATCGACCTGACCGAGGCGGATTACGGCTGGCTGTCCACCGAACTGCTCAGGATCGCCCGGCGGCATTGCGACGGGCGCATCGTGTCGATCCTCGAGGGCGGCTACGAACTGGGACCGCTGGGGCGCAGCGTGGTGGCCCATCTCAAGCCGTTCCTCGACTGACGGCGGCGCGATGCGTCAGTCCAGGCGGTGGACCGTGCCGTCCTGGCAGGACCGGGTGGCGGCATCGGCCAGGCGCTGCGCTGCGACGCCATCCTCGATGCCAGGCGCGGGCGACCTGCCCGCCGCGACCGCCGTCACGAAGGCGGTCATCTCGGCCAGGTAGGCGGCCCGGTAGCGTTCCAGGAAGAACAGCTGATTGACCGCGGTCGCGAACCCGTCGGGCCCGGCGCGTGTCACCAGATGCTCGGGCATGTTCGCGGCCTGCAACATGCCCGCCGATCCGTGCACCTCGACGCGCTGGTCATAGCCATAGGTGGCGCGGCGCGAATTGTTGATCTGGCACAGCTTGCCCGACGCGGTGCGCAGGGTGACGACGGCGGTATCGACATCGCCCTCGGCCCCGATGGCCGGGTCCACCAGACAGGACCCCACGGCGAAGACCTCGACCGGCTCCTCGCCCAGCAGAAACCGTGCCATGTCGAAATCGTGGATCATCATGTCGCGGAACAGGCCGCCCGATTGCGCGATGTAGCTGGCGGGCGGCGGCGCGGGATCGCGCGAGGTGATGACCACCAGTTCGGCGGCACCGATGGCCCCCGCGTCCAGTTGCGCCTTGAGATGCGCGAATTGCGGATCAAATCGGCGATTGAAGGCGGTCAGGAACGGCACCCCCGCTGCCTTCACCGCGTCCCGGCACTCGGCGGCACGCTCAGCCGACAGGTCGATGGGCTTTTCGCAGAAAATCGCCTTGCCGGCCCGGGCCAGCGCATGGATCTGGTCGAAATGCAGGCTGGTCGGCGTGGCGATGATGACGGCGTCGATGTCGGTGGCGGAAATGATGTCCCCGGCGGCGCGCGCCTCGGCGCCGCTGCGCGCGGCCAGCGCCTCTGCCGCCTCCGGCAGGGCATCGGCAACCGCGACCAGCCGTGCGCCATCGACCGACGCAATGCTCGTGGCGTGGACCTGCCCGATCCGGCCACATCCCAGAAGTCCAAACGCGATCATCCTGTTTACTCCTGTTTATGCCGGACCAAGCGCGCGCAGGACCTCTGCCGCCGCCGCCTGCAAGGGGGCCTCGACCTCGACCAGGATTTGCACCCGGTCAAAGCGGTCGGGATCGCGGGCGATGGCGGCGCGCAATTCGCGTCCAAAGGCCATGCGCAGCTCGGTTCCGATGTTGAACTTGGCGATTTTCGAGCCGCGCGCCAGCGCCGTGCGCTGCGCCACCGGCACGCCCGATCCGCCGTGGATCACCAGCGGCAGGTCCGTCACCGCCTCGATGGCGCGGATGCGGGCCTCGTCGAGCCCGCCCTCGTGGTCCTGTTGCAGATGCACGTTGCCGACCGAGATCGCCATCGCGTCGACGCCGGTTTCGCGGGCAAAGCGCGCCGCTTCTTCGGGATCGGTGCCCAGCGACGCGTCCCCCGATGCATATCCCACAAAGCCGATTTCGCCCTCGCAGGAGATGCCCGCCGCATGGGCCATCTCGGCGATGCGCGCGGTCTCGTCGATGTTCTGCGACAGGGGCTTGCGCGACCCGTCAAACATCAGCGACGTGAACCCCGCCTCCAGCGCCTCGCGGCATTCGTCATAGGTATAGCCGTGATCGAGATGCGCCACGACCGGCACCGTGACGCTGTCGGCAAGATTGCGGAACATCGCGCCCAGCACCGGCAGCGGCGTGTGCTTGCGACAGGACGGACCGGCCTGCAGGATCACTGGCAGGCCCAGCGCTTCGGCGGCACGGGCATAGGCGCGCATGTCTTCCCAGCCGAGGCAGACCAGCCCGCCGACCGCGTAACCGCCTGTCATCGCCGGTTGCAGGACGTCTTTCAGCGTCGCCCGCGTCATTTGAACTTCGCCACCATGTCCATGATCCCCGGAATGGTATGCAACTGCGCCGCATGGGTGGGCTGGAAATACTGCTTGAGACTGCGCTGGCTCAGCCCGCCGAGTATGGTGAAATAATACATCTCATAGCCCGGCAGCACGCAGCAGGGGTGATAACCCTTGTCGATCAGCATCGTCGAGCCGTTGACGATGTGATAGGCATCGCCCGGCTCGTTGTCTTCGCGCTGCAACATCTGCAGACCCGATCCGTAATCGGGCCGGAAGCGGAAGTTGTAGGTTTCGTCGTGGCGGGTCTCGATCAACGCCCCGTCGTCGCCCTTGCGGTCGGTGTCGTGCTTGTGGCTGGGAAAGCCGGACCAGCCGCCCTGCCCCACGGTATACAGCTCTGACACCAGCAGGCGGCCGACCCGGTCATGCTGGTTGGCACCCAGGATATGCTTGATCTTGCGATGGGTCTTGGTGTCGTCCGACCCGTATTGCACAAGGTCGATCTCGTCGCTGCGCACCGCGAAGGGCTCGAGCACGTCGTCAAATTTCGCGCCCGCGACAAAGACCTCGGCGCTGTCGGAAAGGCAGGTGAAGCGCGCCTCGGCCCCGGTGGGCACATAGACGCCCTCGGGTTCGCCGTCCCAGACATCGACGCCGCGCCCGCCCAGATCTTTCGCGGAAAACCCGCCCACGGTCACATCCACAAGCCCCGTCGCGGGGGCGATGCAGGTCTCGTATCCGGGCACCGCGTAGCCGAAGCTTTCGCCCTTCTTCAGCTTGACGATGTTGAAGTAGTTCAGCGGCACACGCGCGTCCTGGGTGTCGACGATGGGCGCGTTGGCGTTGTCGTAAGGGGCGATATGCATCGGCTCAGACCTCTGTCGGCTGGGGATGATCGGCAAGGAAGGCGGCAAGCTGCGCGTGATCGGGCATCGCCGGTGCGCAGCCGGGTTTCGAGACGACGATCGCGGCACAGGCCGACCCGCGCAGCACCGCATCGCGCAGGTCCAGCCCGTCGGCCATGCCCGCCAGCAGCCCGGCCATGAAGGCATCGCCCGCGCCGTTGGGCTTGATCGCATCGACCGGGTAGATGCCGGTGCGGATCTCCTGCCCGCCCGCCAGCGTGATCGCGCCCTGTTCGCCCATCTTGTAGATGACGATGGCCACGCCGTCCCGGGCCAGCGCCCGCGCTTTTTCAAGCCCGCGCGCCATGTCGCCTGCCATGAATCCGAACTCTTCGTCATTACCGACGATCATGTCCGACGCGGCACCGGCGCGGCTCAGCACCTCGGCGGCGACCTCCGGCGAGGGCCAGGAATAGGGGCGGTAATCGATGTCGAACAGGATCGGCAGACCGGCGGCGCGGGCGCGCTCGAAGGCGCGGAAGGTGGCCCCGCGCGACGGCTCTGCGGCGAAGACCGTGCCCGCCGTCACCAGCGCGCCGAAAGGGTCCAGATCGACCGCCGCCATGTCGGCCTCGGTGACCTGGAAATCGGCGGCGCCGTTGCGGTAGATGACGTTCTGGAAATTCTCGATCCGGCTTTCATACAGCGCCAGCGAGGTGCGGTACTCGCCCGCCACCTTGCGCACATGGCGCGTATCGACGCCGTAATGGCGCAGTTTGTTGATGCAGAACCGCCCGACCGCGTCATCCGAAACCGAGGTGACCAGCGCCGCCGTCGCCCCGAACCTGCAAAGTCCCGCCGCGATATTGGCCGAGGACCCACCCAGATCCGCATGGAAGGTGTCGGCATCTTCGCTTTTCACCCCCGGCGGATCGGCGAACAGGTCGATCCCGGCGCGTCCCAGCACCACGAAGGCGTTGCGCGCGATGCCCTTGCGGACCGCGTCGATGCCAAGCCCCGCCATCACACGCCCCGCCGCTGGCGCGCGCGCCCGGCCTCGGTCTCGGCGTGCTTTTCGCGCACCGCGGCATGGTCGGACACTTCCGGCGTGCCCACCTCCCACCAGGCGTGGCCTTCGGTGGTCCATCCCTCGTAGGCGTCGACGGTCATCACGATCACCGACGTGGTGTCCGCCGCCTTGGCCGCGCGGAAGGCCTCGCCCAGCTGCTCGGGCGTGTCGACGCGCACCGCATGCGCCCCCATCGCCGCCGCATGGGCCGCGAAGTCGACCGCGAAGGGCGCGGGGATCGTCGGCGCATCCGCGAGCAGGTTGTTGAAACTGGCATTGCCGGTGTTGTTCTGCAACTTGTTGATCACCGCAAAACCGCCATTGTCGAGCACGAGGACAATCAGCTTCTTGGCGCTCAGAACCGACGAATAGATGTCGGAGTTCAGCATCAGGTAGGATCCGTCGCCCACAAAGACGATGGTGTCGGCGTCAGGCTCGACCTCGGATTGCGCGATGCGCGCGCCCCAGCCGCCCGCGATTTCGTAGCCCATGCAGGAAAAACCGAATTCGACGTCGACGGTGCCGATATCCAGCGTGCGCCAGTTGGCCGTGACCTCGGCGGGCAGGCCCCCCGCCGCCGTCACCACCCGGTCGCGCGGATCGCAGAGCGCGTTCACCACGCCGATGGCCTGCGCGTAGGAGTTGGGGCCGTTGCCGGGGCGCACGTTCTCGGCGACATAGGCGTCCCAGGTGCGGCGCGCGTCCTGGGCGAACCCGGTCCAGCTGTCCGGCGCCCGGTAGCCCGCCAGACCCCGCGCCAACGCCTGAAGGCCCAGCCTGGCGTCGCCCACCACGGGGTGCGCGAAGTGCTTGCCCGCGTCGTGCCGCGCCGCGTTGAGCGACACCAGCGTGGCGTCCTGCGCAAACACGGTCCAGGACCCGGTAGTGAAGTCCTGCAGGCGCGATCCGACCGACAGGATCACATCCGCCGCCCCGGCCACCGCGTTGGCGCTGTCCGACCCGGTGACGCCCACGGGGCCGATGTTCAGCGGATGATCGGCGCGCAGGTTGGCGCGGCCGGCGATGGTCTCGATCACCGGAATGCCATGCGCCTCGGCAAAACCCGTCAATTCGGCCACGGCACCGGAATACTGCACACCGCCGCCCGCGACGATCACCGGGCGCGCGGCGGCTTTCAGAGCGGCCACGGCATCCGCGACCTCGTCCGTGTCGGGGGCCACCCGGCGGATGCGGTGCGTGCGCTCGGCGAAGAACGCGGCCGGATAGTCATAGGCCCAGCCCTGCACATCCTGCGGCAGACCCAGAAACGCCGGACCGCAATCGGCCGGATCGAGCATGGTCGCGAGCGCCGCGGGCAGCGACTGGATGACCTGCGCGGGATGGGTGATGCGGTCCCAGTAGCGGCTCACGGCGCGGAAGGCGTCATTCACGCCAAGGGTCGGATTGCCGTAATGCTCGAGCTGTTGAAGCACCGGGTCGGGCAGCCGTGTCAGGAAGGTATCGCCGCACAGCATCAGCATCGGCAGCCGATTGGCATGGGCCAGGGCCGCCGCGGTCAGCAGGTTCGCCGTACCCGGCCCCGCCGACGCGGTGCAGAACATGAAGCGGCGCCGCAGGTGATACTTGGCATAGGCTGCCGCGGCGAATCCCATGCTTTGTTCATTCTGCCCCCGATAATGCGGCAGCGTGTCCCTGTGATCGTACAGCGCCTCGCCAAGGCAGGTCACGTTGCCATGACCGAAGATGCCGAAGCCGCCGCCGCAAAGCCGCTGGCGCTGGCCGTCGATCTCGATGAATTGCGCATCCAGATAGCGAATGATCGCCTGCGCCGTGGTCAGCCGGATGGTGTCGTCGCGCATGATGTCGTCCCCCTTGGCGCTGATAAATTGCGTGCCTCTTGCAAACGCGCTTGACCGGAACAGTGGTTTATAGATACCGCTATTGCAACCGGTTGCAATAAAATTCTGGAGAAGGCCCCATGTCCGAGATCGGCATCGGCATCATCGGCGGCGGCTATATGGGCAAGGCGCATGCGGTGGCCTATTCCGCTGTCGGCGCGGTCTTCGACACGCCGTTGCGCCCGCGTCTCGAGATGGTGGCGGCGACGTCGCAAGCCTCTGCGGACCGCTACGCCCGCGCCTTCGGGTTCGCCCGCGCGGCCCCGGACTGGCGCGCTCTGGTCGGCGACGACCGCGTCGATGCCATCGTCATCGCCTCGCCGCCCGAAACCCACCTTGAAATCGTGCGCGCGGCGGCCGCCCTCGGCAAGCCCGTGTTCTGCGAAAAACCGCTGGGCGCCTCGCCGCGGGACGGCGCGGCCATGGTCGCCGCCGCCGAAGACGCGGGCATCGTCACCATGATCGGCTTCAACTACATCCGCACGCCGGCCTCGCAATTCGCCCGCCGCCTGATCGCCGACGGGGCCATCGGCGACGTCACCTGGTTCCGGGGCGAACACACCGAGGATTTCTACGCCGATCCCGCCCTGCCCGCCACATGGCGCGCCAAGGGCGACGCCAACGGTGCCCTGGGCGATCTGGCGCCGCACATGATCAACGCCGCGCTTGCCCTGATCGGCCCCATCGACCGCGTCATGGCCGAGATCGAGACGGTGCACCCCACACGCGGCGGCGATCCGGTGCTGAACGACGACCAGGCCCAGATGATGTGCCGTTTCGCCAATGGCGCGATGGGCCACCTGTTCTTCAGCCGCGTCGCGACGGGCCGCAAGATGGGCTATATCTACGAGGTGACGGGCACCAGGGGCGCAATTCGCTTCAACCAGGAGGACCAGAATGCCCTCTGGCTCTATGAGGCGGCGGGCCCTCAGGCCACGCGCGGCTTCCGCCAGATCCTGACCGGACCGGACCATCCCGATTACCTGCCTTTCTGCCAGGGTCCGGGCCATGGCACCGGCTATCAGGACCAGATCATCATCGAGGCGCGCGACTTCCTGCGCGCCATCCACGAAGGCCGCGCGATCTGGCCCACTTTCCGCGACGGGCTCGCGGTGTCGCGCGTGACCGAAGCCGCCCGCCTGTCGCAATCGCAGGGCCGCTGGCAAGACGTATCCCCCACATGAAGGAGGCTCGGATGAGCATCAAGATCGGCAATGCGCCCTGTTCCTGGGGTGTCGAGTTTGCGCAGGACCCGCGCAATCCCGATTGGCGCGACGTGCTGCGCGACTGCGCCGCGGCAGGCTACACGGGGATCGAGCTGGGCCCCGTCGGCTTCATGCCCGAGGACCCCGCGATCCTGGCCGATGCGCTGGACGAACACGATCTGACGCTGATCGGCGGCGTGGTGTTCCGCGCCTTTCACGACCCCGCGCAATGGGACGATGTGCTCGATGGCGCGGTGCGGACCTGCCGCGCGCTCAAGGCGCACGGGGCCGAGCATCTGGTGCTGATCGATTCGATCTCGCCGCGCCGGGCACCCACCGCCGGACGGGCCGATGCCGCCGAACAAATGGACGCCGCCGAATGGGCCGCCTTCCGCGACCGCATCGCCCAGGTGGCGCGGATCGGCGCCGAGGATTACGGCCTGACAGTGGGCATCCACGCCCATGCGGCGGGCTTCATCGACTTCGAGCCCGAGCTTGAGCGGCTTCTGGACGAGGTTGACGAGGGCATCCTGAAGATCTGCTTCGACACCGGCCATCATTCCTATGCGGGCTTCGATCCCATTGCCTTCATGGAGCGCCACCTGCCCCGCATAAGCTACATGCATTTCAAGGACATCGACCCTGTCGTCAAGGCGGATGCAATTGCCCGCGGCACCGGCTTCTACGAGGCTTGCGGCCAGGGCATCTTCTGCAACCTTGGCGATGGCGACGTGGATTTCCCCCGGGTTCGGGACCTGCTGGAGGGCGGCGGCTATTCCGGCTGGTGCACGGTCGAGCAGGATTGCGACCCGACCCTGCCCGGCACCGACGCGCTGCGCGATGCCAGGATCAACCGCGCATATCTGCGCTCTATCGGCTTCGACTGAGAAAGGTCTGCGACATGGCAAAACTGGGATGGGGCATGATCGGTGGCGGCGAAGGCAGCCAGATCGGCCCGGCGCACCGTCTGGGCGCACAGGCCGACGGAAACTTCGCGTTCGAGGCCGGGGCGCTTGACGTCGACCCGGCAAAGGGCCGCGCCTATGCCGAACGGCTCGGCATCGCGCCCGATCGGGCCTATGCCAACTGGCAGGACATGCTGGCGGGCGAAAAGGACCGCCCCGACCGGATCGACCTGGTGACCGTGGCCACCCCCAACGCCACCCATTTCGAAATCACCCGGGCCTTCCTGCAGGCGGGGTTCAACGTGCTGTGCGAAAAACCCATGACCATGACCGTCGAGCAGGGCGAGGAGATTGTCCGCATCGCGCGCGAGACGGGCAAGATCTGCGCGGTGAACTACTGCTATTCGGCCTATCCGATGATCCGCCAGATGCGCGCCATGGTGGCGGCGGGCGAACTGGGCGCGATCCGCTGCGTCGTGGCGAATTTCAGCCATGGCCATCATGCGGCGGGCGACGATGCGGACAACCCGCGCGTGCGCTGGCGCTACGATCCGGCGCAGGCGGGCGTGTCGGGCCAGATGGCCGATTGCGGCATCCACGCGCTGCATCTGGCCAGCTTCATCGCCGGCGACGAGGTCCGCAGCCTGTCCGCCGATTTTGCCTCGACCGTGGCCGGGCGCGTGCTCGAGGACGACGCCATGGTCAACTTCCGCACCGAACGCGGCACCGTCGGCAGGCTGTGGACCTCGACCGTGGCGCTGGGGCGGATGCATGGGCTCGATATCCAGATCTTCGGCGAAAAAGGCGGCCTGCGATGGGCGTCAGAGCAGCCCAACCAGGTCTATTATCAACGCCTGGGCGGTCGGGTCGAGATCATGGAAAAGGGCGAATCCGGCCTGGACGACGACGCCGCGCGGCTGTCCCGCGTCGCCATCGCCCACCCCGAGGGCTTCCCGCTGGCGGTGGCCAATATCTATGTCGATCTTGCCGCCCGCATCCGGGGCGAGGACCGCGACGGCCTGCCCGGCGCCGAGGACGGTCTGCGGTCGATGGCGGCGGTGTTCGCGGCGGTGGATTCGGCGCGGCGGGACGGAGCCTGGGTCGATGCCCGCCCGCCGATGTTTCGCTGATCAGAGCGGGCGCAGCGTGCCCCGCTCGATCACCTGACAGGCAAACAGCCGCGCTTCGGGGTGGCGGTCTGGGTCGTCCAGCATCGCCACCACCAGTTCGATCGAACTGTCGATGATCTGACGGATCGGCTGGCGAATCGTGGTCAGGTTGATGTTCTGCCAGCGCGCCATGTCCATGTCATTGAGCCCGATGATGCCGACATCCTCGGGCACCCTGCGACCGTTTTCGCGCAACGCCGACAGCGCCCCGATGGACAGCACGTCATCGCCGCAGAAATACGCCTCGCACAGCGGGGCCGCCAGCAGCGACAGCATCTCGCTCCGGCCCGCATCGAAGGAATAGGCCGCGGCGAAGCTTTCCGTCGCGGCGACGCCTTCGGTCGCGTCGACCACCTCGAAAAAGCCCTTGCGCCGGTCGATGGTCGAGGTCGCGCCGCGCGGACCGCCCAGAAATCCGATCCGACGATAGCCCCGCGCGATCAGCGTTTCCGCCGCCATCCGCCCGCATTCGACGTTGTCGATGCCGACCACATGCACCTTGGGCGCGCTGGCGAAGCGACCGAAGGAATGCACCACCGGGATGCGCGCCTTCTGGAACGCCAGGGCGAAGTCCGGCGACAGGGTCGAGGATGCCACGATCACCCCGTCGACCGAATATTGCCGCAGCAACTGCAGCGAATGGGCGGGGTCCGTCTCATCGGTCAGGTTCACCAGCAAGGGGCGCAGGCCCCGGTCCTGCAACAACCGGGTGAACAGGTCGAACACCTGCAAGAACAGCGGGTTGTGGAAGTTGTTCGAAATCAGGCCGATCAGCTTGGTCCGACCCGTGGTCAGGGACGAGGCCAGCGCGTTGGGGCTGTAGCCCAGTTCCTGCGCCGCCTTCTCGACCTTGCGGCGGGTCTTGGCCGACACCGACGCGCCTTCGGTATAGGTGCGCGACACCGCGGACCGAGACACGCCCGCGCGCTCGGCCACGTCTTTCAATGTCACGGGCATCGGTCACCTCTCTGGTTGCCGCGGTGTCAGCATCGGACGGAAGCGGCCCTCTCTGCAACCGGTTGCAAAAATTTTCGATCCATGCTTTCCTTCCGATAAGGTCCGAGGACGGCCTTTGAAAGACTGCAAAAGTCTTATTTGGGAGGAACTATGAAACATTTGATGAAAACCACCTTTGCCGCCGCGGCATTGGCCATCGCCACGCCCGCGCTTGCGACGGACATCATCGTGGTCAGCCACGGTCAGGCCAGCGACCCGTTCTGGTCCGTGGTCAAGAACGGCGTCGAGAAGGCTGCGGCCGATACCGGGGCCAACGTCGAATACCGCGCGCCTGAAACCTTCGACATGGTCGCGATGAGCCAGCTTATCGATGCCGCCGTCAACCAGGAGCCGGACGGCATCGTCGTGTCGATCCCCGATGCCGACGCGCTTGGCCCGTCCATCGAAAAGGCCGTGGCCGCGGGCATTCCGGTGATCTCGATGAACTCGGGCTCGGACGTTTCCAAGGGCCTCGGCGCGCTGCTGCACGTGGGCCAGGAAGAGTACGACGCCGGCCGCGCCGCTGGCGAGAAGATGGCCGAGATGGGCAAGACCAACGCCATCTGCATCAACCACGAGGTCGGCAACGTGTCGCTTGACGATCGCTGCGCGGGCTTCGAGGAAGGCTTCGGCGGCACCGTGACCGTCCTGCCCACCACCAACGACCCCGCCGAGATCGAGGCCAAGGTGAAGGCGTCGCTCGATTCCAACCAGGACATCGACGCGGTCATGGCGCTGGGTGCATCGCTGGCCGGTGAACCTGCGGTTGCGGCTGTCGCGGCTGTCGGCGGCAGCGGCGAGATTGCGGTCGCGTCCTTCGACCTGTCGGCCAACTTCCTCGAGTCGGTCCAGAACGGCGAAGCCGCCTTTGCCATCGACCAGCAGCAGTTCCTTCAGGGTTACCTGCCGGTCGTATTCCTGGCGCTGCATGCGCAATACGGTCTGGTGCCGGGCGGCAACGTTCCCTCGGGTCCGAACCTGATCACCGCCGACAAGGCCGGTCAGGTGGTCGAACTGTCCGCCAAGGGCATTCGCTGATCGACGCAACGGGCGGGACGGCACGCAGCCGCCCCGCCCTTTCAGCAATCCGGGGGGACACGAGATGCCGACAGATGCTGCGACCGACGAACGGATCCGGCAGGAATCCTTTTTCTCACGCGTGATGAAGCGACCCGAACTGGGTGCCATCGCGGGGGTCATCCTGGTCACCGTGTTCTTCCTGCTGACCGCCGATCCGGCGATGTTCACGCTGGCGGGCTTCATGAATTTCATGCAACCGGCGGCGCAGCTGGGCATCCTGGCCATCGGCGCGGCGCTCTTGATGGTCGGCGGAGAGTTCGACCTTTCGGTCGGCTCCATGGTGGCTTTCACCGGGCTCTTTTTCGGGGCCTGCGTCGTCACCTTCGGACTGCCGCTGATCATTGCCATTCCCGCGACACTGGTCTTTGCCGCCTGCGTCGGGGCCTTCAACGGGCAGATCGTGCTGGCGACCGGCCTGCCGTCCTTCATCGTGACGCTGGCCTTCCTGTTCATCCTGCGCGGCCTGTCGCTGGTCGGCCTGAAATGGGCGACCGAGGGGTCGACCCAGTTGCGCGGCGTGCGCGATGCGGTCGAGGGCGACCCGCTGACCGCGCTGTTTTCCGGTGACGCCTTTCCGGGCCTCTTTGCGAAATTTGCCGAGATGGGCCTGATCGATACGTTCCGCAACGGCCTGCCAAAGGTACAGGGCATTCCGGTCGAGATCCTGTGGTTCGTGGTGATCGCGCTGCTGGCGACCTACGTCCTGCAGAAAACCCCCTTCGGCAACTGGATCTTCGCCTCGGGGGGCGATGCCAACGCGGCCTCCAATTCCGGCGTTCCGGTGCGCCGGGTCAAGCTGATCCTGTTCATGGTCACGGCCTGCTGCGCCGCCCTGGTCGCCATCATCACGGTGCTGGATTCGGGCTCGACCGATGCGCGGCGCGGCTTTCAGAAGGAATTCGAGGCGATCATCGCCGCGGTCATCGGCGGCTGTCTTCTGACCGGCGGCTATGGCTCGGCCATCGGCGCGTTCTTCGGCGCCATCATCTTCGGCATGGTGCTGATCGGGCTGACCTATACCGATATCGATCAGGATTGGTATCTCGTCTTCCTTGGCGGCATGCTGCTGATCGCGGTGCTGTTCAACAACATGATCCGCAAACGCGTCACGGGGGAGCGGTAAGATGAACTCACGCACGGAACACGCGCCCATTGTCCACATGGACAAGATCGAAAAGCACTTCGGCAACGTCATCGCGCTTGCCGGGGTGTCCTTCGACATCGCCCCCGGCGAATGCCACTGCCTTCTGGGCGACAACGGCGCGGGCAAGTCGACCTTCATCAAGACCATGGCCGGGGTGCACAAGCCCTCGAAGGGCAAGATCATGTTCGAGGGCCGCGAGATGGACTTCGACAGCCCCCGCGACGCCATGGAGGCGGGCATCGCCACGGTCTATCAGGACCTCGCGATGATCCCGCTGATGTCGGTTACGCGCAACTTCTTCATGGGGCGCGAGCCAACCCGCGGGCGCGGCCCGTTCAAGCGCTTCGATACCGATCGCGCCAACGAGATCACCATGGAAGAAATGCGCAAGATGGGCATCAACCTGCGCGCGCCGGATCAGGCGGTCGGCACGCTTTCGGGCGGCGAGCGGCAGACCGTCGCCATCGCCCGCGCGGTCTATTTCGGGGCCAAGGTGCTGATCCTCGACGAGCCGACATCGGCGCTTGGCGTCCGGCAGACCTCGAACGTTCTGGCCACCATCGACCGGGTCCGCAAGGACGGCATCGGGGTTGTCTTCATCACCCACAACGTGCGCCATGCGATGGCCGTGGGCGACCGTTTCACCGTGCTGAACCGGGGCAAGACACTGGGCACCGCACAGCGCGGACAGATCACCCCGGACGAGTTGCAGGACCTGATGGCAGGCGGTCAGGAACTCGCAAAGCTCGAGGGATCGCTTGGCGGCACGGTATGAGCGAGCTTCTGGTCAAGCCAACCGGTCGACACGGCAAGGTGCACGACATATCGCCCGAACGCGCCGGCTGGTCCTACGTGGGGTTCGGCCTCTATCACCTCGCCGCGGGTCAGACAGCGTCCGAGGCGACCGGCAAGCGCGAGGCGATACTGGTTCTTGTCGAAGGCCGTGCGCGGATCGGCGCCGCGGGCACCGACTTCGGAGAGATGGGCGACCGGATGTCGGTCTTCGACAGGACCGCGCCGCATTGCCTTTATGTTCCGGGGGCCTCCGACTGGCAGGCCGAGGCCACCACCGATTGCGTGCTGGCGGTCTGTAGCGCACCGGCGACGGCCGCCTATCCCGCGCGCAGGCTCGGCCCCGAGGGCATCACCCTGACGTCGCGCGGCAAGGGTCAGAACACGCGCCACATCAACAACATCGCAATGGAAGACCACGACGTCGCCTCGTCGCTGCTGGTGACCGAGGTGTTCACCCCGCCGGGCAACTGGTCGTCCTATCCCAGTCACCGCCACGACGAAAACGACTTCCCGCGCATGACCTACCTTGAAGAAACCTACTACCACCGGCTGAACCCGGCGCAGGGCTTTGGCGTGCAGCGGGTCTATACCGAGGATGGCAGCCTCGACGAGACGATGGCGGTCAAGGATGGCGACGTGGTGCTGGTGCCACGCGGGCATCACCCCTGCGGCGCGCCCTACGGCTACGAGATGTATTACCTCAATGTGATGGCCGGACCGCTGCGCAAATGGCGCTTCCAGAACGATCCCGATCATGCCTGGATCGCCGAGCGCGACGCCGACTGACCCGGCATCCGGTCCGGCCCCGCCACCCCGAGGAGCACCCCGATGACCCCGCAGAGCACTGGCACCGCCGGCTATTACAGCGCCAAGGCCTGCGATCTGGCCGCCTTTGCCGCCCTCACCCGTCGCAACGTCGCGCCGGAAGACATCCCCCATGCCGAGGGCGCGCCGAAGAACGTCCCGGTCTACAAGGCGACCGCGCTGCGCCGCATTCTGCGGGCCCCGGGCAGCCGCGCGACGCTGATGGCCGAATGGGCGCGGATTCTGCGCGAGGGCGCGGGCGTGTTCGTTCTTAAAGCCGCCTGTGCCGATCTCGATGCCATCGACGCCGCGACGCGGATCTACCGCCGCATCATCGACACCGAAAAGGCCGCAAGCGGCGACGGGTCCGATCATTTCGCCGCCGCGGGCAGCAATGACCGGATCTGGAACGCGCTGCAGAAACTGTGTCTTGCGGCACCGGACGTCTACGTGCGCTATTTCGCCAATCCGGCCATCGATGCCGCCTGCGCCGCCTGGCTCGGCCCGAATTACCAGATGACCGCGCAGATCAACCTCGTCCATCCGGGCGGCGCGGCGCAGCAGGCCCACCGCGATTACCACCTGGGCTTCCAGACCGCCGAGGTCAGCGCCCGCTACCCTGTGCATGTGCACGAGCTGTCGCCGCTGATGACCTTGCAGGGCGGCATCGCCCATTGCGACATGACCGTCGAGGCCGGACCGACCAAACTGCTGCCCTTCTCACAGCTCTACGCCCCCGGCTACGTCGCCTGGCGGCGCGACGACTTCCGCGACTTCTTCGAGTCGCATTGCGTGCAATTGCCGCTGTCGAAGGGCGATGCGCTGTTCTTCAGCCCGGCGCTTTTTCACGCGGCGGGCGCAAACACGACCCCGGACGAGCACCGGATGGTCAACCTGCTGCAGGTCTCCTCGGCCTTCGGGCGCGCGATGGAGCAGGTCGACAGAACCGCGATGTGCCGGGCCGTCTTTCCGGTGCTGCGCAAGAAGCGCGCTGACGGCACGCTGGACGATGCCGCCCTCGATGCGGTGATCGCCGCCACCGCCGAGGGCTATTCCTTCCCCACCAACCTCGACCGCGACCCGCCCTCGGACGGGCTTGCCCCGGAATCCCAGGCGGCCCTGTTGCGGCGCGCGGTCGAGGACGGCTGGCCCCCCAAGGCGCTGGCGGCGGCGCTGACAGACCGGCAGGACCGGCGGCAGGCCTGACCGCCCGCCGCGCCGCATGCACGTAGCCGCGGCGCAAAGGACGCCGCAGCGCAGCGCGAAAATGCCCGGGATCGACCCCCTAACAAACTGATATCGTACCAGAAAAAGGATCCTCCGCCATGAGGCGTCCGACGATAGCGTCTTGCCATATCCCGTCTCGAATGTAGTCTGATCCCATGCCTGGGTCAGCACGGAGCGATCCGTCTGCCGCAGGGGTCAACGATCGCACCGCATCCGGTGCACAGGGAGAACAGTATGAAAAAGTCAACGCTCGGCATCCTTGCCGCCTGCGCAACCGCGCTCACGCCCATCGCGGCCAGTGCGCAAACCGAAATCCAGTTCTGGCATGCCTTTACCGGTCGCCTTGGCGAATTGGTCGCGGCCCAGGTCGAAGACTTCAACGCGGGCCAGTCCGACTACACCGTCACCGCCAGCCACAAGGGCAACTACTCCGAGACGCTGAATGCCGGCATCGCCGCCTTCCGCGCCGGTGAGCAGCCGCATATCCTGATGGTCTTCGAGGTCGGCACCGCCACCATGATGGGGGCCAGTGGGGCGATCCGCCCGGTCTATGAAGTCATGGAGCAAAGCGGCGCGGCATTCGATCCCGACGCCTATATCGGGGCCGTGAAGGGCTATTACACCACCACCGACGGCAAGATGCTGTCGCTGCCCTTCAACTCCTCGACGCCGGTGCTCTGGGTCAATCGCGACCGGCTCGAGGGCGCGGGGATCGACCCCGATGTGGATCTGTCCACCTGGCAGGCCGTCGATTCCGTGCTCGACCAGTTGAAAGAGGCCGGTGAGGAATGCCCGCTCGTGACCGCGTGGCAAAGCTGGATCCACCTCGAGAACCTGTCGGCCTATCACGACGTGCCCTTCGCCTCGAAGGACAACGGCTTTGCGGGCACCGACACCGAGCTGATGCTGAACGGCGAGGCGCAGGTCGCGCATATCGCGAAGATGGGTGAATGGGCCCAAGAGGGCAAATTCATCTATACCGGGCGGCGCAACGAGGGCGGCGCGAATTTCCGCTCCGGGGCCTGCGCGCTCTTTACCGAAAGCTCGGCGGGCTACGCGGGCATCAAGGCCGAGGCGGAATTCGACTTCGACGTGCGGCCCCTGCCCTATTGGGAAGGTGTCGGCAACGCGCCGCAGAACACCATCATCGGCGGGGCCTCGCTCTGGGTCATGGAGGGCCACGAGCCCGAGGAATACGCCGGTGTCGGCGAGTTCCTGAGCTACCTCTCCTCGACCCCGGTGCAGGCGCAGTGGCACCAGGATACGGGCTATCTGCCGATCACCACGGCAGCCGGAGACGCCACCCGCGAGGCCGGTTTCTACGACGAGAACCCCGGCACCGACGTGGCCGTGATCCAGATGACGACGAATACGCCCACCGCCAATTCCAAGGGCCTGCGCCTGGGATCCTTCGACCAGATCCGTGGCATCATCGACGAGGAACTGGAAGGCGTCTGGGCCGGTGACAAGACCGCACAGGAAGCGCTCGACAGCGCGAAAGAGCGTGGCGATCAACTGCTGCGCCGCTTCGAGCAGTCCAGCCGCTGAAGCCTGACATGCGCGCGCCCCGCCCCCCCGGGGCGCGCACCCTATTATGCTGCCATACTGCGCGGCGATGACGACCGGAACCGGCCCGCGCTGACCGCCGCCCATTTCCATACGGGCCCGGCCCGCGCCGGTGGCTTTCGCGCTGCAAGGGGGCCGTGATCCGCCGATCCGGGCGTTCCGGGCTGTGTGCCGCCGCTGCCTGACGTTCGCCAATCTGAATACTCCGAGGAGGAGCCCGATGGAAAAACGCGTTACCTTCAAGGGCTGGCTTCTGCCGCTCTTGCTGATCGCGCCGCAGGTCTTCATCTCGGCGGTGTTCTTCTTCTACCCGGCGGGTCAGGCGGTCTGGCAATCGCTGTTCATCCCCGACCCGTTCGGGCTGTCGTCGCAATTCGTGGGGCTTGGCAATTTCGAATACCTGCTGGGCGACAAATATTACCGCGCCTCCTTTGTCACCACGGCGATCTTTTCGATCCTGGTGACGCTTTGCTCGATGATCCCGGCGCTGTTCCTGGCGGTCATCGCGGACCGCCTGATCAAGGGGTCGGGCACCTATCGCACGCTGCTGATCTGGCCCTATGCCGTGGCCCCCGCCGTCGCCGGAGTCCTTTGGCTGTTCATGTTCAACACCCGCGTTGGCGTGGTGGCGTGGTATCTGGGCAAGCTCGGCTATGACTGGAACCACGTGCTGAACGGCGGCGAGGCGATGGGCCTTGTGGTCGTGGCCTCGGCCTGGGGCCGGATCAGCTACAACTTCCTGTTTTTCTTTGCCGCCCTGCAATCGGTGCCGAAATCGGTGATCGAGGCGGCGGCCATCGACGGTGCCCGCTTCTGGCGGCGGTTCTGGACCATCGTGCTGCCGCTTCTGTCGCCCACCACCTTCTTCCTGCTGGTGGTCAACGTGGTCTACGCCTTCTTCGAGACCTTCGGCGTCATCCACACGATCACCGCGGGCGGGCCGCAGCAATCGACCACGATCCTGGTCTACAAGGTCTTTTCGGACGGCTTCGTGGGGCAGGATCTGGGCTCGAGCTCGGCGCAGTCGGTGATCCTGCTGATCGTCGTCGGACTGCTGACGGTGCTGCAATTCAAGTATGTCGAGAAGAAGGTGCATTACTGATGGCCCGCGACGTGCATGGCATGGTGGAAAAGCGCGGCGCGGGCCTGTGGCTGACGCATGTGTTCATGATCGCCGGGATCCTGGTGATCTTCTTTCCGATCTGGCTGGCCTTTGTCGCGTCGACCGTGACGCAGGCCGACATCATCCAGCCGCCGATGCCGGTCTGGCCGGGCGATCAGTTCTTCATAAACTACAAGAACGCGCTGTTTTCCGGCGTCAATGTGCCGGTGGCCACGATGTTGATGAACAGCATGATCATGGCGATCGGCATCGCCGTGGGCAAGATCGTGATCTCGCTCCTGTCGGCCTTTGCCATCGTCTATTTCCGCTTTCCGGCGCGCAACCTGTTCTTCTGGCTGATCTTCCTGACGCTGATGCTGCCGGTCGAGGTCCGCATCGTGCCCACCTACGAGGTGGTGGCGAGTTTCGGGATGCTGAACTCCTATTCCGGGCTGATCTTTCCGTTGATCGCGTCGGCGACGGCGACGTTCCTGTTCCGGCAATTCTTCATGACCATCCCCGACGAGCTGGCCGAGGCCGCCCGCGTCGACGGCGCGCGCCCGATGCGGTTCTTCTGGGATATCGTCGTCCCGATGAGCCGCACCAACGTGGCCGCGCTCTTCGTGATCCTGTTCATCTACGGCTGGAACCAGTACCTCTGGCCTCTCCTGATCACCACCGACCCCGAGATGAACACCATCGTCATGGGCATCAAGCAGATGTTCCCCTCGGGCGATGATTTTGCCCATTGGCCGACCATCATGGCGACCTCGATCCTGGCGATGGTGCCGCCGGTGATCGTCGTGGTGTCGATGCAGAAACTCTTCGTCCGCGGCCTTGTAGACAGCGAGAAATAAGAATGGCGACAGTCACACTTCAGAACGTCAAGAAAAGCTTCGGGGCCACGGATGTCATCCACGGTATCGACGTCGAGATCGCGGATGGCGAGTTCATCGTCATCGTCGGTCCCTCGGGCTGCGGCAAGTCCACGCTTCTGCGCATGGTTGCCGGGCTCGAGACGATCACCTCGGGCGATATTCTGATCGGCGGCGTGCGCGCCAATGACAAGGAGCCGATGGACCGCGACATCGCCATGGTGTTCCAGAACTACGCGCTTTACCCGCACATGTCGGTCGAACAGAACATGGGCTACGGGCTCAAGATCGCCGGGCTTCCCAAGGACGAGATCCGCAGCAAGGTCGCGGCGGCGGCAAAGCTGTTGCAACTCGAGGCCCTGCTCGACCGCAAGCCCCGGCAACTCTCGGGCGGTCAGCGCCAGCGCGTCGCCATGGGCCGCGCCATCGTGCGCGAACCGGCGGTGTTCCTGTTCGATGAGCCGCTGTCGAACCTCGACGCCAAGCTGCGCGTGCAGATGCGGCTCGAGATCAAGGAGTTGCAGTCCAAGCTCGGTATCACCGCGCTTTACGTGACCCACGATCAGGTCGAGGCGATGACCATGGCCGACCGGATGATCGTGATGAATGGCGGCGTGGCGGAACAGATCGGCACGCCGCTGGACGTCTACGAACGCCCGCGCACGCTGTTTGCCGCGCAGTTCATCGGCAGCCCCGCGATGAACATCCTGGATGCCGAGGTTGCGGGCGGCAAGGTGATGCTTGCGGGCGCAGCGATCGCCGATACCGACAAACGCCCGGGGCCGGTCAAGCTGGGCCTGCGCCCCGAACACCTGCACCCGGACCCGGACGGCCCGCTGGCGATGCTGGTGCAGCTGTCCGAACCCCTGGGGGCCAATACGCTGCTGCACGGACGGCTCGACCCCGACGGTCTTGCCTTCACCGCCAGCCTGCCCGGGGTGCACACGCCCAGACCCGGCGGCGCGCCAATGCACCTGTCGATCGACGCCGCGAACCTGCACCTGTTCGATCCCGACAGCGGCCTGCGGCTCTAGCGGTGTGACAGGCCGGGCGGCGGCTGCGCGATGTCAGCGCGCGAAGGCCCCGGCCAGCGCGTGATAGGACGCCTTGGGGGTACGCGCCTGCGTTTCGTAATCCACGTAGACGATGCCGAAGCGTTTGTCGTAGCCGAAGGACCATTCGTAGTTGTCCATCAGCGACCAGGCGAAATAGCCCCGCACCGGCGCGCCCTCGGCGATGGCGGACTGCACCGCTTTCAGATGATCGTCGAAATAGGTCACCCGCACCGGGTCGTCGACGGCGCCGTCCATCAGGTGATCGTCGCCCGCCATGCCGTTTTCGGTGACATAGATCGGCGTGTCGCCGGTGTACTCCGTCGCCAGCCGCACCAAGAGCGACCGCAACCCGTCGGGATAGATCTCCCATCCCATGTCGCTCTTGGGCAGCGGACCGGGGATTTCCCGGTAATGCGGCCAGAGGCTGCCCTCTTCGTGCCGCAGCGTGGTGCGCGTGTAGTAATTCACCCCCAGCCAGTCGATCGGAGCCGAGATTGCGCCCATGTCGTCCTGCCAGCCCTCGGGCATGTGCGGCGCAAGCGTGCCGAGGATATCCTCGGGGTAAGTGCCCCTGGTCAGCGCCTCGATGAACCAGCGGTTATGGATGCCGTCGAAGGTCCGCGTGGCGGCCTTGTCGGCGTCACTGGCGCTGGCGCAATGGGGATGGGCGAAGTTCAGCACGATGCCCGCCTGCACATCCGCGCCGCTGCCCCGGATCACCTCGAGCGATTTGGCATGCGCCAGCAGCACGTGGTGCATCGCCCGGCTGGCCGCACGGATGTCGCGCAGACCCGGGGCCTGAAGCCCGAGGAAATGGCTGAGCCAGGCCACGCACCACGGCTCGTTGATGGTGGCGACGCTGTCCATGCGGTCGCCGATCCGGTCCATCACGACGCGGGTGTAATCGGCGAACCGCGCGGCGGTGTCCCGATTGGCCCAACCGCCCTGATCGGCCAGCGCCGAGGGCAGGTCCCAATGGTAGAGCGTCAGCGACGGGCTCAGCCCGCGCGCGGTGATCGCGTCGGCCAACCGGTCGTAGAAATCCAGCCCCTCGGGGTTCACGATGCGACCGTCGGGCATGACCCGCGCGAAAGATGTGGAAAAGCGGTAGACGTCGAAATTGCCGTCCCGCACCAGGTCGAGGTCGGTCTCGAAGCGGTGGTAATGATCGCAGGCCACCGCCCCGTCCTCGCCTCGCACGACATTGCCGGGGGTCGCGGCATAGCTGTCCCAATGCGACGCGCCCGCGCCGCCGAAGGACGCCCCCTCGATCTGGTAGGCGGCGGTCGAGGCGCCAAGCTGGAAACCGGTCGGAAAATCCCTGCGCGATAGCGACAAAACCATGTGTGCACCTTCAGGTTTGCGGTGGTTGACATCGATCCGGACGGACCCGCGCGCGGCCTTGCCCCGCTTTCGGACCGACCGCGGCGAATAGGTCAACGCTAGCAGCCGCGACCGGGTGGTAAAACCCACTTCGCGGCGTGTTTCGCGGCTTTCCGCGCCGGGCCCGTGCCCAGTGCGTGCCCAGTGCGTGCCCAGTGCGCGCCGGGTGCGTGCCAAGCGCCCGTCGCACCCTTGCCCGGCCCGCAGCGATGCAGGCCTGCGGTGCGCAGGAATGCCGTTTTCCGCATGCACAGGGAAACGCTTCGGCCTACATTCACGCGATGATCACATTCGAATCCTATCTTCTGGCCGCTGCGGCGGTGCTGGTCCCCACGCTGATCTTCTATGCGGTGTGGCGCGCCATCGTCTCGTCGCGCACGCCGCAGGGGGCGGCTGCCTGGGTCGTGTTCCTGCTGGCCGCGCCATGGTTCGCCCTGCCGTCCTATCTGGTCTTCGGACGGCACAAGCTGCGCCGATACGAACGGACGCGCCTGATCTCGCACCAGACCACACAGGAAATCGAGATTGTCAGCCAGAACTACCCGCCCGCGCCGCGCGACGACGGGCTTTACCGACCGTTCGAACGGCTGGCCGGGATGCCGGTGCTGGGCGGCAATGCCGCGACGCTGCTGATCGACGGCAGAGCCACTTTCGACGCCATCTTCGCGGCCATCGACGCCGCCGAGAAATACGTCTGCGTGCAGTTTTATACCATCGTCGACGACGAACTGGGCAGCGCGCTGGCCGACCGCCTGATCGACGCCGCCAACCGCGGCGTGGCGGTGCGGGTGATCTATGACGGGGTCGGCAGCTACGGGCTGGCATCGGACTACCGCGCCCGGCTGCGCGACGGCGGCGTCACCATCCTCGATCCGATGGACGCACCCGGCCCCAACAAGCGGTTCAAGCTGAATTTCAGAAACCACCGCAAGACGGTCATCGTCGATGGCATCGTGGGCTTTACCGGCGGCCACAACGTGTCCGACACCTATGTCGGCAAGGATGCCCCCGGCGGCGACTGGCGCGATACCCATGTGGCGTTGCGCGGCCCGGTGGTGGCGCAGCTTCAGCTCGCGTTCTACGAGGATTGGCACTGGGCGACGCAGGAACGCCTTGACGTGGCGCTGGACTGGCAACCCGAAGCCTGCCCCGAGGACCTGTCCGCGCTGATCGTGTCCGCCGGTCCGAACGACGAGATGGACACCGCCGCGCTGCTGTTCTTCAGCGCCATATCGCGGGCGCGGCGGCGGGTGTGGATCGCCACACCCTATTTCATCCCGGACGATGCGCTGCTGACCGCGCTCAAGGCGGCAGCGCTTCGGGGGTGCGAGGTGCGGCTGATCGTGCCGGCCATGGCCGAGAACATGCTCACTTGGCTCGCGGCCTTCGCCTATTTCGACGAAATCCGCGCCGTCGGCGTCGAGGTCTATTGCTACACCGAAGGCTTCACCCACCAGAAGGTCGTAGTGATGGATGACGACCTTGCCGCCATCGGCACCGCCAATTTCGACAATCGCTCGTTCCGGTTGAACTTCGAGACCATGGCGCTGATCTTCGATACCGGCTTTGCCGGTCAGGTCGCAGCCATGCTGGAGGCAGACATCGCCAGAAGCGACGGGCTGGAGACCGATCTGGCTGACCAACCGCTGAAGGTGCGCGTCGGCGCGCCCTTCGCGCGACTTCTGGCGCCGGTGCTTTAGCGCATGTTGACATTGGCAAGCTACAACATCCGCAAGGCTGTCGGACTCGACTGGAAACGCGATCCGGCGCGGATCCTCGCCGTCCTGAACGAGATCGACGCCGATATCGTGGTCCTGCAGGAGGCCGACAAGCGTCTCGGCGCGCGCCCGTCGGCACTGCCGCATTTTCTGATCGAGCAGGAAACCGACTACGTGCCCGCCGATCTGGCGCGCAACGCGGTCAGCCTGGGCTGGCACGGCAACGCGATCCTTGTCCGGCGGGGTCTTTCGGTCACTAATCCGCGCCACCTGACCCTGCCCGGGCTGGAACCGCGCGGCGCGGTCATGGCCTGCGTCGAGGGGGTGACCGTGGTTGGAACGCACCTTGGGCTGATGCGCAGCTGGCGCCGCCGCCAGATGCAGCAGATCTGCGCCCATATCGGCCCCGAGACCCAAACCGCGCTGATCGCCGGGGATTTCAACGAATGGTCCGACCGCAAGGGCTTCGAGCCGTGGTCGCGCGACTTTAACATGGTTGCCCCCGGGCCAAGCTTTCACGCCTCGCGGCCTGTCGCGGCGCTGGACGGCATCGCCCACGGCACCGGGATCGAAATCGACGAGGCCGCCGTGCACGGCGGCTCACACGCGCGCGTGGCGTCCGATCACCTGCCGATCTGGGCCCGGCTGCGCCTGCGTCCGGACAGGGATGAGGCACCGCGCGACACGGGGGACGCGACAGATACGGACGCCGCAACGTCGCCCGATCAGGCCGCGTCGTAGTCGAAATCCGCCGCCACGAGCTTGTGAAAGCGGCGGTGCCGGTGCCCGTAGAACCACCGCGCATAGGCGGCGATCAGGGGGGTCAGAAGGCCCGCCTCGATCTCGATATGGTCGCTGTAGCGGGTGCCCGTGCCTTCGGGGGCCACGGTCATCACGTGATCCCATCGCCGGATCAGCGCGCTTTGTCCGTTGTCGCGCAGCTGTCTTGACGGTCCATCCGTCGCGGGGCGCGAGATGCGGACCGTCTGGCGCCCGAACGGGATGCGGCACCACAAGGTCAGGCGCAGGACATAGGCCCGATTGTCCCATCGTTCCGGCCACGCGGGTGGGTCCACCGGCTCGAAATACATCACCGGGCGCGCCACGAACAGGAACAGGCGCGGCGTGTTGATCGCGTCCCAGACCCGGTCGGGCGGCGCGTCGAGATGGGTGGTCAGAAGTACGGTTTTCATCATGTCCAAGCCTAATCCCTGCCATGCGCGTCGAAAAGCCACGATCGACAGCCGGGCGCGGACACCGCGCGGGCAAGCGCACGGCATGATCGCCCGCGCCGCAGAAACCAGAACGGTCGCCCCCTCGGGGCCGACCGTCCCGGTCGCTTGGATCGCTCGGATCGCTCGGATCGCTCAGGCGACGCCCTGGCGCACTTCCCGAAAGGTCACCAGCCGCTTTGCGCTTTCGTCCCAGAGCACGAGCTTTACGCATCCCAGGCTCTCGCGCAGCGTCAGACGCCCGATGTTGCCAAGCTCCGGGTGGTCGCGCAGGATCTGCGGCAGCCGGTAGAACGGCACCCTGCTTGCCATGTGATGCACGTGATGGATGCCGATATTGCCGCTCAGCCATTGCAGCACCGGCGGCAGATCGTAGTGCGAACTGCCGTGCAGGGCCGCGTCCAGGATGTTCCAGTCATCGCCCTCGGACCAGTGGGTCTCTTCGAACTGGTGCTGGACGTAGAACAGCCAGACGCCCGCGGTCGCGGCCATCAGGGTGATCGGCAGCTGCACCGCCAGAAACGGCCAGATACCCATGAGCCAGATCAGGATCCCCGCAGGCACCGCGATGAACAGGTTGGTCACCAGCGTCGACGCCCAGGGCTGCACACCCGCGCGCATCAGCCCGACCGGCAGACGGTACTGGCAGATGAACAGCCAGGCGGGCCCGAAGCCCAGCAGCACCAGCGGATGCCGATAGAGCCAGTACTGCGCGCGGCCCCACCAAGACAGGGCGCGGTATTCGGCGACGGTCAGGGTGGTCACATCCCCGATGCCGCGCTTGTCGAGGTTGCCCGACCCTGCGTGATGGACCGCATGCGTGCGGCGCCAATAGTCGTAGGGCGTGAAGGTCAGCACCCCGAGGATGCGCCCGGTCCAGTCATTGGTCCGGCGACTGGCGAACAGCGACCCGTGGCCGCAATCGTGCTGCAGGATGAACATCCGCACGAGGAAGGCGGCGGCGGGGATCGTCAGCACCAGCCCCCACCAGACGCCGTTCACGGCGGCCAGCGCGGACAGGGTCCAGAAGATCACGAAGGGAACGACGGTGATCACCAGCTCGAAGGTGCTGCGCAGCGGGCTGGGCGTGCGATAGCGTGCCAGCACCCGACCCCAGGCCCGGCTTTCGGCATGGCGTTCTGCAAAAGGGTTCCCGGCGGCACCGACGGCGGCCTCTGCGGTCAACGGGGCGTCAGGCATGGACAGGTCGTTCACGCGCGCCGACTCCTGAAGAGGCTCATGTGGCGGTCGCCCCGGCCGTGGCCGGATGGGCCCATGCGGATATACGGCTCGACAAGGCAAAGCCGGTTGCAGCCCTTTCGGGATTCGTCATTCGGTGTCCTCCAACGGGGCAAGTGCCGCGTTCCATTCAATCGCCTCGGTTGCCTCCGCGGAGTCGGGAACCGGGGCGGCCTCTCGATGTCGTCCGGCAATCCGGTGCGGCTGGGTTCGGCCCGGCGGGCCGCCCCTTGCATGCACCATCATACTGGTTGCCGTTTGCCGGCAGGCTTGAACCTCGGCTTCTGCAGAAGCTCGTCCCCGACGTGAACGTCATAGAGCGCTGCAACGCGTTCGTCCATATGGCCAGACATGTTGTGCAACACCGGAACCTTTGTGTCGCAGGGCATGACCTCGTGCCTGACCTCATGCCTGACCTGGGGTCGCGGGTCATGCCAGGCATATGGGGTCGGTGCCAGTGCATCGGTCAATTTTTCGGCATTCGCGGCAGTTTCGACGCGTGATCGCGTGACGTGCGCCCGCTTTCCCGCGCTGACCGGTGATCGGTCCCGACGGCTGACCGCCTGTCGCCGCGCATTCGCGGATGTGCTGGGGCGCGATGCGCTCTACAAGGTGGATGTGACCGAGCACGACTCACGCTCGGAGCGTCCATGAAAGGACACCCAGTGGCTATCCAAATGATCAAGACGCCCGAGAAGATGCGCACCGTACAGGCAACCTGCGACAAGGCCCCCGCGGGACCCGGAAAAGAGACCGCCGAACGGCTTCTCAAGACCGCGCACAAGGCGCATTGCGCGGAAAACGACGCCGAGATGCACAAGGCGCTCGACGCCGCCGCGCGCGCGCTGGCGTGACACACCCGGCTGACCCGATCCCCAGACCGCCTGACAAGTATCGGAAACGGTCCGACCCGACAGGACCGACCCGAACCGGCTGGACTGACCGGCCTCATGGCCTTTCACGCGCGCCCGTCGATCACGCCGGCGCGGCCAGCTTGCGCACCGCCACCCATGCAATCGCGATCCATACGCCAAGACGCAGGATCATCGCGCCGATGGTGCGCATCTCGAAGGCACCGCCCTGCAGGATGTGCAACCCGAACACCGCGAAGATCGCCAGGATCGCCACGACGAGACCCACCGACACCCAGACCGACCACCGCCGACGCAGCGCCAGCCCGATCCCCGCTAGCACATAGCCGAAGCCCGACAGGAAGTTGAACCACAGCACGAAGGGCACCGCGTCGCCCGCCGCCGCCTGGGCCGCCTCGCCGCCGAACAGCGCGCGCCCTCCGGACAGGACGGTCACGGCACCGAACATCACCGCGACACCGGCGGCGACCCGGAGAGCCCGGGATTTCAAGGATTGTGACGTCATCAGGTGGTCTCCTTGCTGTTGTCCAGAACGCCGTCCCGCAAGTGGAACAGATGGTCGAAACGGTCGTAGATCTTTTCGTCATGGGTCACCGCGACGATGCAGGCATCCTGTTCGGCGGCCAGCTTGCGCAGCAGATCCATCACGATCCCGGCGCGCTTGCTGTCGAGCGCGGCGGTCGGTTCGTCGGCAAGGATGATGCGCGGGCTGTTGGCCAGCGCGCGGGCGATGGCGACGCGCTGCGCCTCTCCGCCGGACAGCAGCGCGGGCATCGCCCGGGCCCGGTGCCCGACCTCGAGATAGGCGAGCAGTTCGTCGGCGCGCGCCTGCGCCTCGGCGGCGGACCGGCCCGCAAGCGTCAACACCAATGCGACATTGTCGCGGGCGTTGAGAAACGGCAGCAGGTTGTGGAACTGGAAGATGAAGCCGATCTTGTCGAGCCGGAGCTTGCGCAGATCGCCGCCGAGCCAGCGCGCGTCGAACACCACATCGCCGTCCAGCGTCACCTTGCCCTTGGTCGGCTCGATGATGCAGCCGATGATATTGAGCAGCGTGGTCTTGCCCGACCCCGACGGGCCAAGCAGTGCCACCACCTCGCCCGGGCGCACCGTCAGGTCGATGTCGCGCAACGCGTCGACGCGGGCGTCGCCCTCGCCGAAGTGCTTCGACACGTGGTCGATCTCGATCAGGGGCCGATCTGTGCTGTCTGTTCTGCCTGTGCCGTCCGTTCTGTCCATCGCCTCACCCTCCGATGGCCGTGGCCGGATCGACCTTCAGCGCCGCGCGCACGCCAAGCCCGCTGGCGACAATGCACACCACGATGATGATGCCGCCCAGCGCCGCTGCGTTGACCGGCTCCAGCACGACGCGACGCGGAAAGTAATCCTTGATCAGCAGGATCAGCAGCAGCCCAAAGCTCCACCCGACGAGGCCCAGCGCCAGCGATTGCTGCACGATCAGCCCGATGATGGTGCGGTCCGGCGCGCCGATCAGCTTCAGCGTGGCGATCTGCTTCAGCTTCTCCATCGTCATCGTGTAGATGATCAGCGCGATCACCACCGCCGACACCGTCAGCAGGATGCCCAGAAACAGGCCGATCTGCCGCTTGGCCCGGTCCACGACCGAGCCCAGCAGGATCGCCTCCTGCTGGTCCTGCGTCAGCGCCCCCAGATGCTTCCATTGCCGCACGTTCCGGGCCACGTCCTCGACATCGGCCAGCGGGTCGATGCGCGCGATCACCGCCGCCACCGTGGCCTCGCTGTCGGCAGAGGCCGCACCGCGCGCCGCCGCGACCCTTTGCGCGGGCGGGGCCAGTTGCGACTGCAGCACCTGCGCGTCCACCAGCGGGATGAAGACCGCCGGGTCGCCGCCCGAGTTCATCACGTCCTCGACCAGCCCGACCACCGCGAAGCTGTCGCGCCCAAGGCGGATGCGGTCGCCCAGGGCCAGGCCGGTCTTGCGGTCGGCCACCATCTCGAAATGCGTCCGGGTAATGCCGCGCCCCTGGGCGATGGTTTCCGGTCCGCCCGGATCGCCGGGGGCGTAGCCGATGACGTAGAGGCGCAGGGTCTTGCCCGCGTGGCTGGCCTCGACGGTCTGATAGGTGATGCTTCCGGCCTCGGCCACACCATGCAGCCGCGCCACCGCATCGCGGGTGTCCCCGGGGATGCGCGAGGCTTCGGCGAACGGCCCCTGGGTGCCGGATTCCACCACCCAGAGATCGGCGCGCGGGGCCTTCACGATGTTCAGCGCATCGGCCACCAGCCCGTTGTAGATCCCGATCATCGCCAGCACGACCGCCATCAGCAGGCTGAGCCCGAGACAGGTCAGCACAAAGCGAAACAGGTTGTGGCGCACATCCCGGTAGGCAAGGTTCATGGTGCCCCCCTGTCGACGATGCGGGCCCTGGCCCCGACAGCCCCGGCCCCAAGCGGCACCGCGACGATCCGCGCGCCCTCGGGCAGGCCGTTCACGACCTCGAGCCGCGCGTCCTCGGTGCGATGCCCGAAGGTGACCGGAACCTCCGCCAGCCGCCCGTCCTGCACCACCCGGATCCGGCCCTTGTGCCCGTCGAACCCCGTGACCGCGATCTCGGGCACCAGCAGCGCCTCGGCCAGGGTGGCGACCGTGATCCGGACCTCGGCCTGCTCGCCCAGAAAGATCCGCGGCGGGCAGCGGTCGCAGGCCACCCAGACGCGCCGTTCCTCGTTCACGCGGTCGCTTTCGATGCCGATGCGCGCCACCGTGCCGCCGAAAACTTCTTGCGGCAGCGACCGCATCGTGACCTCGGCGGTCTGGCCGACGAAGATATCCCCGGCGCGGGCCTCATCGACATAGGCCAGGGTCCAGACCGTGGCCGGATCCATCAGGGTGAAGATCTGCGCGCCCGCCTGCACCACGGTGCCGACCTCGGCATGGCGGTCGACGACAACGGCGTCGAAAGGCGCGCGCAACTCGTGATGATCGCGCAGCGCCGTCTCAAGCCGCAGCGCCGCATCGGCATCGGCCTTCTGGGCCCGTGCCACGCCGATTTCGCTTTGCGCAACTGCAAGATCGGCGGCGGCGACGTCAACATCGCGCTGCGATTCCTCGGCTGTCTGAACCGAAATCGTGCGCCGCTGCGCAAGTTCCTGCTGGCGGACATTGGTGGCTTGGCGCTGTGCCAGAACCGCCTCGGCGCGGGTCACAGTGGCGGTGGCTCTGCCAAGACTTGCCTCTGCCGCCGCGACCGCCGCCTCGGCGCGGGCGACGCGGGCGTCCTGCTCGGCGGGGTGCAGTCGTGCCAGCACCTGGCCCCTGGCAACCGAATCGCCGCTGTCGGCGGTCAGTTCGACCAGCGCGGCCCCGACCTCGAAGCCGATCCGCGACACGATACGCGCCTCGACGGTGCCCAGCCCGTAGACCCGGACCGGAACGTCCCGCTCTGCCGTGACCACGGTCACCGATACCGGGCGTTCGGTCAGGAACATGTATCCGCCGAACGCGGCCAGAAGGGCGACCGCGAAAAGCCCCAGACGGCGCGGTGTGAGCCGTTTCATGATACACCCCCCGCCACTGGCACCGTGCGAAGCATCGCCATCTGCGCATCAAAAAGCCGCATCCCTTCGGGCACCAGCGCAAAGCCGCGATTGCCCAGCGACCAGCGGATCGCCACCCCCTGGATGAGAGATATCAGCAGCGTGGCACCATCCGCGGGCGCGAGATCCGCCCGGATCAGCCCTGCGTCGCGGGCCTGCGTCAGTTCTGCCAGCAAATGCCCCCGAAACGCCGTCATCAGCGTCGTGAAGCGCTGACGCAACCGCGCGTTTTCGGTCTGCAGCTCGTGCGAATGCAGCAGCGCCGGGATGGCGGGATTTGCCGCGATCTGGGCAAACTGCACCGACACGAGCGCCTCCAGTCGGTCAATCGGGTCGGTCGCGTCGGCCAGCGCCCTGCCCCAGGCTGCGGTCATCTGGTCAGCGACGGCGTCCGCCACCGCCAGCCACAGCGCCTGCTTTGACGCGAAGTGCCGGAAGATCGCAGGTTGCGTCAGCCCGACCGCATCGGCCACCGCCTGAACCGTCAGCCGGTCCGGCCCCAATTCGTCGGCCAGGCGCAAGGCGGTCGCGACGATCTCGGCCTTGCGGTCATCGGCGGTCTTGCGGGCCATGGCACCTGTCCATTAGTGAGTGATCAATTACTAACTAAGAACCGCCCGCCTTCCAGTCAAGGGCCCGCGCATCCCGACCGGCGGGGCGCAGCACCGCGATCGCACCCACACCTGCGTGAAGCCTGCGAAATCGCAAGACAAACCGTTCCATCTATCCTGAAGCACGCCGCCAAACGCAAACCCTAGCCAGAGTTCTCGGTCCCGCCCTCCGGTGCCGGGGCGTCGGCTTCGGGCTGGGTCGGACCGCCCCCGCCGATCTGGCCAAGCAGCAGGTGCGCGCGCCTGATCTGCTCATCGGCGATCAGTTTCTTGCGCGCGAGCCGCAGCCGCTTCGACTCCTTGGTGGTGGCCTCGATCTCGGCTTCCAGCTGCTGTTTTTTCGTCTCCAGCTTGGCGATCACCTTCTCGACGTGGCTGGCTTCGATCTTCTCGGCCTTGCCCTGGGTCAGCCTTGCGTAATAGTCGTCGAGCTTGCCCGCGTATTTCTTCAGCCCCATGACGGACCCTCCTGTGATGGATGCACGATCGTTCGGGCGGTCCGCCAGCTCGATGCGGCCCGGTTGGTCATTGCTCCGCTTCCCCTGCCCGCGCGGCCTCGACGGCGACCACCTCGCCGACCTCCTCTTCGTCCAGCGCCACGATCCGCTCGACCTCGGCGACCGCATCGTTGGGCGCGGCGTAATAGGACCGCGCGGCACCGATCAGATCGCGCATGGCGTTGTAGGCATAGCCTGAATCGTTGAGAAACGAGGTCGCGGCGTCGGCGTCGAGACTGCCCTTGCGGATCAGCGCATCGACAAGACGGTTGCTGTTCCTGGCGTCCTCTTCCACCTGCGCCGCCTCTTCGTCGAGCCACAGGTTGCTGCGGTCTTCGGGGGCGGCGACGTCGAGCTTGCGGATCTCGACCAGGATGCGCGCGATCTCGGTGCGCAAACCGTCATAGACATCGGTCACCGCCCCCCGATCCCGCGTGGTATAGGAGGTCACGTTGCGGCGCAGGTGCTTGACCGCCTTGACCGCGCGCACGATCTGGCCAGCCACGTCGCGCAACACCTGGACCCGGTCGGCGACCACCGGCGGCAGGTCCTTGGCCCCGGTCCGGGTGGTGAATTCGACAATCGCGGCATAAAGCGTCTTGACCCGGGCCTCGTAGCGTTCGTCGAAGTCGAACACCACCTGGGTCCGGCTGTTGCGGACCGTGGCCGCCACGTCGCGGGACGCAAAAATCTCGTGGCGTCGCAGGTTCAGCCCGTGCGCGATCAGTTGTTCCGCGTTGTCATAAAGATGCTTGACCTCCTTGCGCATCGCCGCCTCGATGGTCGCGGGGAATTCGTCCACCGCTTCCGACAGGTATCTCGGGCGGCTCACATCCGGCTTCGGTTCCTCGATCAGCTTCTGGATCACCCCGATCAGCCGGGGCAGAAGCGGCAGCATGATCGCCACCCCCATCACGTTGAAGAGGGTGTGGAACATCGCCACCTTCAGCGCGAAATCCCCCTCGGCGATGCCGACCAGCGCGCTCAGCGCATCGACAAGGGCCTGCAGCGGAACGATCAGGATCAGCGCGAACACGGCGGTCGTCAGCTTGAAAATCACGTCCGAAAGCGCCAGCTGCTTGCCCAGGTAATTCGCCGTCAGCGATCCCAGAATGGCGGTGATCGTGGTGCCGATATTGGCCCCGATCGCCAGCGCCAGCGCGTTCTCGTAGCTGATCTGCCCGGCCGCCAGCGCGGTGATGATCAGCACCAGGGTGGCGTGGCTCGACTGCATGATCACCGTCGCCAGCGCCCCCACCAGCGTATAGACCAGCAGCCCCGCGATCCCGATCATCGCGTATTGCGTAAGATCGACGGTGTCCCTGAAGCTTTCGAACCCGAGCTTCATGTAGTGGATGCCCAGAAACAAAAATCCAAGCCCGGCCAGGATGTAGCCGAAGCCGCGCAGGTATTTCGACTTCTGGAAAACCAGCACCACGCCGATGGCCAGCAGCGGCATCGCATAGGCCGAGATATTGACCTTGAGCCCGAACCCCGCGATCAGCCAGGCACCGGTCGTGGTGCCGATATTGGCGCCGAAGACAATCCCGATCCCCGCCACGAGGCTGATCAGCCCGGCGCTGAGAAATGAGATCGTGATCACCGATATCAACGAACTGGATTGCACGATGGTGGTGGTGACCATCCCGAACGCCATCGCCCGCGGCATCGAGCGGGTGGCATAATCGAGGATCCGCTCCAGCACCCCGCCGCTGAATTCGCGGAACCCGTCCTCGAGCATCAGCATCCCGAACAGGAAGATCGCGACGCCTGCCGCGATCTCCTGGAATTCCGGGCTGAACCAGAACCCGGTCAGAAGCAGCGCCAGGATGACCGGCAGCAGTACCTTTTTCAGCGGGAAGCTCATCGCTGGCTCATGGCAGCATGATCCCCCGCAGCACGAAGTAGAACAGCGCCGCGAGGAAGCCCGAGACCGGCAGCGTGATGATCCACGCGGACACGATCTTGAGCAGCGACGCGCGGCTGACCAGTTGCCGCTTCAGCGCCTTCTGCAATTCCTTGCGTTGCGCCGCCGGGATCACCGCCTCGGGGCCCATGCGCTTCAACTCGGCCAGGATGCGCCGCTTTTCCTCGACCGGCGCATTCTGGAAATCCCGCAGCACCGCTTCGGTTTCCGTGAAATCCGGTTCGCCCTCGTGGCGGGCGAGGACATCCTCGACCACCTTGCCGATGCGCTGGTCAAGGAATTCGCGCAGGAAGCCGACGCCGAAGACCGCGCCCAGCGCCACGTGGGTCGAACTGATCGGCATGCCAAGCTGGCTTGCCACGATCACCGTGATCGCCGCCGACAGCGCGATGCAGAAGGCCCGCGACCGGTCCAGCTCGGTGATCTCCGAGCCGACCGTGCGGATCAGCTTGGGGCCGAACAGCGCCAGCCCCACCGATATGCCCAGCGCGCCGATGGCCATCACCCAGATCGGGATCGCGACCTTGGCATCGGCATCGCCATCGCTCAGCACATCGACGATACCGGCCAGCGGCCCGACGGCGTTGGCGACGTCGTTGGCCCCGTGCGCAAAGCTCAGCAGCGCCGCCGAGAAGATCAGCGGTATGGTGAACATCCTGTTGACCCCGTCCCGGTCCGCGCTGACCTTCGGGCCCATCCGGCGGATCATCGGTCGCACCACCGCCAGCGACAGCAGCGCCGCCAGCAGACCCAGCCCCAGGGCCATCGGGAACGACACCTGGACCACCTGCTTGAGCCCCTTGAGCACGAGGTAGGTGGTGAAGGCCCAGACCATGATCGCGATCATGACGGGCACCACCTTCACCGCCTGCGCAATCGGGTCCGGGCGGAAAAAGATCAGCGATTTCAGCGCATAAAGGAAAGCCGCGGCAAAGATACCGCCGACCACGGGCGAGATGACCCAACTCATGCCGATGCTGGTGACCGAGCTCCAGTTGACGATGTCCCATCCGGCGGCGGCGATGCCCGCGCCCATCACGCCCCCGACGATGGAATGCGTCGTCGATACCGGCGCGCCCAGCCATGTCGCCGCGTTGAGCCAGATCGCCGCCCCCATCAGCGCGCCCATCATCGCCCAGACATAGCCGTCGCCATTGCCCAGATCTTCGGGATCGATGATGCCGTTCTTGACGGTCTTGACCACCTCGCCCCCCGCCAGAAGCGCGCCTGCGGATTCGAAGAACGCGGCGATCACGATCGCGCCGGTCAGCGTCAGCGCGAAGGACCCGACAGCCGGTCCGACGTTGTTGGCAACGTCATTGGCCCCGATGTTCATCGCCATATAGCCACCGATGACGGCGGCGGCGACCAGCAGGTAGGATTGCTCGACATGGGCGAATTGCGATCCGGTGAAGACCATCACCCCGACGATGAACAGGATGGCCGTTCCCAGCCGTCCGACCTCTGAACTGCTGATCTTCGAGGCGCGCTCGATCTTCAGGTATTGCTTGATCTTCATCCCGTGTCCCTTTTGGCCCTGAACGGACAGATGCCGCGCAGGGCGACGTCACCCAACCGCAAAGCGCGCAAAAAGCCCGTGCCCCGCCTGGGCCCGGACCGATTCGTGCTGGTGCGATGATTGTTGCTTTCCGCGGGCTTGGTCATGACCCAGATCAATCGCAGGCGCAGCACGCGCAGGGCGGCGTCGCGGTCCTGTGGCCCGGTGACCCGGCGGCCCGGTGGCGCGGGTCAGCCGACCTCGAGATAGCGGATGATGATCGGCGTCAGGGTGATCAGGAACAGCGCGGGCAGCATCAGGACCGACATCACAGCGGACATCTGCACCGGCAGCTTGTTGGCCTTTTCCTGCGCCACCAGCTCGCGCATCTGGCGCATCTCGGCGGAATAGGTCTTGAGCGCGGTGGTCAGGCTGGTGCCGAACTGCATCGACTGCACGATCACCAGCGCAAAGGACTTGGCCTCCTCGATGCCCATGCGGTCGGCCATGTCGAACAGCGCCACCTCCCGGTCACGCCCGGCCTGTATCTCAAGCTGCAGCAGCAGCAGCTCATAGGCCAGTTCGGGCGACACGCGGCCCAGTTCATGCCCGACACGGGTGACAGCGGCATCGAACCCCATGCCCGCCTCGACCGAGATCTGGATCAGGTCCATGGCGTTGGGAAAGGCCAGCATGATCTTCTGACGCCGTTCACGGATACGGGTGTTCAGCCAGTAGCCGGGCACGTAGAACCCGATGGCCGCGCCGATGGCGGCGATCTGCATCAGGGTCAGGCCCGACGTATTGTCGACGACCCGTGCCAGCGCCGCGGGCAACATGTCGATGCGCCCAAGTCCAAGCAGTCCGAAGACGATGGCCGGGGTCGACAGGGCAAGCACCAGGCGGATGAGAAAGAACAGCTCGACCGAATCCGGTCGATCAAAGCCGACCTTGGCCAGCTGGAACCGGATCTGCGCGCGCTCCGAGGGGTCCTCGGGGATCAGTGCCTTTTTCCAGCCATTCGGGGCGGATGCCTCCTGCCCGCGGATCAGCGCCGGGCCGGTGCCGTTCAGCGCCATCGACAGGGCCCGCATGCGCGCCGCCCCGGGGTTGCGGATCGCCATGACGCCAAAGGCCCCGAAGATCAGCAGCGCCGCGGCAAAACCGATGATCAGGATCATCAGCCCGTCCTGACCCATCGTCATGGTGGTGAAGACGTCATCCGTGAACATGCTCAGGCCTCATAACTTGAAGGTGACCAGCTTGCGCAGCGCCAGAAAGTTGCCGACCACAAGTGCCACGATGGTGACAGCGATGGGCAGAAAGGCCGGATCGTCGCTGACATCGGTGTAATAGCCCGGCGAACTGAGCGAGGTGCTCACGAAGATCAGCACCGGCAGCGCCGACAGGAGATAGGCCGACAGTCGCCCCTCGGACGAAATGGCGCGGATGCGGCGGCGCATGACGATCCGTTCGCGCACCACCTTGGACAGCGTGCCCAGCACGTCGGCCAGGTTGCCGCCCGACCCGTGCTGGATGGTGATCGACACCGACAGGTACTCGACATCCTCCTGCCCGACGCGGTCGGCCATGTCGGCAAAGGCGTCGGTCAGGTAGTCGCCATGGCTGATCTGATCGGACAGGATGCGGAACTCGCGCCCGATCGGGTCGGCCATGGTGCGCCCCACATTCGCCACCGTCGCGCCGACCGGATGGCCCACCCGCAGACCGCGCATCATCAAGTCCAGCGCGTCGGGCAATTGCCGGGTCAGCGCGGTGATGCGTTTCTGATGCAGGCTCTTTAGATAGGCGATGGTGCCGAAGACGGCGATGACAGTCCCCAGAACCACGGCCAGCACCCCGTTCATCACGAACATCAGCGCCACCGACGCGCCCAGCGCCGTCGCGACCAGACCCAGCAGAACCGCGGTTTCGCGCCCCTCCATGTCGGCGTGACGCAGCAGCAGCCGGGGATTGCCGATCACCGGCCAGCTGCGCCCGATCCGCGCCTGGCGCTGCTTGAGGATGATGGCTTCGGCCTCGTCCTGCCGGGCGCGGTCGGGCCGGTCCTTGATGCGCGCGGCGGCGACCTGCTCCTGCCGGGTCTCCGGGGCAAAGACCAGCCGCAGGGCCAGCGCCAGCAGCAACGCCCCGCCAAGCGCGGCCGCCATCCATGTCAGAGTTTCGGGGCTTGCGGGCATCAGGCGACCTCGTCCATCGGGTGGAACGACGCGGCGGCCAGCGGCACGCCCGCGGCCATGATATCCTCGAAGCAGCGCGGGCGAATGCCGGTCGCCATCATCCGGCCCATGACGTTGCCCTCGGCATCGAGGCCCATCTTCTTGAAGGTGAAGATGTCCTGCATCATGATCATGTCGCCCTCGAGGCCGACGATCTCGGAGATCGAGGTGACCCGGCGGCGGCCGTCCGCCATGCGGTTGAGTTGCAGCACCAGCTGCACGCCGGACGCGATCTGCGACCGGATCGCCTGGATCGGGAAATCGCCGCCGATCATCATGATCATCTGTTCCAGCCGGCTGACCGCATCGCGGGCGGTGTTGGCGTGGATCGTGGTCATCGACCCGTCATGCCCGGTGTTCATCGCCTGCAGCATGTCGAACGCCTCGCTGCCGCGCACCTCGCCAAGCATGATCCGGTCGGGGCGCATCCGCAGGGCGTTGATCACCAGGTCGCGCTGCGAAATCCGGCCCTGGCCTTCGGCGTTGGCGGTCCGGGTTTCCAGCCGCACCACGTGGTCCTGCTGCAGTTGCAGCTCTGCCGCGTCCTCGATGGTCACCATCCGATGCCGCGGGTCGATGAAGGCCGACATCGCGTTCAGCATCGTGGTCTTGCCAGACCCCGTCCCGCCCGAAATCAGCACGTTCAACCGCGACCGCACCACCGCTTCGAGGAACTGCGCCGCCGGTTTGCTCAGCGCGCCATGCTCCAGCAGCTTGTCCATGTGCAGCGGCGTGCGCGAGAACTTGCGGATCGACAGGCTGGCCCCGTCGATGGCGCAGGGGCGGATGATGGCGTTGACCCGGCTGCCGTCTTCGAGCCGCGCGTCGACCCAGGGCTGGCTTTCGTCGATCCTGCGGCCCACGCTCGAGACGATCTTGTCGATGATGCGCAGCAGATGCCGTTCGTCGCGAAACCGCACCGGCGCGCGTTCCAGCATGCCCGCGCGTTCCACGAAGACATGATCCGGCCCGTTGACCAGAATGTCCGAGACCGTCGGATCGGCCAGCAGGGGTTCGAGCGGTCCAAGCCCCAGCACCTCGTCCAGCAACTCGTCGATCAGCTGTTCGAAGGCCGGACCGGGCATCAACTTGCCGATCTCCTGCAGATGCTGCGCCGACAGCCCGGCGATCTGCTTGCGCAGGTCGGTCTTCGACACCTTGTCGATCACCGCGAGGTTCAGCTGTTCCAGCAGCAGGTTGTGCAGGACGCTTTTCAGCGCGCTGTTGGGGTCGATGCGGATATCGGTCGACCGGCGTCTCGGGGTCGGCTGGTCGGTGGCGTTGGCGCTGGCGGGCATGGCCTGGCGCGCGGGCGGATGCGCGGCACCGGCACCGGCACCGGCATTGGAACCAGCACTGGCACTGGAACCCGAGGAGGCCGCATAGGGTGCCGTGTTGAAAGACCTGAACATGGCAATCAGCCCTTCTTCACTTCGGTGAACAGCGATTTGCGGAGCGCCGAGATCGCCTTGGCCGCGCCCGACCGCTTGGCCCCGACGCGCATCGGCACGCCCATGTCGACCGCCCGGCGCGCCGCGCGCGGCTCGTTCGGGATCCAGTGATCCAGCGTCCGTCCGATAAGGTGGGCGGCCTCCTTGTGGACCTGCGACGGGAACAGCGGGCGCTTCTCGAAGTTGATCACGGTGCGGATCGGCAGGGTCATGTGCTCTTCGCTGATCAGGTCGATCAGCCGACGCACGCGCTTGACCGACGGCACCGACATGTCGCTGACGATCAGCGCCCGCGACGCCTCGGCCAGGATCGGGCTGGTCCAGTCCAGCACCGCCTGCGGCAGATCGAGCACGATATGGTCGTAACGCGCCTTCAGCGCCGCGATCAGGTGGCTGACCATGGCGGGGGTCATGGCACTGAGCGGGGCGAAGACATCGGGGGCCGTCAGTACGTCGACGCCGCTGCTGTGGCGCACCATCGCCCGGTCCAGAAAGGCGCCCGTGGGCAGCGATCCGGCGCGGATCAGGGCGGTGGCTTCGGTGCTTTCGGCAAGATCGAGGGCAAGGCCGACGCTGCCGTTCTGCAGGTCGAGATCGACCAGCGCCACGCTGCCCGCCGCCGCCCCCGAGGCCAGATCCATGGCCAGGTTGACCGCGACCGTCGTGGCCCCGGCCCCGCCCCGGGCGCGCAGCACGACGGTCACGTCGCCCCCCGCCGCGGGCGCGTCCTCGGCCACGTCCTCGACCACATCCGCAGACTGCGGCGCGGTGGCCGCGTCCGGGTCGGGCGCGCAATGCGGCTCGGCTGGCTCTGCCGTGATCGCGGCGGGCTCGGACGGCGCTTCGGCCTTTGCTGCCACCGGCTCCGGCCCAGACACTGGCCCTGAATCCGGCACAGACGCAGGCGCTGAATCCGACGCGGGGGCCTCGGCCCCGATGCCGGATGCGGGCGCGCTCAGCACCAGAACCTCCGCGACGCCCGCCGCAAGATATTCTGCCTTCAGCGGATCGGCGACCGGCGTCGGGCTGACCGCGATGCAGGGCAGCGTGCCCCCGGTGCGTCCGTGCAGCCTGCGCACCGCCTCCAGATCGGCATCCATGTCGCAGCCAAGCTCGAAGACCACGAAGTTCAGCAGGTCCCAGTTCTGCCCGTCGGACCGGACCACTTCCGGAAATTCCGCGCAGACCGTGTGGCCCTGCACATTGGCATCCGACGCCATTTCCCGGCTCAGCGTATCCAGCAGCGCCTGCGACCGTGCGATGATCAGGATCTGCGCCAGTTCGGGCTCCGTCATGATCGCTTGCGCTGTCTGAAGTTCGATATCTTTTTGTGCAATGCTCATGGTCTTGATCCTATCTTAGGTCTTCCGAGGGCAGTGACGCGCTCATCCCGGCAAAGGTGAAGCTCTGCCCGAGTGTGGACCCCGATGTGCCGGCGGCGAAGTCGGCCAGCGCGCCCAACGGGGAAATGAAATCAAAGGTCAGATCGACGATCTCGACGGTGACGATCGGCGCATAGGGCGTGCCGACGCGGTTGAGGCTTTCGTCGAACGAATAGGAAAAGCGCAGGTTTTCCGGCGCGGCACCGGTCGGCATCATCGGGCTGACCTGCGCCCAGATCTCTGCCGCCGTGGGGTTGTCCAGCGTGCCGGTGCAGCTGACCGTGCCGTGGTCCTGGCACAGTCCGGTGCGGGCCGTGCAGGCGGTGCCGTTGCGCAGATCGAGCGACAGTTGCCCCACCAGCCCGCGATTGACCAGCGCGGGCACGTTGGGACAGGCGGCCGGGCGCACCGTGGCCATGCGCACCGCGCGTTCGGTGGCCTTGTCGGCAATGACATTGGCCAGACCCAGCCGGGCAAAATCGATCAGCCCGAACAGCAGGAACAGCAGTATCGGCACCACCACGGCGAACTCGATCAGGAAGGCCCCGTCTTCGCGCCGCGCGAAGCGACGGAGATATGTGTGCGCGGTGCGGATCATCGGCTCAGCACCCGCGCGCTGTCGCTGACGCTGGTGGTGACGGTCGGAAAGCTGCCGCCCACAAGCGCGATCATGCCCGCCAGAGGAAAGGTCATCTGCAGCGTCGCGGTCACGCTGGCCACGCCGACATCGCCGCCGCGATAGGACCCCGAGATGCACGCCAGCGACGCGCTGACATCGGTGATCGTCACCGATTGCGGGAACGGGCTGTCGCCGGACTGGCTGGTGCGCACGATCTCGCCCAGCCGGGTGTTCCATTCGTCGGTGCTGCGCCCGGCGCTGCACGAATCCGACGGCATCGCCCGCGACAGGTAGCGGGTGGCGTCCTGGACGCCCGCAACCGTGGTCTGGAACGCCCAGAACATCCGCGCGCCTTCGATCGACAGCCCGAGGAACATCAGCATCAGCGGCAGGATCAGCGCGAACTCGACGATCGCCGCCCCGCTCTGCGCGCGCCAGAATATGACGAGGTGACGGGTCATTCCACCAACCTCACCACGTCGTTGACTTCGGTCCCGAGGTTGCCTTCGCCGCAGCTGCCGCCGAGGCAGGCGGTGATCTCGACCTTCAGCTCGCCGCCGTCGCCGGGGCCGAGGTTGAAGACCTCGAAGAACTGCTGGACCGGCGCGGTCGAGACCCGGGCGTCGATATTCGCGGACAGACAATCGATCCCGGCCACGACCATCAGGCGGCGCGTGGGGTCAGGGTCGCTCTGCGGGGCGCAGTAATTCGGCTCGGCGGGGCTGCCGCCGCCCAGAAGGCCGCCCAGACCACCGGTCAGGCCGCCCAGCAACCCGCCCAGCGTCTCGTCCAGCGTCGACAGCAGCGAGTCCGGCGCCTCTACGCTGCCCGAAGCGGCCAGCTCTGCCAGATAGAACTCGAACCGGGTGTCGGCGTCGGGATGCGGATCGGTGCCGCCGTAATGCGCGTTGATATAGGCCAGTCGCCCATCGTCCCAGTTGCCATCGCCCTGGATGCTGCAACCGCCGCTTTCGACGCAATCGTCGGCGGGAAGGCTGGCGTCGTTGGCCGCCTCGCCCAGCGGCAGACACAGCCCGGCGGTGTCGGTCAGCCCCTGCAACACGCTGGGCGCGCCGGAAAAGTCCGGGTCGCCAAGCAGGCCGGTGGCGACGCCGGTGAACTGGCCGAAGCGGGTATTGATCGCGTTCAGCACCCCGGTCCCGTCAAGACTGGCCGACAGGCGCAGCCCGCCCTGCCCGGCGCAGGCCGATTCAGGCTCCCGCGCTGCCAAAAGGCAGGCATCGAGGCTGCCGCCCAGAAGGCCCGCGCACACGTTCAGACCGTCAAGCGAACCGGTCAGCGTGTCGACAAGGCCGATCTGCCCGGGCTGAAGCAGATCGAGGGTGATGTTGGTATCCAGTGTCAGCGTCTGGCCGATGCTGCTGCCCGCATCGAAATCGATCGTCGGCAGGCACACCGACACCGGTGCGACGTTGCAGGCTTCCAGCGAAAACCCGGCGGCGGCATAGGCACCGATGTCCGCATTGACGCTGTCATCGCCGCTATAGCGCCGGAACGCCGCCGAAAGACCCGCCAGAACCGACCGCTCGGCCAGTTGCACCGCAACATAGCGGGCGCTGTGCGGGTTGGTGGTGGCAAAGCCCGCATCACGGGTAAAACCGCCCGTCGCGTCCGGTCGGTAAAAGCTCAGGTCGACGATGTCCGCCGCGCCCAGCAGACGCGCACCCTGCGCAAAGGTCTGACGGTCGGCGATCAGGGAATTGGCGGCGGTGGTGGCGCGGCTGATCGCGTCGGCGCGTCCGTCCAGCTCGGCCGCGGCGGCCAGGCTGACCGAGTCCGCGAAATTCTGCAATTCGGCATGTGTGCTGGCCCTGCGGCCGTAATCCAGGATGAAGCCGACCATGCCCAGCATCAGCGCGAGCGTGACCGCACCCAGAAGCAGGATGCTTCCGTTTTCGTCGTCACGAAACCTTGTGATGACCGAACGAAGAGACACGCGGACACACCTTTTCTACGGGGTTAAGACTGCAAAGCCCAACGCGCCCAGGGGCCGCGTTGGGCGATGACTTGCACGAAGCGGAAGGGCCTGAGCGCTGGCGAACCGTTGCTCAGGCCAGCGCGCTTAGGTTCCGCCTTCTGCGGGGGCTTCGTCGAAGGCCGAGGACGCGGCGGTGACATTGCCCGAGACCTTGCCGCCAAGGGCGGTGAACCCGCCGACGCCGACAGCGGCGGCAACAGCCAGCGCAATGCCGTATTCCACGAGGGTTGCACCTTGTTCGCAGCTGCGAAGGCGTTGGAAGAGGGTCTGGATCTGGGTTTTCATGGTCGTTTTCCTGAATTGTGGCGCGAGGGGCCTGAAGGGATTGATCTGTTTCGCCTTGGGAAGGCTAGACTTGCGATAGATCAAATTTAGCCGAGTTTCGCGCCTCCGGCATCGTTCAGACGGATGAGCGAGCGGGGCCATATCAAGGCGTTTGCGCGAAGCTTTGGCCGCAAATGGGACCGGTCTGCCACAATTCCCGCGGACCCGCGTCGCAAAGAATGCAAGCGATCATAGGACGTTGACTTAACGTTGGCGCTGTTGATTGTCGGCTGGCATGTTAGGCCTGACCCACCCGTCGACCCCAAGGACCCACCCCAGTGCCCCACCGCAATCTCAAGGATCGCAGCCAGCAGACACCTTTCCCGGATGCGACCGACCTGCACTTCCGCCTCGCCCGCAGCTTCGATCTGATCAACAACTGGAACGCGGCGCTTTGCGGGCGCTACGACATGCGCGACGTTCTCGCGGTGATGATCCGGCAACTCGACGCCTGCAACATCGTGCTGTTCCGGTTCGACCATGACCGCCCGCTGCCGGTGTCGGCGGCCTGCCGGTCGATCGATGGCGCAAAGCCCGACATTGGCAGCGGCAGCTTGCTGCATCACGTGCGGCAGACCGATGCCGCGGCCCTCTTGCCCGGGGCGATCCTGCGGTTGAGCCGGTTGCGGGCGGAGCCGGGCTTTGCGCAGTCGCGGGCCGGGCGCGAATGGGACGCCCGCCCGGACATTGCCGAATGCCACCTGATCGTGCTGGGCGTGGCCGATCACACCGTTGATGCGCTCGAGGTGGCGTATCGCACCCCCCACACCAGCGTGCCCGAATTGCCCGACGTGCTGATCTCTGCGGCGATGGCCCATGCCTGGGAAAACCGCGCCACCGGCCTGATCTCGCGGCAGATCCGGGAATTTTCGCGCGGTCGGACCGCGCCTGTCCTGCCGGGCGGTGCCGACCTTCTCGGGCCGCACAATCCCGCCGGGCTGAGCCGGGCGGAACAGCGCGTCTGTCAGGTTCTGGCCGGGGGTGACAGCGCCCGGGACATTGCCGAAACGCTGGACCTCTCGGTCTCGACGATCCGCACGCATCTGCGCAACATCTATGCCAAGACCGGCACCGACGGGCAGAAACGCCTGATCGCCCTGATCAACGAAACAAGGGGCCGGACCGAGTGACCGGCCTGCCCGCGATTTCGGTGGCATGGCTCGTGGTGCCGCTGCTGGTCGCGGTGATCCTGTATGACATGCGGTTCATGCGCATTCCCAACTGGCTGGTCACGCTGTTTGTCATCGTGGCGCTGGTCAGCCTGCCGGGATCGGTCGGCTGGAGCGAACTGGCCTGGCGTCTCGTTGCCGCCGTTGCGGTGTTCGCGGCCAGCCTGCTGCTTTTCGCGCGCCGCCTGATGGGGGGCGGCGACGTGAAGCTGATGACCGCGCTGACCCTGCTGATCCCGGTGGACGCGCTGGCGCTGTTCGCGGTGATCCTGTCGCTGTCGATCTTCGCCTCGGTGGCGGCACTCTACCTGACACGGCGCGGCGCGGGCACCCGCCCGACCCGGTGGCGGGCGATCTCGGACCGGACCGGCTTTCCGCTGGGCCTTGCCATCGGGCTTGCCGGGATCGTCTTTGTGCTGTTCGGCCCGGCACTGATGCGAATGATCGCGGGCGCCTAGGGCGCGCGTTGCGACTGGCCCACGCGCCGCCCCGCGCCCTGCGGAACAGCCAACCCGGCATGGGCGCGCCGGACAGTCTCCAGCGCCCGCGCGACGGCGCTTTCGGGCTCACTGCTGCGGCGCGCGGCCAGATCCATGTGCAACAGCAGCGTCTCGACCGTCGCGGCCAGCGTGGCGCCCTGCCAGAGCCGGTGAAACAGGTGCATCTTCCTGCCCTGTCCCGCCAGCACCTGCGTCGTCACGCGCAGCCGCTGGCCCGCCGTGACCTCGGCAAGGTAACGCACATGGCTTTCCACGGTGAAATAACTGCGCCCGCTTGCGACATAGGCCGCATCCGCGCCAATCATCTCCATGAAGCGATCCGTCGCCTGCGAAGCAACCTCGAGGTAATGCGTCTCGTTCATGTGGCCGTTGTAATCGGTCCAGGTCACCGGCACCTGCCGCGTGACCGTGACCGGCAGCGCCGTATCCCCGACCGCATCCCCGGGTGCGTCCTCGGGCGCGGGACCGGGGCGCGCGGGACCGGTCAGGCGCGCCTCATGCGCGGTCAGAACGACCCCCGCGCCAGAGCCGGACGCGCGCAGACTGCGCATGATGCCGACAAGGTTGTCGTCGCGCAGACGCTCGAGCGCACGGATCGACATCGCCCCCGACTGCGCATCGGACTGCGCGGCGATCCGCGCCACCAGGGAGTCGTCCAGATCGGGCACATCCATCAGCTTGGTCCAGGGCCATGTCAGGCACGGGCCGAATTGCGCCAGAAAATGCGTCATCCCGGCCTCGCCACCGGCGATGCGATAGGTCTCGAAGAGGCCCATCTGCGCCCATCTGAGCCCGAACCCCATGCGGATCGCGTCGTCTATCTCACCGGTGGTGGCGATGCCGTCCCTGACCAGCCACAGCGCCTCGCGCCAGACCGCCTCGAGCAGACGATCGGCGATATGGGCGTCGATCTCCTTGCGGACGACCAACGGGCACATGCCGATGTCGCGCAGGATGTCGGCGGCGGGCCCGGTGCGTGCCGCGTCGCCCACCAACTCCACCAGCGGCAGCAGATAGACCGGGTTGAACGGATGGGCGACGATGGCCCGCGCGCCCCCGGCGTTCAGCTCGGACGGCTTGAAGCCCGATGTCGAGGACCCGATCACCGCCCCGTCCGGTGCCGCGGCGCAGATCGCACCCAGCACCCGGTGCTTGAGGTCGAGCCGCTCGGGTACGCTTTCCTGTACCCAGTCGGCCCCCGCCAGCGCCTCGGCCATATCGCTGTGAACGCCAAGCCGCCCTTCCCCGGGCAACGCCACGTCATAGAGCGCGGGCAGGCTGCGGCGGGCATTGGCGATCACCTCATCGACCTTGCGCGCGGCCTCGGGGTCCGGATCGAACAGCGCCACATCCCAGCCATTGAGCAAAAAGCGCGCGGCCCAGCCGCCGCCGATGACGCCGCCGCCGACAATTGTCGCCTTGCGCGCGGCGGTCATGTCGGATCCCGTTTCACCAGGCCCAGCCGTTCGCGCACGGCTTCGGGGCCGATGACGCGCGCGCCCATCCCCTCAACGATGCCGACCGCCCGTTCCACAAGCTGCGCATTGGTAGCCAGCACGCCCCTGTCGAGAAACAGGTTATCCTCCAGCCCGACGCGCACATGGCCACCTGCCAGCACCGATGCTGCCACATAGGGCATCTGGTCGCGACCCAGCGAAAAGGCCGACCAGGTCCAGTCGGGCGGCACGTTGTTGACCATCGCCATGAAGGTGTTGAGGTCGTTCGGCGCGCCCCATGGCACCCCCATGCACAGCTGCACCAGCGCCGGGGAAGTCAGGACGCCCTCGCGCACCAGTTCGCGGGCGAACCACAGATGACCGGTGTCGAAGGCCTCGATCTCGGGCCGCACGCCAAGGTCTGTCATCATTTGACCCATGGCGCGCAGCATGCCGGGGGTGTTGGTCATGACGTAATCGGCTTCCGAAAAGTTCATCGTGCCGCAATCGAGCGTGCAGATCTCGGGCAGGCATTGCGCCACATGGGCCATCCGTTCGGCAGCACCGATCATGTCGGTCGCCGCCGCGTTGACCGGCAGCGGTGCCTCGGTCGACCCAAAGACCATGTCGCCGCCCATCCCCGCCGTGAGGTTCAGCACCACATCGACATCGGCTTCGCGAATGCGCTGGGTCACCTCGCGGTACAGATCGAGCCTGCGCGACGGCGCGCCGGTGTCCGGGTCGCGCACATGGCAATGGACGATGGCGGCACCCGCCCTGGCCGCGTCGATTGCGCTGGCGGCGATCTCTGCGGGGCTGCGCGGCACGTGGCGGGACTTGTCCTGCGTGCCGCCTGACCCGGTGACGGCGCAGGTGATGAAGACGTCTCGGTTCATGGTCAAGGGCATGGGCTCTCCGCGTGTTCGGGGCAGGACCGGGCGCGGTCGCGGCGGTTTGGTCCGCGACGCGCGCGACCGGCACCGCGCGCGCCTACCTTACGCCGCAGACACGGGCTAAAGGCAAGCCGTCCCCCCGGCACCGGCCCCGGCGCGACCACGGAAACGGATCTCGAAGACGGTGCCGGGCGCGTTGTCGGACACGCTGACCGATGCATCGTGCATGTCGGCGATTGCCTTGACCAGCGCCAGACCAAGGCCGTTTCCGGGGCTGTTCCTGCTTTTCTCGCCCCGAAAGAACCGCTGGAAGATGCGCTCTCGATCCTTGTCGGGAATGCCCGGCCCGCTGTCCGCGACCCGCAGGATGATGCCCGAAGCGGTGGCCCGGCCGGCAATCTCGACGGTTGTGTCCGGGGGGCAATGCTTGATCGCGTTCTCGACCAGGTTCGACAGCATCTGCGTCAGCAGCCCTCGGTCGCCGAACACCTCAAGCGGGGTCGTCGGCACATCCGTGGTCAGCACCACCCCTTCGTCTTCGGCGGCAGGGTCGAACACCTCCGCGACATTGGCGATGATCCGCGCCAGATCGGTCGGCTCGAACCTTTCGCGCCGGTTTCCGGCCTCGATCTGGGCAATGCGCAGAAGCGCGTTGAAGGTCGCGATGATATCTTCGGTCTGCTCCAGGCTCGCGGCCACGTCATCGGGCCGGATCTCGGGGCTGTTCAACAGGGTCTCAAGACGTTGCCGCAGGTGCTGAAGCGGCGTCCGCATGTCGTGGGCGATATCGTTCGAGATCTGTTCCTGACTTTCAAGCAGACGCCGGATCTGGTCGAGCATCGCGTTGATATCGCCGGACACTCGCGCCAGATCGTCCTGCGCGCGCGCCGCTGTGGGAACCCGCGCGGCAAGATCGCCCGACGAGACGCGCGCCAAGGTGTTGGATATCGCGGTGATCCGCTGCTCGGTGATGCGCCCGACCCGCACCCCGAAGATCAGCCCCAGCACGATCACCGCCAGATACCCGACAAGCAGCGAAAGCCCCAGCGCCTCCAGTATCTCTGCTACCATGTGGTCGCCCGACCCCTGGACAAGCACATAGGGCCCGATCCGGTCGACCCGCATCCAGTAGCCCTCGACCTCGTCATGGGCGCCCCCCGTGGTCTCGATATCCTCTGCCGACAGGAAATCCGGCGGAGGTTCGACAAACGCGGTCAACAGGTTTCCCGACACCATGTCGCCTTCGGGCGTGGCGAGCTGGAAGATCCGGGTATTCTCGAAGCTGACCTCGGCCAGCGCGCCGACCCGGTCGATCAGGGCGTCCGGGCCATCGTCGCGGAAGATTGCCGAAAGCGTCCTGGCGTCGCCTCGCATCTGGTCCAGCACCCAGTCGCGGACCTCGTACTGGGTGGACCAGTAGGCCACCGCAAAGACCAGCGCCGACAGGACCGCGTAGAGAAACGAGTATTGCAGCGACAGCCTGTTCGAGGTCCGCAGGAACGACGGCCAGCGGTGGCGCGGATCAGCCATGAAGGCTGTATCCCGTCCCGCGGATCGTATGGATGAGCGGCCTGTCGAACGGCTTGTCGATCTTGTTGCGCAACCGGCTGATATGGGTTTCCACGACGTTGGTGTTCGGATCGAAGTGAAAGTCCCAGACCGCTTCCAGCAACATGGTGCGGGTGACGACCCGGTCGGCATTTTTCATCAGGTAGATCAGAAGGCGAAACTCGCGGGGTTGCAAGGCGATGTCTTCCTCGGCGCGGCGCACCGAATGACGGATCAGATCGATCTCCAGATCGGCAACCTGCAATCGCGTCTCCTCGGCCTGTATGGGGGGCCTGCGCGCAAGCGCGGTCAGGCGCGCGGACAGTTCGGAAAAGGCAAAGGGCTTCACCAGATAATCGTCGGCCCCCGCTTCCAGACCGTCCACCCGGTCGTTCAGCCCGCCAAGCGCGCTGAGAAACAGGATCGGCGTGGCGACGTTGGCGCCGCGCACCGACTTGATCAACGTCAGCCCGTCCAGCCCCGGCAGCATCCGGTCGAAGACCATGACATCGAAATCCTCGTCCAGCGCGTCGAGAAAGCCCTGCCTGCCGTCGGTGGCATGTTTCGTGACATGCCCCAGCGCTTTCAGGCTTGAGCAGATATACTCGGCCGTCTCGCGATCATCCTCTACCACAAGCACCCGCATACGCGCCAAACTCCTTCGGTTGACGCAGAAATACCGAAGTTCGGACAGGCCCACCATCATCGAATTGTTAACGATCGGTATAGAAACGGCGGCCGTCCACCGACAGCGACATGGGCCAGCGCCCCCGAAACCCGGGCGCGGCGCGGCCCCCGCGCGGTCCGGACACGCGGACATTACCGATCCGTAAGCTTCCGGCAAGGCGTCCAACAGCGCGGCAGATCTACGGCTCTCCCAAAGGAGAGCATGATGAAAAAGACACTATTGCGCACCCTGCTGGCAGTGACGTCGATCCTCGTTCTGGTCGCGGCAACGGAAGGCCAGATCCTGTCGTTGGCAACATCGGGCGTCCGCACCTTGAGCGATCCGGAACCCTCCGACCTCTACGACGGCTATCGGGTTCACAGGTTGGATACGGGCCCCGAGTTTTCGGTTCTGGCCGCCGGAGACATCGCCGAATGCGAGAATGGCAACGCGCTGCAACGCACGGCCAGCAATCTTCGGTTTTCCGTGGGTCTCGCCCGGTCCGACGCCATTCCCAACGACGGCATGGTCGAGACGACGCGCATTCTCGACCGCTATCCCGACGCCTGGGTTCTTGCCCTGGGCGATCTGACCTACAATCGCGGCGAACCGATTGGCTTTGAGGATTGCTACCATCCCTATTGGGGCACCGCGAAGCTTCGGACATGGCCGGTCCCCGGCAACCATGAATACCTGTCCACCAATGCATACGGTTATTTCGACTATTGGCGGGACCGGGCCGGACCGGACCGAGCGGGATACTACGCGCTGCTGGCCGGAAACTGGCTGGTTCTGTCCCTGAACAGCGAAGTCGACGCGTCGCCCGGGTCGGCGCAGGCCAACTGGCTCGGGGCGGTGGTTGCCGAACACCCCGACAGCTGCATCGCGGCCTTCTATCACAGACCGGCATATTCGACCGTGACGCGCAGCGGGTTCGAAAACGCCCGGCACCTCTTCGGCTTGCTGGCCGATCAGGGGGCGCGTCTGGTCCTGAACGGGCATAATCACTTCTACGAACGCACCCGACCGCTGGACGCGACAGGCACGCCTTCCGATTCGGGCACAGTGACCTTCGTCGTCGGCGCAGGGGGGAAATCGACGTCGAAAAAAATCGTACCCGCCGACGTCTCGGAGCGGCTGATCACCGGCACCACCGGGGTCTTGAAGCTGGATTTCACGGCAGAGGCGGTCGCATGGTCCTATCTGACCGGGACCAGCCCTGCAGAAACCGATGGCGGCACCCTTCCCTGCCGTTAACCCCGACGGCAGGCGGCGTCCGCCGCCGTCCTGTCCGATCCGCGTTTTGTTGCAGCGACGGCCTGGCGGGCAAAGTCGGCTCGCGCGACCGTCTGACAGCTGGCATCCAGCCTCGACCGCGACAGGTGCGCCATGCGCGCCGGCCCTCGGTGTGCTCTTTGACACACGATGGTGGGACGCCGCAAAGTGACCGTTGACGTGCGTCATTGTCGCGGATGCCGGATTTGATAGCATGCGCCCATGACCCAATTTGCTGACCACGATCATCCGGCCATCAAAGAGTTGGCGGATACGTTGACCCGATCCGAGACAACGCCGCGCGCCAAGCTCGACCGGATTTTCCATTACGTGCGCGACGATATCCGATTTGGATTCCCTGTGGATGGCGACTTCATGAAAGCGTCAGACACGATCCGACTTGGGTATGGTCAGTGCAACACCAAGGCGACGCTGCTGCTTGCCCTTTGCAGGGCAGCGGGCATACCGGCGCGCATCCATTTTTCGCTGATTTCAAAAGACATTCAAAAAGGCTTTTTCAGAGGGCTGGCATATTGGTTGATGCCGAAAGAGATTTCGCATTCGTGGATCGAAGTCGAGATCGACGGACGCTGGCGGCGCATTGACACCTTTATCAATGATCGGACGTTGTTCGATGCGGCCAAGGCAAAGGTCAGGAAATTGGGCTGGTCAGTGGGCTATTCCGTTGCGCTGAAGGATGGAGAGGCCAGTGCCGAGTTGAACCTCGACGACGAGGCCTATCAGCAAATGGCTGCGGTAACCGATGACCACGGCATTTGGGATGATCCGTCGGACTATTACGCAAGCGAGAGTTACAGAAACAAGCCCGACGGTTTTCGAATGTGGGTCTACCGCCACCTGATCGGCGGAATAAACCGCCGCGTCGAGACCCTGCGCCGTGAACATGTCTGACCGAAAACCCTATTCGGGAAAGCCCTTGATAAAGGGTTGGAGCAGCGATGAATCAGTCTTTGGGTCCGGATCGGTGCAGGACAGCCAAGCCCGCATCTCGGTCTATGGTGCGCGCTGCGGCAATTGACCGGTCCGGGATCCGGTGACCGCAGCCGCGGACGCGGACGCGATGTCGCCTCATCCGGGTATGGCCCGTAAACCCCGCTCGATCACGCCGCCCTCGGATGTCTCTGACCGTTGCGGCAACACTCGCCCCCGCCGCAACAGCGGCGCAACCCGGATTTCCCGCCCCTGAACCTGCGCCGCCTCATGAATGCGCCACTCACCGGGCAAATTGCGGATGGACCGACACGCCGTGCATCGGGCGAGCAGTTCGAACTGTTCGAATGACTCGACCGGCCGATGCGTAGGATGCAGCGCTTTTTTCCGCCCAGCGCCGCCGCGCGTCGGTTTTCGGTGTTACCTCAGGTCAGGGCCTTTTCGCGGCGGCGTCGGCGCGTTCAGCTGGACTGCAGCAGGATTTATGCGGGTGGTGGCCAGTAAAACTGCGAATAATTGGGGCGCGTATCCCATATGGGGTATGGACGCGTGGGCCGACCTTCGGTCCAATTAGGGGCCGCGAACAACGTGCGGACTCGGTCTGCGAAGGCTGCGACGTTGGGCTTGGCCTTTCGAAGGCCAATACAGCTCTTGCTCATTAGAACTGGAGGTGTGCATGCACAGTTTATTCACGACGCTTGCCAGATCCATGCTGTTCCTTCCAATGGCCCTTGCCCTTGGATCCATTGGAAATGGCGCCGCAGCAGATACGATCATAGGTATCGCGGGGCCATTGACAGGAGACGTCGCGTCGAACGGCGAACAAAACGACCTGGGCGCTCAAAGAGCGATTTTCGATCTGAACGAAGCGGGTGGCGTTCTGGGCGAACCAGTGGAGTTCATATCCGTTGACGACGCCTGTGACGCCGGTCAGACGGTTGCAGCCGCCAAGCGATTGATCGCTGCAAAGGTGGATGTGGTGATCGGTCACCTGTGTTCGCGCAGTTCGATCATAGCAAGTGAACTCTATGACGCAGCGGACATCGTCATGATTTCGCCATCGTCGACGAACCCGGCGGTGACTGATTCCGGGCGGGAAAACGTGTTTCGCACCATCGGCCGGGACGACGCGCAGGCTGCGGTGGCGGCAAAATTCATTCTCGAGAACTTTGGCGACCGCCGCATTGCACTGCTGCACGACGGAAACACCTATGGAAAGGGGTTGGTCGAAGGGGTCAGGGCCGAACTGAACGCGGCGGGAAAGCAGGAGGTGTTGTTTGCCGCCCTTGAAGCCGACCAGACAAGCTATGTGACAATCATCGAGGAAGTCGTCGCCGCCGAAGCGGATCTTGTCTACCTGGTCAGCAACGCCGTCAACGATTTCGCTCTGTTCACCAGGCAACTCAAGGAGGTGGTGCCAACGGCGGTGCTGATTTCCGCCGACGCGATGGCGTCGGAAGGATTCTTGCTGATTGCCGGAGAGGCCGCCACCGGGACATTTTTTACCTTCAGTCCCGATGCCCGGCTGTTGCCACGCGCCGCAGATGTCGTGGCAAGCTTCCGGGACGAAGAAGCCTATGAGCCAGAAGGCACCACGCTTTCCGCTTATGCGGCTGTCCAGGCCTGGGCCCAGGCCGTCGAGGCGGCCGGCAGCACACTGACGCCTGACGTGATCGCCGCCTTGCGATCCGGGACCTTCGACACGGTCATTGGCGATATCGGCTTCGATGCGAAAGGCGATGTGACCGGTGTCGACAACTTCGTCATGTATGTCTGGAAAGCGTCCGGCTACGCGCAAATCGAATAGCGTTTTGAAATGGCCCCGAGCGCATCAGCAACAGGTTTTGGTCGCGTTCGCCGGGTTTTGTCCAGCGTCAGAACCCGGTTGATGGTGGCCTTCCTGGCCGTCAGTTTCTTTGCAATCGCGGCGGCGGCCCTTGGGATGCTGTCGCTTGCGCGCGTGGATTCGTCGTTGCGCGTGGTGACCGATGTTCGCATTCCCGAAACCCTGACGCTGACCGATGTTGCACGGCAAACGCAGCAGGTGCTGCGGGCCGCGCCCGCCTTGCTGATCGTCAGCGACGAGGAACAGCGCAGTGCGACTTCGGCCATCGTTCTGGAGGAAGCCAATCATCTGAAACAATTGATTTCTCAGGTCAACGCTGTAGAGCCCCGCACGTTCTTTGAGCCCTTCCATGCAAATCTGCTGGACCTTGATGCGCTCGTCAAATTGCGGCTCGCGACAACCAATCAACGCAAGGACGTCAACAGCCGGATGATCAAGGCCGCTGACGTCGCGACGCGGCTGGTATCGGCTGCCGAACGTATTCTGGGCGGCCAGCTGAGCGAATGGCATTCGAGCGATGCCGCCAACGCCGACCAACTGACGGACAGGCAGATTGAGTTGTCCCGGGACATCATCGGAATTCTGCCGCAGATCGACTTGCTGACAAAGATCGGGGATCTGAAATCGGCGCTGCAACGGATATCCGAAGCGACATCGGAAGAAGAGATCGACGTGCTGGCCTTTGGGCTGGACCGTGCCATTCTCGATGCCGAAGCCGTTGTCGATGTCGTGCCGGTCCGCGCGCGATCACGGCTCTTGCGGCAAGTGGAGATCCTCAAAAAGCTGAGCGGCGGTAGCGACGGGCTGACCGCGCTTAGAAAGCAGGAGCTGCGCCTGATCCGTGATGCCGAACGCGCGCTCGAGATCAACGCGAGCCTGTCGATCCAGTTGAGTGAAAGCGTCAATCGACTGGTCGCGACGGCCAAGGCCGAGATTGAACAGGCCAAGTCGGAAGCAACCACCGTGACCGATCGCAACACGGTCATTCTGCAGGGAATGGGGGCGGCCAGTGTCATCGTGTCGGTTCTGGTCGGGTGGCTATACGTCAGTCGCAACCTGATTGCCCGTCTGGTGGGTCTGTCACGAAGCATGCTGTCCATTGCCGATGGCAAACTGGACGTAGACCTGCCCGAAGCCACGAACGCGGATGAAATCGGTCAGATGGCATCGGCGCTCAGGGTATTTCGCGACACGGCGGTGAAGGTTCAACGGTCAAACCTGTTCGAGATCCAGACGGCGCGGCAACGTCTGCAAGAGGCCATCGGCAGCCTGTCACAAGGTTTTGCGCTGTTCGATCAGGACGGCGGGCTGCTGATATGCAACGCACGGTACCGCGAGATCATGCTGGGCAATCCCCGGCTCATCAGCGAAGGGACATCGTTCGAGTGGATCGTTGCCACCGCCGCGCAGTCGGGAAGGTTTCTCTCGGCGCGGGGCGATCCGGACACCTGGGCGCGCGAGATGCTGACGAAATTCCGGTCTGGCGCGGACACGTCGAACGAACAGTTCGACACCGATCAATGGGCGCAGGTGACCATTCGTGACACCAGGGAGGTCGGCACTGTTGTGGTCCTGTCCGACATCACCGAAGTGCAACGCATCTCCGACGAACTGCTGCAGGCGAAGGACGAGGCTGAAGCGGCAAATGAGGCGAAAAGCACCTTCCTGGCGTCGATGAGCCACGAGATCCGGACCCCGATGAACGGCATCATGGGAATGTCGAACCTGCTCAAGGGCACGAAGCTGAACGCGGAACAACGTGATTACGCGTCGACCATAAGCGAAGCCGCCGAAACGCTGTTGACGATCATCAACGACATTCTGGATTTCTCCAAGGTCGAAGCGGGCGCGATGGACCTCGAAAAGGCGCCCATCGACCTTGTCGAGACAATCGAAAGCGCCGTGGACCTGATGGCACCGAAAGCGCGGGAGCAGCGCATCGTGCTGGCCTGTCGGCTGTCGCCGCGTGCCCCCGCAGCGATTCTCGGTGACAGCGTCCGACTGAAACAGGTTCTCCTCAACCTTCTGAACAATGCCATCAAGTTCACCGAACAAGGCGAGGTCGAGCTTTCCGTCGAAAGGCTCGACTTTCCGAAAAACGAAAACTGGCTTCAGATCACCGTGCGCGATACCGGGATCGGTATCCCCGAAGACCGGATGGACCGATTGTTCAAGTCGTTCAGCCAGGTCGATGCCTCGACCACGCGGCGCTTTGGGGGCACCGGGCTGGGACTGGCGATTACGCAGCGGTTGGTCGCCTTGATGGGGGGCACCATCGACGTCACAAGCACCGCGAATGTGGGATCCGTGTTTACCATCAATCTGCCCTACGAAACTGCGACCCTGCCGGTGTCGCGTCCCGTCGACGAGATGCTTGCGCTGATCAAGCATCGTCGCATCCTGATCGTGGATGACAACCAGACAAATCTGACGATCCTGGCGGAGCGACTGCTGAGTTGGGACCTGACCCCGGAAATGGTCAATCATCCCGACAAGGCGCTGGACTTGTTGCGCGACGGGCATGGCTTCGACGCCATCATCACCGACTTCAAGATGCCGGGCCGCACGGGGCTGCACATGGCCCTCGACATGCGTCAGGAGTTCGGTGATCGGGCTCCGCCGATGATCCTGTACAGTTCCGTCTCGCTGTTGGATGCGGCCATGCGGGCCAAGTTCGAGAGCGCGGGCTTCAAGGCGCATTTGATGAAGCCTGCGAAGACACAGCAACTGCTGAATGCCCTGATCAAGGTCCTGCGGCCCGACGCGGATGTTCCGAAAACGCCGGAGGAGACGGCGTCGCACGTCTGGGCTGCGGCAGATGATGCAGAAAAACTGGATATTCTGTTGGTTGATGACAACGCGATCAATCGCAAGATCGGCGCCAAGATCATGAATCGCCTCGGACTTGACGTTAAGGTCGTCAATAGCGGCGCCGAGGCGCTGACGGCCTGTGCGGACCAGACCTTCAATGTCGTATTCATGGATATTGAAATGCCCGACATGGATGGCGTCACGGCCACCGCGAAGTTGCGCGACAGCCTTGCCGACCAGGTCCAGCCCTACATCGTTGCACTGACCGCAAACGCGATGGTGTCCGACCGCGAAAGCTATCTGCAATCGGGCATGGATGATTACCTGAGCAAACCCATCGACATCAAGAACCTCACCGACTGCCTGCATCGCGCCCATGCCTTTGTGCAGAGTCGGTCGATTTCCCTGTCCCCCGAAGTTGGAGCGACAAAGTCATGACCGAGGCACTCGACCTTTCCGCATTGCGAAACCTGAAACAGATGATCGGCGGCGATCCCGATGATTTGTCCGAGCTGATCGGGGACTTTGTCGCGACCTTGCCGGTTCAGGTGCAACAGATGCGCGAGAATGGCGAAAACGGCGATCTGGTGGCCCTCAGGATTGCCGCGCATAGCTGCAAATCGAACTCCCGCGACCTGGGTGCACTGTATCTTTCGCAGCTGTGCGCCCGGCTGGAAACCGAATGCGCCTCGGGCAACGTGACGAATTTTCCCGCACAACTCAGCCAGATTTCGGATGCCGCGGATACCGCCCTGTCCAACCTTGCCGCGCTTGATATCTCTGATGTCTGAGACCCGGTCCGCGCGAATACTGATCGTCGATGACAACCTCATCAAACGCAAGAAGATGCGGCTGGCGGTTGAAAACCTGGGATACCACTGTGAAACGGCCGAGGACGGGGCCGCCGGCCTGCGCACCATGCAGACAGGCGCGTTTGACGCAGTGCTTCTCGACATGTTGATGCCCGTGATGGACGGGTTCGAAGTACTCGAAACAATGATGTCCGACGACACGCTGCGCGATCTGCCGGTCATCGTCGTCTCTGACCTCGAAGGCGACACGAAGAGTGTGTCCGCCGCGATCGAAATGGGGGCAGAGGATTTCCTGCCGAAGAACTTCGACCCCGTGATCTTGAATGCACGCCTCAAGGCCTGCCTGCGGAAGAAGCAGTTCCGCGATCAGGAACTTGAATATTTTCGCCGGATCAATGCCTTGACCGATGCGGCCGAGCGGGTCGAGGCGGGCCGTTTCGACGCAGTCAGTCTGAACCTGGCCGAAGAGGCACGGAACAAGGATCCGATAGGCCGTCTGGCTCTGGTCTTTCATGGCATGGCCAGCGAGATCCATTCCCGCGAGGTCAAACTGCTGCGCCGCATCCAGACGTTGCAATGCAGTTTCATCCTGCTGATCTGCGGAGCGGGGGCCGGGTTGCTTCCGTCCCTGTCGCGCATGTCCGCGGGACTGGGCGCGAATCCGATCGGCATGGCCGTCTGGGTCGATGTGGCGGCGGCCGTCCTGTGCGGAATCGTGATCCTGTTCCGGGGCGGATTTCCAAGGCTGTCTCGCGGCGACGTGGCCTTTTTCATCGTCTGGGCCTTTGTCGTCGGCATCCTGCAGCATATCTCCATCTTTGTCTTTGCGGGCCATGTTGAGGCCACCTTCCTGACGCTGGTGTTGGCCCTGGAGGGGGTGATCGTCTTTTGCTTTGCCGCCGTCATGCGGCTCGAAAGGGCCGCGCCGCGACGGGTGGTTGGCCTGTTGGTCGGATTGGTCGGCGTCGGGGTCGGCCTGAATCAAAGGATGAATGGCGCAGGGATCGAGGCAAACATCTGGCTGTTCGCCGCGCTGTTGGCCCCGCTGCTGTATGCCTTTGAAACCATCGCCGTCGCCGCCAGGCGCCCGGACCATGTGGATCCGGTCTGTGCTGTCGGTATCATGTTCGGGTTCTCGGCGGTGATGGCCGCGGCCCTGAGTGTCACGACCGGCAACTTCATCGCGCCGGCGGCTTTGGCATCGCCCCTTGGGGGCCTCATCGCGATGCTGGCCCTTGTCACGGTGGTCGTGAATGTCAGCTTCTTCATCTTGCTCAAGCTTGGCGGCGGGGTGTTTACCAGCCAGAAAGCCTATGTCACGGCAATTGCCGGTGTGCTTTGGGGCATTCTTTTGTTGGGCGAGACCATGTCGCTGCTGGCATGGGCAGCCATCGCACTGGTCTTGATCGGGATGTACCTGGTGGAATCCAAGGCTTCGGACGGGCCGATCACGATCAAGCGCAAGTTTGAAGTCTGATGCCATGAACCCAGGCCGACCCGACCCAAAGGTCCTTGTCGTCGATGACACGGCTTTTAACCGCAAGAAACTGAAAGTGGCCTTGGCGGCCATCGGGTGTGATGCTGTCCTGGCCGAGAACGGTCAGGTGGCCCTGGATCTGATGCGCACCACAGGGTTCGATCTGGTCCTGCTGGACATCGTCATGCCGGTCAAGGACGGCTTCGAGGTGCTGCGCGAGGTGCGCGAGACCCCTGCCCTTGCCGAGGTACCGATCCTTGTCATCTCCTCGCTCGATCAGACCGACAGGATTGCCCTGGCGCTGGAGCTTGGCGCCATCGATTTTCTGCCGAAAATCGTCGCGCCGCAGATCTTCAAGGCGCGGGTTCTGGGCGCGATCGAGAAAAAGCAGCTGCGCGACTTCGAACTGTCATATTTCCAGGATGTGGGGCGGCTTACGGCTGCCGCCAACCTGATCCGCGCCGGTCAGACAGATCCCAAGACCCTGGACCTGGAAGCGGTCGCCCATAGGGGTGATGCGCTGGGAAATCTGGCACAGGTGTTCAGCGACCTTGCGGCATCGGTCTACCGGCGCGAAGTGGTGGCGCGACAACGGATCAATCTGCTGCAGGGTTGCCTGTTGCTGCTGATCATGGGGCTTAGCTGGGGGGCGGTTCCGGCATTGTCGAAGATCCTGATCGGCCCGACGGCGCTGAACCCGCTGGGTACAGCGGCCTGGGTCGCAGTTGTGACGGTTTTCGCGGTGGCCTGCGGTCTGGCCGCTCAGGGCATGCGTCCCCGGGCCACGCGATCCAAGGTCCGGTTCGGGCTGATCGCCGGTCTGTTTGCGGGCGTGTTGCCGCAAGTGGCCTTGTTCTGGGTGTCGAACCACGTTCCCGGTGTGGTGATTTCAAGCGCTTTGGCGCTTGAGTCGGTATTCGTCTTTTCAATCGCCGCAGCCATGCGGATCGAAAAGCCAAGTGCGGTCCGGCTGACGGGTCTTCTCTTTGGCCTGACGGCGGTGCTGCTGGTCATGTTCGGCACCGAGCGGACAGAGGATCTGGGCCCGCCGCTCTGGGTTCTGGCGGCGCTGATCGTGCCGCTCAGCTATGCCGTCGAGAGCATCCTCGTTGCGTCGATGCCCGAGGACCCCGCAACGTCTCCGTTCGAGCTGCTGTTCTTCATGATGTTCGGCTCTGCCTTTTGGGGATGGACGAGCGCCGTGTTGACCGGGTCAGTCCTGAGCCCGCTGTCGGCGGATCGATCTACCATCGCCCTGATCGCGACAATCGGGCTGATTTCTGCGGTCTCGAACGGATGCTACGTGTTTGCGATCCGAAAGATGGGCGCGGTCTTTGCCAGCCAGTACGTCTACGTCGCCACGATCCTGGGCGTCGGCTGGAGCATCCTGTTGCTGAACGAACGGCTGACCCTTTGGCTGTGCGCGGCATTGGGCTGCGTCATCTTCGGCATATTCATGGTGCGGCCCAAGGACACCCTGCAGTCGGAGCCCCCGGGCGCGCCGCCGGCGGACCCGGCGCCCGCGACGCCCGCCGCGATCGGTTCCGTCTGGGCAGACAGGACCGTGCGATGATGGACCGAGCGCTGACCCAATGCGCCGCAAAGCGCCGCCGCGATGGACGAAAGGCGCGGATTGCACTAGCTTTCTGCCAGATCTTCCCATTGTGGCGCATGGGCGCCTGCCGGATCGCTACCCGGCGGGGCGGAGCCAGTGACTCGACATGAGGGGGCCGCGACAGTGAGCAATCGGGAAAGCAGCGTTCCGCGGGTCGGCCGAGATCTGATTATCGACCGCATTTACGACGTCGCGCTGGAACCCGCGTTGCTGGACGATTTCATCGAGCTTTGGCACGACACCGATCTGTCGGCGCATTTTGCCGAAGGCGGCGCGGAAACGCCTGACGGAGAGGGCGACGCCTATCGGTCACATCTGGAACGTGCGCAAGGCATCATGCAGCTTGGTGAAAGCGCCCGCATCGATCTGGCGGAATATCTGCGCCCCTACAACAATCTTGCGGCCTTCGTGGTCGACAGATCGCTGTGGGTAAAAGCGACAAACCCGGGGGCGCAACAGGCCTTTGGGGCGACGACCGGAACAAGCCTGCATCAGCTGACCCTGCCGCCAGAACTGCGCGCAGCGCTGATCGGAACGATTCAGGAGATGATGCAGATCCAGGATGGGACGGAAAAGATCCTCAAGACGGACACCGCCACCAAGGGCAGCGCCATTCTCTTTCGCGTCATTCCGCTTGCGGACCGGGCAGAAGACGGGCCGCTTGCGCTTGTCGTGTCCACGCATTTTCATTGGCGCAAGGCTATCGGCGCCCTGCTGGGCGGCGTCTTCCAATTGACCGAGGCGGAACAGGACATCGTCCGGATGCTCGTCGCGGGTCAGGACACGAAATCCGTTGCCACGGATCGCGCGACCAGCGAAGGCACGGTGCGCGCGCAGATCAAATCCATCACGTCCAAGATGAACCTGCGATCCCAGACCGACATCGTGCGCTTTACCATGGCGCTCGGAGAATTCCCGAAAGGCGCCGAGGGCGAGAAAGAGAACGTCATCCTCGCGACCCCAACGGTGTCGGGAAACTGGCTGGAGGCGGAAGTCTGGAAACCGTTCCAGTCGCTGGCTCTGCCGGATGGCCGAAGGATGACTTATCACGACATGGGGCCACCCAACGGCAATCCGGCCGTTTTTTCCCACATGGGGTCCTGCATGGTGCGCTGGCCTCGTTCGATGCTGCGCCTTGCATTCGAGCTGGATTTGCGGGTGATCTGCCCGGTCCGGGCGGGGTACGGCCACAGCGATGGCCTGATCGCCACGGCCAACCCGATCAAGACCGCCAGCGAGGACACCGCTTTTTTGCTGGACAGCCTTGAGATTCAACGACTGCCTTATGTCGCGCAGGGATCCGATTTTCCCTTTGCCGTGGATCTTTAGGTCAGACGTCCCGGTCTGATCTCCGAGTTGCTGGGGTTCGGTGCCCGCCCCTGTTTGCCCGGCGGATTGCAGGTGAATGGCTCAGGGCGTTGGCAGAGATTTTTCCTGGCGAGTGCGCGACATGCCCCGCATATGGTGCAATTCGCCTCAAAGGCAGTGATGGCGATGTGCAAACAGATCGGCCCCGACGCCATGCTGCGCAAGTTGTGCAAGGAATCCCCCGCCGACCTCGCGCTTCTCGAAATCGAGGAAATGAACGAGGTTCAGGGCGCTGCGCCGCGTGTGATCGAGCCGCATGGCATGCTGCTGGGGCACCGCAGCTATCTCGTCGCACGCCAACCCTCGCGTGGAGAAGACATCCTGAACTTCCGCATGGATCGGATTCATGAAGCGGAGGTTCTGAACGAGAGCTTTCAGCTGGCCTCGGGTTTCTCCCTGGAGACCTATGCCGCTCAGGCGTTTGGTGTCTATCAAGACCCCGAACAATACGGCGAAGTCGTGTGGCGCTTTTCACCGGAAGCCGCTGAGCGTGCCGCCGAATTCCGTTTTCACCCGACCCAAGTTGTCGAGCCTCAGGACGATGGCAGCCTGATCGTCAGGTTCAAGGCGGCGGGCTGGCTGGAAATGGCATGGCACCTTTATCAATGGGGCGACACGGTGGAGGTGTTGGCGCCTGCGGGCTTGCGCGAATTGATTGCGGGCCACCAGAGGTCGGATTTCGACGCTCTGCCATGACGATATCGAACGGGAATTAAATATGAAAAACGGTCTTGATCATGCAGCCCTGAAAGCAAAACAACGCGCCATTCGCGAAGGTTTCCCCGAAACCATGGGGCTGCGCGCCCATCGCGCCATCAGTTGGATCGGTCGTGCCGAAGCCTGTGGCGAGGATGATGACGCGCGCTTCATTTTCCTGTGGATCGCATTCAACGCGGCCTATGCCGACGAGCAGGAGTTTCAGGCGGTCGCCCCGGGAGAACGCGCTGCTTTCGTCGAGTACTTTGGTCGGCTCGTGGCGCTTGATCAAGACCACCGCATCTACAAGGCGCTGTGGCAGCAGTTTTCTGGTCCTGTTCGGATGCTCATGGAAAATCGGTACGTCTTCAATCCTTTCTGGCAATACCACAATGGGATTGACGGGTTTGAGGATTGGGAGGATCGCTTCAAGACCTCAGCCCGCTCCTTTGCGCAGTCCTTCCAGGCCGGTGACACCGCACGCGTCCTGAGCTTCGTATTCGACCGGCTGTATGTTCTGCGCAATCAGCTCGTTCATGGCGGGTCGACCTGGAACAGCGGTGTGAACCGGGCGCAGGTTCGGGACGGCGCTGAGATCCTTGGGTTTCTGATGCCTGTATTCATCAACATCATGATGGACAACCCAAGTGAAAATTGGGGTAAACCGTTTTATCCCGTCGTCGAATAGGTCCGAAACTGACTAAGCTGATCACGTTTCAAGTGGATATGCACACCCGAGCCTGGTCCCTCATAGCAGCATAGTCCGCCATCATCTCGACAACGGCCGATCCGTCCGGCAGCATCGCCATTTCCCCGGCCGCCCGTGCCTGAAACTCCCTGCTGTATTCCACGACCGGCGGACATGCCGCCACGCCGACTGCTTCAAAACCCGCCGTCGCGCAGCCGGTCAACCAGCTCGCCCCGACCAAGAGGACGGCGAGCCGCAGCCTCCAGCATCCGACGTTGAATTTCATTGGCCTTCTCCCTGGTTTCAAGGCGTTCCGCCAGGCGACCGACGCGCTCACCGGTCCGGCGGATCGACTAAAGGAACAGGATGATGGCGAGGGCGATCGCACCGTAGTGCAGTGCGGCCCTCGCCCATGGAGTGGCGGCGATCCCGCCGAGAATGCTGGCGATCATCTCTGCCCCCGGCGCCAGTCATCAAGGCGCGCATAGATCGTGACCGCAATGCCAACCATCGCAACCGCAATGAACACCCAGCGAAGCGTGTCGAGATACGGGACGAGCGGAAGGATGGCCGTTTGGGTTTCGGTCAGGACGTTCTGCGCAACTTCGACCCCGGCCGCGCCCAATGTCGCGACACCGGCCGCCCCGCCACCTTTCATGGTTCGGCTCTGGGCCAGAACCTCCCGCGCGGGGGGCGTTTCCTCGGCGAAGGCCGTCGCCCGTACCGGGAAGCGTTCACCCCACTGTCGCGACGGGCCGAGGTCGACATGCATGAACCCTGAGCGCGGATAGAAGCCGAACCCAAGAAACCCCACTGCTCGTGCCGCCGCCTCGAAGGCCACCGGGACATGGTTTGTCATGGCGATGTCGAAGGCGGCGCCTTCCATGTGCTTTGAGCGTGTAGCGCCGCCGACGGCGCGGTTGTGCTCCGGGCTGCGATAGGCGGAGCGGACGATCAGTGGCTTGCCCAGCCGGTCGCGCAGCGCCTGCAGCTTGTCGAGCGCGGGCTCGTTGATCAGCAGTTTGCCGGTGCCGCGTGGGCTCCCTCTCTGCAGCGAATGCACCTCGGCCGTCCAACTCCTTAAGCGCGACGTGGAAGCCACCCAGCCCAGCGAAGAGGTCGACAAAATGGAATGCCTCTTCACTGGTTCCCATATTTTAGCCCCCTCCGTCTCTGCCTGATTGGGCGAGATTTCTCATCATTTGCTCAATAATCTACATAGCCCCACTTCATGTTGTATGTCCAACGGTCTGTTGATCAAAACGCAGACTTGACCACGTGAGATGCGGACAAAGATGTTTTTCTGGTTTCACGGCACGAGGCCAAGGCTTCCACGATACGCCGTTTTCAACTCGGTAGACTACTGGTCTAACGAAGGTTTGGAATCCGCGCTTACTTCTGATGCGGTGGAGTAGAAAATCCCGGCAACTTGATCGGCGCCGCCTGGTCAGTAAGTAGCGAACGTTCGATTTCGATTTCTTCTTGCCGAACGCCACCGACGTCGAAGTGCTCAGGTCATGGCTCCAGAAAATGCTTTATTGTCAGGGCTCTGAAAGAAATTCACCAAATGGGTGCAGTCATGAGGTTCGGAGAAAAGCCCGCCGAGAGAACGGGTTCTGCGCCGATTGCGGGCAAGGTGGTGTTCAGCCTGTTCGGCAAACCCCTTTGAAAACACGGTAAAATCCGGCCGCAGCCGGATCGGGAGAACGCTTTCGCGAAGGCAAGTGGCGGAGCGGAAGGGATTCGAACCCTCGAGACGGTCTCCCGCCTACACACTTTCCAGGCGTGCGCCTTCGACCACTCGGCCACCGCTCCGCGGACGCGTTTAGCGGAAAGGCGTGGCGGGGTGCAAGGGGCAGCGCCGTGGAAAATCGGCGAATTCTGTGCAGGTCAGCGTCGGGGCGACGTCGGGGCGGCGTCGGGCGGCATGTGGGGCGGTCTCCGGGGCAGCGTCCGACGCGGCGTCCGGGCGCGCTACGCGACCAGCGCGATGTGCACGCGGCGGTTCTGCCGGCCCTTGTTCTCGATCTCGCCCAGCCGCAGCGGACCGATCTCGCCTGTGGTGCGCACGTGGGTGCCGCCGCAGGGTTGCAGGTCGACCGTTTCCGCGTCGTCTCCGATCCTTACGAGGCGGATCCGCCCTGCCCCGCGCGGCGGCCGCACCGACAGCGTTTTCACCAGCCCCGGATTGGCATCCAGATCGGCGGCGTCGATCCACTCTTCGGTGACCGCAAGATCGCGCGCGATCAGCGCGTTGAGCGCGTCTTCCACCGCGTCCCTGTCCTCGGGCGGCTCGGGCATGGCGAAGTCGAGCCGTCCCTTGCCCGCGCCGATCTGCCCACCGGTCACCGGCAGCGGGATCACCACCGACAGCAGGTGCAGCGCCGTATGGATGCGCATATGCGCGTATCTGCGCGCCCAGTCGAGGCGCTGGGTCACCTCTGCCCCCTCGGGCGGCAGGGTCGCGGGTGCTGCGGGCACCAGGATCACGGTGTCCCGCGGCCCCTTGATCGCGGTGGCGATCTCGATCAAGCCGCCCACCCATTCGAGACTGCCGCTGTCGCCGGGCTGGCCGCCGCCGGTCGGGTAGAACACCGTGTCGGCGCAGATCACGCCGCCCTCCTCGGTCAGTCCGGTCACGCGGGTCCGCGCTTGGCGCAACTCCGGGTCGTCCCGGAACAGCAATCGGGTCATTCTTGCCGCCTCCTCAGTCTGCGTCCGCGTCCGCGTCGCCATCCGCATCGCCGTCGTCGTCGCGGCCCTTGCCGCCGCCGGTGCTGCGCGCCACGGCGCGATCGAGCGGGCCTTTCCCGGCCATGTCCCGCGGCGATTGCGTATCGGCGGCAAAGCCCGGGCGGTCTGCGTCGCCCTGCCCCGTCAGCGTCTCGGGGTTGCGCAGCCACAGATCGCGCTGCGGGATCGGGATGGCGATGCCTTCTTCGGCAAAGCGCTCCGCGATCTGGTGGTACATCTCGGTCTGCACCTCGAGTTTCTCGTTGATGTCGGTCAGGATCACCCGGATCTCGAACTCGATGCCATTCTCGCCAAAGCCCTGAAACAGGATGTAGGGCGCGGGGTTCATCAGCACCAGCGGATGCTCGCGGGCAATGCCAAGCAGCACCGAATGCACCTGCCGCGTGTCAGAACCGTAGGCCACCTTGACCGGCACGATCAGGCGACCCAGCGTGTTGCCGCGCGTGTAGTTGGTGACCGTGCCCGTCACCAGATCCGAGTTCGGCACGATGACGTCGAAGCGGTCGAAGGTCTCGATCCGGGTGGACCGGACCGAGATATCCTTGACGAAGCCCATGTTGTCGCCGACCGCGATCCAGTCGCCCTCGCCGATGGGCCTCTCGATCAGCAGGATGATGCCCGAGACGAAGTTCGACACGATGTTCTGCAGGCCAAAGCCGATGCCCACCGACAGCGCACCCGCGACAATGGCCAGCGATGACAGATCGATGCCCGCCGTGAAGAAGGCCAGCAGACCTGCGAAGAAGATGCCGACATACCCGACGCCCGCGACGATGGCGTTCTGACCTCCGATGTCCAGCTTGGTCTTCGGCAGCACCGCCGAGCGCAATCCGCTCTGCACGCCCCGGGTCAGCGCGAAGCCGATAAGGAACACCGCCAGGAAGGACAGGAAATCCGACGGCGAAATGACGCTATCGCCGATCTCGAAGCCGTTGAGAAAGGTCGCCCAAAGCTCGGTCAGGTCCGACACCCGCGCGCCCCAGATCAGCGCCAGCACCGGCATCGATGCCAGGATCAGCACGACGCCCGCGAAGACCGGGATCAGCGAATTGGTTTCCTGCGGCGGCTTGCCGGTCACCAGCTTGTAGAGGTCGCCGACAAAGCGCAGAAGCACCAGGATCGAGCCCGCCACCAGCATCGTCGCGATCATCGGGAAGGTCAGTTTCTGGGCCACCCGTTGCAGCCCCACCGCCGACGCCACCGGTGCGGCCAGCGCCGTCATGGTCAGCAGGCGGCCGAACACCCGCGCCACCCGCAGGCGGAAATGCATCGGGTCATGGTCGTCCTCGTTGCCGCTGTCGTTTTCCAGCCGCGCGCGGCGGAAGATGGTGCCCAGCCGGAACAGCAGCAGCGATGCGCTGGTGACGATGCAGAAGCTCAGCACCGCATTGGCCCCGTTGGAATAGGCATCCGCCCGCGACAGCAGCACCGTCAGCCCGCTCAGGATCATCAGGAACGACAAGGCCCCGAAGGAATAGCGCGCCTCGGTGCGCCGCGCCGCCTCGAGCGGCAACGTCGCCTCGTCGTCGTCGGGCGAAAAGGTCTGCAGCGCCAACCAGCGGATGAACACCACGATGCCCACCCAGACCGGCAGTTTCGCCAGCACCTGCTCGGCCCTTGGGCCGATGATCCCGGTCATCTGCACGCCAAGCGCGATCAGGATGATGCCGCCCAGCGGCAGGGCGATCATTCCCAGCGACGCAAGGAACCGCCAGACCCCGGTGCCGCGCCGCGCGGTGGTCCGGCGCAAATAGGATGTGCCACGTTCTGCCCAGGCCCGTCCGCGCGCCAGCAGGACAAAGCCGAACAGGCACATCGCCACCGCCAATGGCAGCCGTTCTTCCCGCTCGAGAAGCTCGTCCCATCTGATCTCCCGATCGGTCTCGGCGACGAAGGCCGCCATCGAGCCCACGACCGCGTCCGCCGCCTCGGTCCAGTGCGTCGGGTTGAAGGGCGACGGTCCGCGCCGGAACAGACGTTCCGCGGCCCGGGTGCGGATGGCGGTGTCGATTTCCTTGATGATGCCGTTGGCGCGGGTGAAGGCCTCGTCGGCGGCGACGATCGGGGCCTGCGCCGCGTTCAGTTGCCGGTTCAGCTCTTCGCGGCGATTGGCGATGTCCTGCGCTTCGGTCTTGCCCTCTTCGGGTGGCGGCCCAAGCGCATCGATCTGGCTTTGCAGCGTCGCGACGCGGGTCTTCTGCTCGGTCTGCTGCACATTGAAGCGGTCGCGAAAGGCCGCGACCTTGGCGCGCAGTTCCTCGAGGGTGGCGATCTCGGCGCCGCTCTCGGCCAGCGTCTCCTCGACGCGCGAGGCCACCTCGTCCCACTGTTCGAAGTTGATCTCGGGGCGCGTGCCGGACGACGCGGCAGCCCCTTCCGGCGGGGCCTGCGCGACCGCCGCCCCCGCCCAGATCAGCAGGATCGCGAACGCGTGGAGGCAGCGGGCCGCAAGGCGGCTCATACGTCCTCGAAGACGCCCGGGATCGACGCCGGCGCCCGGTCGAGCCAGGGCGGCAGCGGCAGCCCCTTGGCCATCAGGAAATCGGGATTGAACAGCTTGGACTGGTAGCGATTGCCGAAGTCGCACAGGATCGTGACGATGGTATGCCCCGGCCCCATTTCGCGTGCCATCCGCATCGCGCCCGCGACGTTGACCCCGGTCGAACCGCCCATCACCAGCCCTTCATGCTGCAGCAGGTCGAAGACGATGGGCAGCGCTTCGCCATCGGCGACGCGACAGACAAAATCCGGGGTAAAGCCTTCGAGGTTGGCGGTGATCCGCCCCTGCCCAATACCCTCGGTGATCGAGTCCCCGGGGTTGTCCTCGCCGGTAAAGATCTTGAAAAGCCCCGCGCCCTCGGGGTCGGCCAGACCGACCTTCACGCCCTTGGGTTGCAGCACCATGCCCACGCCCGCGACCGTCCCGCCCGACCCCGCGGCGCAGATGAACCCGTCGACGCGGCCGCTGGTCTGTTCCCAGATCTCGGGGCCCGTGGTCTCGATATGGGCCTGCCGGTTGGCGATGTTGTCGAACTGGTTGGCCCAGATCGCACCATGGGGTTCGGTCTTGGCCAGTTCCGCCGCCAGACGTCCGGAATAGCGCACGTAGTTGTTGGGGTTCTTGTAGGGCGCGGCCGGCACCTCGACCAGCTCGGCGCCCGCCAGCCGCAACATGTCCTTCTTTTCCTGGCTCTGCGTCTCGGGGATCACGATCACCGTCTTGAAGCCCATCGACGCGCCCACCAGCGCAAGCCCGATGCCGGTATTGCCCGCGGTGCCTTCGACGATGGTGCCGCCGGGCTCCAGCAGGCCGCGCTTGACCGCGTCGCGGATGATGAACAGCGCCGCACGATCCTTGACCGACTGGCCCGGGTTCATGAACTCGGCCTTGCCGTAGATGTGGCAGCCGGTGGCGTCGCTGGCCTGTCTCAGCCGGATCAGGGGGGTGCGACCGACCGCGTCGGCGAGGTCCTTGGCGATACGCATTGCGGCTCCTTCTCGATGTCCCGCTCGGTTGCCCATCGGTGTAGGGCGGCCTTGGCGGGAACTCAAGCGGATGCGCGCAGCCCGGCCCTTTCCCGCGCCAGCCACAGCAGCATCATGGCCAGCGGCCCGGCATTGATTTCACCCGTCTCGACCAGCGCCATGGCGCGGTCGAACCCGATGACGTGACTGCGGATATCCTCGTGCTCGTCATCCAGCCCGCCATGCATGACGTCCCGGTCTGACAGGTCCGCAAGCCCCAGGAAACAATGGAAAAATTCCGTCGAATAGCCGGGCGAGGCATAGACCTTCAGCATCGGGCGGATGTCGCGCAGGCTCAGATGCGCCTCTTCGACCGCCTCGCGCCGGGCCGCCTCGATGGGCGCTTCCCCGGCATCGACCAGCCCGGCCACAGGCTCCAGAACCCAGGGGCGCGGATCGTCGCGCATCAGCGGACCATAGCGGAACTGCTCGATCAACAGGACCTGGTCGGTGACCGGATCATAGGGCAGCACCAGCGCCGCATCGAAGGCGCAGAACGCCTCGCGGGTGACCTCTTCGGACTGGCCGCCGCGGAAATGCGGATACTGCACCGAAAAGCGGCGCAGACGGAAAAACCCGTCCCAGCCGCCCGGCGCATGGGCGAAACGGGCGATATCGGCCAGAGACATGGCGCTGCGCAACGTCGCCGGTGCCGCCTCCTGCGCCATCTGCCGCCCCCAGGCGCGGGCCGCGAAAACCGGCCAGAGCGCGTGTGCGTCCTCTGCCGTCTCGCGCCCGTGGCGGGCCATGATCTCGGCGGCGGCCCCGGTGGCGATGTCGCCCCAGCGCGCGGCCCAGTCGTCGATGTCGAACGGCGCATCGGGCTCGGGCGTGTGATCGGGAAAATAGACCCAGACCTCTTGCGGACCCTGCCCGGTGGTGACCGTGCGCGTCTCGGCACGGTAGCCAAAGCCCGCCTCGTAGAAATCCAGCCGCGCGGCCATCTCGGGGCCAACCTCGATCATCTGCCCGTGGGCCACATCGCCCGCCGCCCCGCGGATCACCGGATAGGCCGCGTTCTTGACCCAGTACACCGCATGATCGTCAAGCCGCGCCGGCGTCGTGTCCGCCGCGCCCCCGGCCACCACCGCAAACAGCGGCGCATGCCGCAGCGTTCCGTAAAGGAAATACCGGGTCACGTCAGCGCCAGTAGTGGCTTGAGATTTCGACCGCTATTCCGACGATGATCGCCCCCAGCACCAACAGGCCAAGCACGTTTGGCGTCAGCACGTAAGCGCCGTATTCGATGAAGTTGGCGATCGTGCTGTTGATCGCCTCGAAGATGTTGTCGAACTTCCGCTCCAGCGAATCCTCGACCATGGTGTTGACCGATTGCACAAACAGGCACGACAGCACCATCATCGTGGTGCCGGTGATGCCATTGGTGATCGCCGCCGACGTGCCGCCCCCGGCTCTGGCCCCGATCAGACGCCAGCCAAGAAAGAAGCCGACCAGTGCGTCGACCTCTGAAAACCAGCCGAAGACCGTGCTGGACGGCAACATCGGCTTGATCATTTCAGAGGCGGCATAGGCCAATGCCGCAAGCAACAAAGCCGCGACCAGTTTCGGTGCTGTTGGCATGACCCTCTCAACTCGGACGCTGCAACGTGATCTGCGTGACGTCGCAGTTTCCCGACGCGAATGTCGCGGCACAGGACGTCAGGTAGAAGTTCCACATGCGCCGGAAGCGATCGTCAAACCCCAATCGCTGCACCTCATCCCATTTTTCGTTGAACGTGTCGTGCCAGCGACGCAGGGTCTGCGAATAGCTCTCTCCGAACTCGACCGAACGGACGATGTCGAGGCCCGCGCGCCGGATCTCGTCGCGCAGCACCACCGGCGACGGCAACATGCCGCCCGGAAAGATGTATTTCTGGATGAAGTCCGGCCCGCGCTTGTAGACGTGCCAGCGGCGATGCTGGACGGTGATGATCTGCAGGGTTGCGTTGGCACCGGGCTTCAGGCGCTTCTTCACGGTGTCGAAATAGACCGGCCAGTATTTCTCGCCCACCGCCTCGAACATCTCGATCGACGCGATGCCGTCGTAGCTGCCGCGCTCGTCGCGGTAGTCCTGCAGCTTGAAATCGACCCGATCCTCGAGGCCCGCGCGGCGGATGCGGTCCCGGGCATAGTTGAACTGTTCCTCCGAAATGGTCAGCCCGGTCACCCGCAGCCCCCGCTCTTTCGCGGCATATTCGGCAAACCCGCCCCAGCCGCAGCCGATCTCGAGCACGTGATCCCCGGGCTTTGCCCCCATCTGGTCGATCATCGAGGCATATTTCTGCGTCTGCGCCCGTTCGAGGTCCTCCTGCCCGGTCTCGAACTTGGCCGAGGAATAGGTCATCGTGTCATCCAGCCAGAGCCCGTAGAAATCGTTGCCCAGATCGTAGTGATGCGAAATGTTCCTGCGCGCCTGCCGCTTCGAGTTGGACTGCCACCAGAAGCGCAGGTTTTCATACAGACGCACCAGCCCCATGCCGGGAAATCCGTCATAGATGTCCTCATTGTCCGCATGGACCAGATCCATGAAGCCCATCAGGTCCGGCGTCGACCACCAGCCGTCCAGATAGGCCTCGCAGAACCCCATGTCGCCCTCGCGGATCAGCCGGGCGAACAGATCGTCGTTATGCACCTGCAGAACCGCCACCGGACCGGGATTGCGGCCTTCGGCGCGAAACGTCCGCCCGTCGGGCAGCACGAAGTCGATGCGCCCGTTGTTCATCTCCCGGGCCATGGCAAAGACCTGCGGGAAATAGCGCGGCAGGTCCTGCTGGCCGGTTGTGTCGTCAAGGATCATGGCTCGGTCTCCGGTGTCACCCGCCGGGCACGCAGCGCCTTGGGTGATGAAATTCAATGATATGACGGGCGGATGCGTCCCCACAAGCCGGGCCCGCGCCCGCGGCCTAGAAGTCGCGGTTTTCATACGCCTCGAGCGCGCGCTTGCGGCCCTCGTCGGCCGCGACGATCGGCTCGGGGTAGTCATCCCCCGCCGACATCGGCCAGGACCGCGGGATCGCCTTGAAATAGCTCAGCGCGGTGTCGGGCGGGGTGTCCTGCCCCTCGGCGATCCAGCGGTTCACGTAGACCCGCTGCTTGTCGAAGCGGTCCAGCTGCGTCTCGGGGTTGAAGACCCGGAAATAGGGCGTCGCATCGGGGCCCGACCCCGCCGACCATTGCCAGCCCATCGCGTTCGAGGCCGGGTCCCAGTCGATCAGACAGTCCTCGAACCAGCGCTGCCCGATGCGCCAGTGGCACATCAGGTGCTTGCACAGATACGAGGCCACGATCATCCGGCCCCGGTTGTGCATCCGGCCCGTCACGTACATCTCGCGCATCGCCGCGTCGACGAAGGCCATGCCGGTACGCCCCTGCTTCCACGCCTTGACCTCGGCCAGTCGCTCGTCCTCGTTCCACGGAAAGGCGTTCCAGTCCTCGCGCCAGTTGTCGGTGGTGATGCGCGGCGTGTGCCACACCAGGTGATAGGCGAACTCGCGCCAGACCAGCTCTTTCAGAAAGGTCTCTGCCCCCGCCTTGCCCGCCGCGCGCGCCCGCACCCCGGCATGCCAGCACTGCGCCGGGGTGATCTCGCCCAGCGCCAGGTTCTCCGACAGGTTCGAGGTGCCGTCCTCGGCGGGCAGATCGCGGCCCGCGTCGTAATCGGCGACCTTGTGCGCCATGAAGACACCCAGCCGCGACTGCGCCGCCGCCTCGCCCAGCTGCACGTAGGGGCGCACCACCGCGGCCCCCCGGTCCATCGCCGCGCCAAGCGCCCAATCGCCCAGCGCATCGCTCCCGGGCCAGCTGTCCGGCGGCGCGATCGCCGCGGGCGCCGCCACCGGCTCTGCCACGTCGCGGTCCTTCACCGACCGCCAGAACGGCGTGTAGACCTTGTAATAGCCGCCCTGCTGGGTCTCGACGCTCCAGGGCTCGAACATCAGGTGCCCGCCGAAACTCTCGGCCCCGAGCCCCGCATCCTTCAGCCCCGACTTGACCCGCGTATCGCGCTCGACCGCGTCGGGGTCATAGGCCCGGGTCCAGTAGACCGCGCCCGCGCCGGTCTCGCGGGCCAGCGCCTGCAACACTTCCAGCGGCGGCCCCGCCCGCAAGACCAGCCGCGATCCCTTGTCCTCCAGCGCCGTGGCCAGCGCCCCCAGCCCCAGCCCCAGACGCCATTGCGGCGCGGTGCCAAGCCGGTCCACCAGGTCGTCGCGGATGAAAACCGGGATCACCGGGCGGCCGCTGTTCACCGCGGCGGTCAGCGCGGCATGATCCGACAGCCGCAGATCGCGACGATACCAGAGCAGGATGGGGGATACGTCGGACAAGGCGGCCTCTTCGGTCAGGGGGCATGCACGCACGGATCATACCGCACCGCAGGTTTGCCTTGCCAGACATAGCCCTGCGTCGCGAAGGTCAACCGGCTTGATGCCATTCGCCCCCTGGCACCGCGCCGCGGACCCGCATCGCTTCATCTTTCCCTAAAAACGCCCGGGGGGTGAATTGGCCGCCCGCGGCCAAGAGGGGGCCGGCAGCCCCCTTGCCCGCTCCCGGATCCGGCACGGATCCCGGGGCCAGACATGCATGCGGGGCCCCCCGGGGCCCCGCATTCGACATCCTCGAACGGCAACCTTGCCGGTGTTCCCGGGCTCAGTGCCTCTCGCTGCGCAGACCCTTGTAGATCGCGAAACACATGACCAGCAGCACGATGGTGAACGGCAGTCCGGTCGAGATCACCATCGCCTGCAACGACGACAGGCCGCCGCCCAGCAGCAGCGCGATGGCCACCGCCCCTTCCACCAGGCACCAGAACACCCGCTGCGGCACCGGCGCGTCGACCTTGCCGCCGGCGGTGATCGTGTCGATCACCAGGCTGCCCGAATCCGACGAGGTCACGAAGAAGACGATGACCAGGACGATGCCGATGAAGCTGGTGATCGAGGCCAGCGGCAGCGCCTCCAGCATGGCAAACAGCTGCAACTCCAGTGCCGCATCCTTCGCGGCGGTGTAGTTGTCGTTGACCACCTGGCTGATCGCGGTGCCGCCGAAGGTCGTCATCCACAGCACGCAGACAAGGCTCGGGATCAGCAGCACGCAGATGACGAACTCGCGCACCGTGCGCCCGCGCGACACCCGCGCGATGAACATGCCGACGAAGGGCGACCAGGAAATCCACCAGGCCCAGTAGAACGCGGTCCAGCCCTGCATGAAGTTGGTGTCCTGCCGCCCGAACGGGTTCGACAGCGCCAGCAGGTTGGTCAGATACGCCCACAGCCCCGAAAAGAAGCCGGTGACGATCTCGACCGTCGGGCCGACGAACAGCACGAAAAGCAGCAGCAGCGCCGCCAGTCCCATGTTGATCTCCGACAGCACCTTGACGCCGCCGTCGAGGCCGCGCAGCACCGAGACCAGCGCCACCAGCGTGATCACCGAAATCAGCACCACCAGAAGCGCGTTCGAATTGACCGCGCCGCTGTCCTCGGTGTTGCCGTAGGCGATCCCCCAGAGCGCGCGTGTGCCCTCTGCGGCGTCGCCCGACCCGAACAGCACCGTCAGCCCCGATGCCGCCTGCTGCGCGCCGATGCCCAACGATGTGGCCAGGCCGAACAGCGTCGCCAGCACCGCGATGGTGTCGATGACATGGCCGACCCAGCCCCAGACCGCCTCTCCGAAGATCGGATAGAAGGCCGAGCGGATCGAAAGCGGCAGGCCCTTGTTGTAGGAAAACAGCGCCAGCGCCAGCGCCACCACCGCGTAGATCGCCCAAGGGTGCAGACCCCAGTGAAAGATCGTCGCCGCCATGCCCAGCCGTGCCGCGGCCTCGGCGTCGCCGCCCGCAGCCCCCAGCGGGGCCCAGTCGGTGCGCGCCCCTGCCTCTCCGGCGGTGCCGCCCAGCGAGGACGAGAAATGCGACAGCGGCTCCGAGACGCCGTAGAACATCAGGCCGATGCCCATGCCCGCCGCGAACAGCATCGCGAACCAGCCGGGATAGGTGTAGTCCGGCGTCGCCTCGGTACCGCCCAGCCGGACCTTGCCCACGGGCAGCACGATCAGCGCCAGGCAGAACAGCACGAAGAAGTTGGCCGCGCTCAGAAACAGCCAGTCGAAGGTCGAGGTCAGCCACGGACGCAGCGCGCCGAAGACCGCCGCCGCCTGTTCGTCGAAGATCAGCGCGTAGAAGGTGAACAGCACCGTTCCCGCACCCGAGATCAGAAAGACCGGATTGTGGATATCGAACCCGATGGGGCCGATCGTGCCGTCGATATTGTCCTGTCCGATATCGTAATCGGTGTCGATCAGGTTGGTGTGTCCATCGGGCGTCGGTATGCCCTCCGCGACAATGTCGTCATTAGACATTTGGGAACTCCCTCTGTTTCCGTTCCTTGGCAGCGCTCGGCGTGTTCTGCGACGCCCGATGCCTGCCGTGTGACGCGGCCCGCCTCAGGCCGGGCCGGGCGGGACCTGCCCGTCAGAGCAGACCCCGGTGAAACCGGTCGGGACCGTCCGCATGCGACCTGTCGGCGTCACGATGCGATGCAAGCCCGGTTTCGTCCCGGTATCGTGCCGGTCGCGTGCCGTCTTCGTGCCGGTCGCGCACCGGTCGCGTGCCGTTTTCGTACCGGTCGCGTTCCGTTGCGACCCCGGTATCGTCCCGGTATCGTGTCGGTCGCGTGCCGGTGTCGTGGCTGATCCGGCAATGCGGCACCCCGCACGCGGTCCGCGCGCGGGGGCCCGCCTGAATGTGCCGAGCCTACCCGGCTCAGCCGCGCACGTCCACCAGCACCCGGCCCCGGACCTGGCCCTGCAGGATATCGTCGCCGAGCTTCGGCAGGTCCGCCAGGGTGGCGGGCTGGATCATCGCCTCGAGCTTGTCCATCGGCAGATCGCGCGCGATCCGCTTCCAGGCGCGCAGACGGTTGTCATAGGGCTGCATGACGCTGTCGATGCCCAGAAGGTTCACGCCGCGCAGCAGGAACGGCACCACCGTCGCGGGCAGGCCCGCGCCGCCGGCCAGCCCCACCGCCGCAACCGATGCGCCGTATTTCATCTGCCCCAGAACGCGCGCCAGCATGGCCCCGCCCACCGCATCGACGCAGCCCGCCCAGCGCTCTGCCTCGAGCGGGCGCTTGACGGTCTCGGCGATCTCTTCGCGCGGGACGATCTCGGTCGCGCCCAGATCGCGCAGGTAGTCGGCGCTTTCGGGCCGTCCGGTCACGCCCGCGACCTCATGGCCAAGCTTGGCCAGAATGGCGGTCGCGACCGACCCGACGCCGCCCGAGGCCCCGGTTACCAGAACCGGCCCCTGCCCGGGTTTCAGCCCGTGGTCCTCAAGCGCCATCACCGCCAGCATCGCGGTAAAGCCCGCCGTGCCCACCGCCATCGCCTGCTTGGTGCTCAGCCCCTCGGGCAGCGGCACCAGCCAGTCCGCCTTGACCCGCGCGCGTTCGGCATAGCCGCCCCAATGCACCTCGCCGACGCGCCAGCCGGTCAGCACGACACGGTCGCCGGGTTTGTAGCGGTCGTCGGTCGATGTCTCGACGGTGCCCGCGAAGTCGATCCCCGGAACATGCGGATAATTCCGTACAAGCCCGCCGCCCGGCCCGATGCACAGCCCGTCCTTGTAGTTCAGCGTCGAATACTCGACCGCCACGGTGACTTCGCCCTCGGGCAGGTCTTCAAGCGCGATCTCCTTGACCGCGGCGCTGGTCTTGCCGGTCTCTTCGTTCTTCTCGACAACGAGTGCCCTGAACATGACGTCCTCCCTTATCGTGTTTGCGTTCCGGATGGTTCATTCAAGATGGAGCTTCCGAAGTAACCCGTGCCGGTCGCAGCGACAATGGCCCAAACCCGGGACTTGTGTCGCGCGCCTCTCGTCACGGGCGACAACGGCGCTAGGTTGGCAGGCATAGCGGAAAAACAGCAAGCAAACAGCAAGCAAACGGTGGCCCATGATCGATCTCATCAACCTGACAATGGCCCTGGCCACCATCGCATTCGGCGCGTTCGGGCTGTTCGCGCCGGGCTACACGGCGCGGGTGCTCGACCTGGAATTCGGCGCGTCCGACATGGGCAAAAGCGAACTGCGCGCCTCTGCGGGCGGGCTGTTCATCGGTCTTGGCGTCGGTGCGATCCTGCTGGGCAACCCCATCGCCTACGCGATGATCGGGCTGGCCTATCTGGGCGCGGGAACCGGGCGGCTGGCGTCCAACCTGCTCGACGAGATGCCGCAACCGAAGGGCTGGGCGTTCTTCGCCTTCGAGGCGGTGTTCGCGGCCTGGCTGATCGGGGCCAATCTTTGAGCGCGTGCCGCCCCTCCCCAGGTCGCGATCACCGCGCGATCACCGCGCCATAACCCCGCCCGCACGACGACCCTAGCCCGCGCCGCCCCGGGCCATCTTTAAACATGAGAGTCTGGTGCATTAAACATAGACTGATGCGCATATTTCTATGTTAGTCTTGTCCCACTCGAAAAGGGAGGAGACCGACAATGACAAAATTCATCGCCGCGCTAAGCGCGCTTTTCTTCGTCATCGCAGGCCCGCTGATGGCCCAGCAAGACAACGGCTACGGCAAGCAGAAGGTCGTCTATCACATCAACTATAACGGTGGCGAAGGCGACAAGGCCTATCGCGGCGCGATGCGCAATATCCAGAACCACATCAACGCCGTGGGTGCCGAGAACATGGAGATCAAGGTCGTGCTGCATGGCAACGGGCTTGGCCTTCTGATGAGCGCCAAGGCCGACGAGACCTTGCAGACCCAGGTTGGCGGCCTGAAGTCGCAGAACGTGGACTTCGCGGTCTGCAACAACACCCTGCAGGGCCGCAAGATCAGCTATTCCGACGACCTCTACGACGTGTGGGAAGAAGACATCGTGCCTTCGGGCGTGGCCGAACTCTCGAAACTGCAACAGATGGGCTATACCTACATCAAACCCTGAGCCGGACAGCACCGCCGCCGGGAAACCGTCTTGAAATCCGGTGCCGGAATGTCCATGTTCCTACTGTCTCGCAAGGGACTATGGACATAAACGCGCTCGTAATAAGCGGATCGGACCCGGGGGCGGTACCCGGCGGCTCCACCAAATTTCCTTGTTGGGGGACCATGGGGCCGAAATAGGATCGACGAACGTCTAAAGGGGTTTGCTTTGTCTCGGTGAGGTACCACCGTTATCGGTCCGTAAAGCATAGTTGCCAACAACAATCATGCTCCGGTCGCCGTTGCTGCGTAAGCAGTAACAAGACCGAAACTTAAGTCCTGACCTCTAGCCAGGTCAGGCGGGGTTCGCAGGCACCTGGCAACAGAAGCCTGCACTTCATTCCCGCCTCTTCGCCCTGACGTGCCGCCCGCGCCCTCCGCCACACGTGCGCGCGCCGCGCTCCGCCCCCGCGCTCCGGCCCCGCGATCGGCGACCGGCAATCGGCAATTGACGCCACCGGCGCGGCCATGCTCTGTCCGGTGACGCATGCCCGTCCCACCGAGGAGCCCGCCTGATGTCCGCTGCCTTCGGCGATAGCGCCCCGCCGGTCTGCAAACCGGAAATGATCGGGCCAAAGACTGCGGTGAGCCGCAATTTCTAGACACTCAAAATCCAGCGACAGACGCAGGACCGGCGCATCCCCGCTGCCCGTACCCCCGGGTCCGGTCGCGCCCCCGTCCCTGACCCCTCGAAACGGCCCGTCTCAGCGCCGCGCCTGCCGCACCCGTCAACGTCCCGTCTTGGCCGTACAGCTATGCCCGCGCCCGGCCTGACCGACCTTGCCCGTGTCTTTCACCGCATCGGCTGGCTGTCCTTCGGCGGCCCCGCGGCCCAGATCGCGCTTCTGCACCGCGAACTGGTCGAGACCCGGGACTGGCTCGAGGAGCGCCGCTTTCTCGACGCGCTCAGCCTCTGCATGCTGTTGCCGGGCCCCGAGGCGATGCAGCTTGCAACCTATGCCGGATGGCGGCTCCACGGGGTGCGCGGCGGGCTGATCGCGGGCGGCCTCTTCGTGTTGCCGGGGGCCGCGGTCATCGCGGCGCTTGCGCTGACCTATGCCGCGCTTGGCACAGCCCCCGTCGCCGAGGCGCTGCTGCGCGGGGTGCAGGCGACGGTGATCGTGATCGTGGCGCAGGCGCTTTGGCGGCTGACCCGCAAGACCCTCCTCGGCGGTGCCCCGCTGGCGCTTGCCGCCTTCGCCTTTGTCGGCCTCTACGCGGCGCAGATCCCCTATCCGGCGCTGCTGGCGCTGGCCGCCGCAGTCGGGGCCTGGCTGTTCCGCACGCCGCTTGCCGACACCGTGCCCGCCCCCGTGCCCCGCATGGCGACCCCGACGCTTGTCATCGGCACGGCGCTCTGGCTCGCGCCGCTGGCGGTGCTCGCGCTGATCGACGCGCCCTTCCTGCTTGCCATTGCGGGCTTCTTCGCCAAGCTCGCCGTGCTCAGCTTTGGCGGAGCCTATGCCGCGCTGGCCTACATGGCGCAGGATGCCAGCTGGGTCACGCCCGCGGCGATGATCGACGCGCTGGGACTGGCCGAAACGACCCCCGGCCCGCTGGTCCTGGCGACGCAATTCGTGGCGATGGTCGCGGGGCACGGCGCCGGCGGCTGGCCCATCGCCCTTGCCGCCGGTCTGCTCACGCTCTGGATGATGTTCCTGCCGTCCTTCCTGTTCATCTTCGCGCTTGCCCCGCAGATCGACCGGCTGCGCCGCCTGCCTGCCCTGACCGGCGCGCTCACCGGTGTGACGGCGGCGGTGGTCGGGGTGATCCTCAATCTCGGCGTGTTTTTCGCGCTGCATGTGCTGTTCGCCCGGACCCGCTCCGCGACCCTCGGCCCTCTTGCAATCGAGGTTCCGGTCCTGTCCTCGCTGTCGCCCGGGGCGCTGGTTCTGGTGGCCGTCGCCGCCGCGCTGCTGCTGGGACGCCGGACCGGCATCCTGCCCGCGCTGATCGCGACGGCCACGCTTTCCGGCATCATGGCGCTGATCTGACCGGCGCTGTGCCCGGGTTTGCGATTTTGCGCCGGTCTGCCCCTTTTACTCCGCGCCGAATCCAATATGCTGGCCGGGTCACCCAAGGGAACCCATATGACCGGCGGCATCGATTACGGCAACCTCATGCACCGTGCCATGCGCGGCCTCATCCAGGAGGTCCTGAGCGACGTGGCCACCACCGGCCTGCCGGGTGAGCACCACTTCTTCATCACCTTCGACACCGGCCATCCGGATGTCGAACTCGCCGACTGGCTGTCCGACCGCTACCCGGGCGAGATGACGGTGGTCATGCAGCACTGGTTCGACGCGCTCGACGTAACCGACGAAGGCTTCTCGGTGACGCTCAATTTTGGCGATTCGCCCGAACGGCTGTACATCCCCTATGACGCGATCAAGACCTTCGTGGACCCGTCGGTCGAGTTTGGCCTGCGCTTCGAGACGCAGGAAAGCGACGACGACGACGATGCCGCCGATATCGCCCCGACCGACGACGCCGCGGGCGACGACGACGACGAGGCGGCCAAGAAAGACGCGGATGTCGTCAGCCTCGACAGCTTCCGCAAGTGATCCGGCACCGCCGGGCCGCGCGTTCCGGCCCTGCCGCGACGCACCTGCCCCCGGTCCTTCTCCTGCCCCCGGTCCTTCTCCTGCCCACGGTCCTTCTCCTGCCTGCCATCCCGCATCCCCGGACCTGCCCGCGCTGACCGCAGCCCCGGTCGCCCGCGCCGATCCGCCATTTCGACCTTTGCCTCCGCGCGCGACCGGGGTAGATGGCATACATACGTATACATTCCCCCGCGAAAGGATGGCTCCATGACCGCGACCCGCACCGAGACCGACAGCTTCGGCCCCCTTGAGGTTCCCGCCGAGAAATACTGGGGCGCGCAAACACAGCGCTCGATCATGAACTTCCCCATCGGCTGGGAACGCCAGCCGGTGCCGATCATCCGCGGCCTCGGCGCGATCAAGAAGGCCTGCGCGCTGACCAACGTGGAGCTGGGCGACATGGAGGCCGAGATCGGCCAGACCATCGCGGCGGCGGCGCAGGAAGTGATCGACGGCAAGTTCGACGACAACTTCCCGCTGGTGGTCTGGCAGACCGGCTCGGGCACGCAGTCCAACATGAACGCCAACGAGGTGATCTCGAACCGCGCGATCGAGATGCTGGGCGGCGAAATGGGCTCGAAGTCGCCGGTGCATCCCAACGATCACTGCAACATGGGCCAGTCCTCGAACGACACCTTTCCCACCGCCATGCATGTGGGCATCGCGCTTCAGGCCCGCGACGTGCTGCTGCCGGGCCTGCGCAAGCTGCACGCGGCGCTGGTCGCGAAATCCGGCGAGTTCGACCACATCATCAAGATCGGCCGCACCCACACGCAGGACGCCACGCCGCTGACGCTGGGCCAGGAATTTTCCGGCTACGCGCACCAGGTGGCCAAGGGTATCGCGCGCGTCGAGGCCTGCCTGCCGGACATCTACGAACTGGCCCAGGGCGGCACCGCGGTCGGCACCGGGCTGAACACCCGCACGGGCTGGGCCGAAAAGGTCGCCGCCCGCATCGCCGAGATCACCGGCCTGCCCTTCGTCACCGCCCCCAACAAGTTCGAGGCGCTGGCCGCCCATGACGCCATGGTGATGTTCTCGGGCGCGCTCAAGACCGTCGCCGCATCGCTCTTCAAGATCGCCAATGATATCCGGCTGTTGGGCTCCGGCCCGCGCTCGGGCCTGGGCGAGTTGATCCTGCCCGAAAACGAGCCCGGCTCCTCAATCATGCCCGGCAAGATCAACCCGACCCAGGCCGAAGCGCTGACCATGGTCTGCGCGCATGTGATGGGCAACGACGCGGCAGTGGGCTTTGCCGGCAGCCAGGGGCATTTCGAACTGAACGTCTACAACCCGATGATGAGCTACAACGTGCTGCAAAGCATGCAACTTCTGGGCGACAGCGCCTCGGCCTTCACCGACAACATGGTGTCGGGCATCCGCGCCAACGAAGTGCGGATCGGCGAGCTGATGCGCAATTCGCTGATGCTGGTGACGGCGCTCGCCCCGACCATCGGCTACGACAACGCCACCAAGGTCGCCAAGACCGCCCACAAGAACGGCACCACCCTGAAGGAAGAAGCCATCGCCCTGGGCTTCGTCGACGAGGCGACATTCGACGCGGTGGTCCGGCCGGAACAGATGATCGGTCCGAAAGACTAGGACGGGGGCGCGGGATGGCGGATCGCGCGCCGCGTATTTGGAAAATGGAAAGGCGGCAGGGCAGCGCGCTGTCCTGATGTCTTTCCATTTCGAAAATACGCAAATCCGCATCTGGCCAAACGCGCCGCGCTGGCTAGACTGCCGAGCATGGCCAAAGTCACCAACCTGAACCGTTTCCGCAAGTCCCGCGCGCGCGATGAAAAGCGCAAGACCGCTGACGAGAACGCGATCAGGTTCGGGCGGACGAAAGCCCGCAGGGGGCTTGAGGACGCCCGCGCCGACAAGGCCAGGCGCGACCTTGATGCGCACGAGCGCGAATGAGCGGTCGCCCGGTCAAGCGCTCTCTCACCCTGCGCGGCCATCGCACCTCGGTGTCTCTGGAAGACGCCTTCTGGCTGGAATTCCGCGACATCGCCCGCCGCGAGGGCAAGCCCGTCAATCGGCTGGCAACCGAGATCGATGCCGCGCGCGCCCTGGAGACCGGCCTCGCCTCGGCGATCCGGCTCTACGTGCTGGCAGACCTGCGGGCCCGGCTCAGGGAATGATCTCGAACACCATCCCGACCTGCGCGGAATATCCCGTCTCGCCCTGGGCCACCGGCACCGAATCCGCGGCCATGCGCATTTCCGCCATCGGCATCGGATAGGGCCGACCGCCGCCCTGTTCGGTGATCGACAGGACCTGGCCCAGCGTCACGCCCGCGGCCTCCGCGTAAAGCTCTGCCTTGCGCCGCGCGTCCGCCACCGCCCGTTTGCGGGCCTCGTCCAGCAGCGGCGTCTCGTCGGTCACGCCAAAGCTCAAACCGTCCAGCGTGTTGGCACCGTCGCCGGTGACCGCCCCCAGAATGTCGCCCAGCCGGTCGAGATCGCGCACCCGGACCGAGATCTGGTTCGAGGCCCGGAAACCGACAATCTCGGGCGGGCGACCGTCGTTGCGGTCATACCTGGTATAGACCGGATCCAGCGACAGACCCGAGGTCTGCATGTCGCGCGGGGCGATCTCGAACGCCGTGAGCCGTTCGAGGATACGCCCGGCCACTTCGGAGGTCGCGTCGAGCGCCGCCGTTGCCGTCTCTTCCTGCGCCATGACGCCAAGCCGGATCGTCGCCATGTCGGGCACGGCGGCGGCCTCGCCGGTTCCGGAAACGGACATACGCGCGCGGCTGTCCTCCTGCGCGAGACCGGGGCCCGCGGCCAGCAGCGACAGGGCGATGAGCGGACCGGCGAACGAGGTGACGAAACGACGCATGGGAACAACCTCCGGGACATGATGCGAATTATGCCGAGTGTTCCTGACAGGCGTCCGCGCTGCAAGCACCATTCGGCGGGTCGGCGCGTCTCTGCCTTAAATTGGCGCGACCTCAAGCGCGGACTCCCACGTCGTGGAAAGCGGTGTTAAAACACGGCCATGAAACCTGATTTCGCACTCAATCTGTCGTTCGACGGGATTACGCTGTTGCACCGGGTCCGGGGTGGCTGGGCCGCGCTGGACCAGGCTGGACTGGATGGCGACCTCGTCGCCGAAATGGCGCGCCTGCGTCACGCCGCATCCGACGCGGGTGCCGCCGACGGCGCGGTCAAGCTGATCATTCCCGATGACCAGATCAAGTTCCTCGACTGTCCCGCGCCGGATGCGGCGGCGGTGGACGAGGCCGCGCGTGCGGCGCTGGACGGCCAGACGCCCTATGAAGTCGACGAGTTGCGCATCGACGTGGCCCTGCGCGACGGTCGCATGCACGTCGCCGCGGTTGCACGCGAAACCCTGGAAGAGGCCGAGGCCTTCGCGCTCGAGCATGGTTTTGCGCCGGTGGGCTTTGTCGCCGCGCGGGGTGACGGGTTCGGTCGCGAGGTCGCGTTCGGAGCCGCGGACAGCTGGCAGGGCAAGCCGGCCAAGGCGGATTCCGCCCCGGTCCGGATCGTGCCGATGCCCGACCCAGTGCCAGACCCAGTGCCCGATCCGCAGCCAGAGCCGGATCCGCAGCCTGCGCCCGAGGTCGCGGCGCAGCCCGCAGATCGGTTCGCAGATCAATCCGAATCGCCCCCCGTGCCGGAACGCGCGCCCTCGGTCGGCGCGGCGTCGGCCACCGCGGCCCAAACCCGGCAGCCGGATACGACAGTCGCCCGTGACGCGTCGCCCGCCGGGGCGCTGACAACGGCCAAGGCTTCCGCCGCCCCGCCTTATCCGGTACGCGCGCGCCCGGCCGATCCACTGGCGCAGCCGCGCGGTCGCACACCGGTCGGACCCGCCGGGGCCCGGGCGACCGGCTCTGGCGGGCCGGATGCCGCGCCCGCCCTGGCCATGCCGGACACTGAACCAGACGCCGCGCCGGACGATTCACCCGACAACTTGCCCGACGACGCGCCCACCTTCGTGTCCATGCGGGCGCGCCGCGATGTTCCTCCGGCACCGAAGGCCCCGTCGGTCGATCTGCGCGCACCGGTCAGCGCGCCCGCGCCGCGCCTCTCGATCCGCCCGGTGGCCGCGGACCGAATCGGCAGCCCCGAAAGCCCGGACCCCGATGTGCTCGACAGCCTGACGCGCGAGCCGCCCGCGGCCCCCCCAGAGGTCGGCAGCGTCGCTGACACCGCCTCAGCCAAGGCCCCCGGCAAGGCACCTCCTGTGGCGGGCGTGTTCGCCAAGGCGGACAGCGATACAAGCGCCAGGCCGCGCAAGGATCGTATCCTCGGCAAGGTCGGCTTCGGCGCCGCGCAAATCCCGCCCGACGGGTCCGCGCCACCGGTGACCGCGCCGGTCGGGACGGCCATCGACAGTCCCGGTCTTGTCGCGGCAGCGGCGTCGGGTCTGACGAGCAAGGGTCCGGGCAGCGCGGGCCTGCGCCCCGGCATGGCGACCGACCCTGAGGCCACGCCGACCAGCGCCGCCGTGCCGACAGGCGCGTCCGCCCGGCCCGCCCCGGATTCCAAACCAAAACCGAAATCGAAGCTGCTGAGCGGGCTGTTCGCGGCCAAATCCAGGGCCCCGGTCGCCCCCTCGGATGCCGAGGCCAAGTCCAAATCCGACCTGGAAGCCGAACGGATGACCGTTTTCGGCGCGCGCCGGAAGGACAATTACGTCGGCGGCAAGCCCCGGTTCCTCGGGCTGATGCTGACCTCGCTTTTGTTGATCATCCTGCTGGGGGTGGCGGCCTGGGCGTCGGTCTTCCTCGAGGATGGGCTGGCGCGGCTGTTCCGCACCCCGCCGCCGACGGAACTGGCGGCGGTCCCGGACGACCCGCTGCCGGTTGTGCCTGTGGCGCCTGTGGCCTCCGTGCCCGCCCCCGTCGCCGCGCCAGAACCCGATGTCGCGGCCGAACCCATCGTCGCGCCCCCCGGCCCCATCGTCGCGACCCCCGGCCCCATCGTCGCGACCCCCGGCCCCATCGTCGCGTCCCCCGATCCCATCCTCGCGACCCCCGACCCGACAGAGCCGGTCCGCGAGGCCCGGCTGGTGCAGCCCGACCCCGACACCACCGCCGCCGCGCCCCTGCCCGGTCCGAGAGCCGCGCCGCCCCGCGGTCTGAATGCCGACGAGGCCGAGGCCACCTATGCGGCCACCGGCATCTGGCAACGCGCGCCCGAACCGCCGGTCGATATCCGCGAAAGCGACGCGGGCGACATCTATGTCGCGTCCATCGATCCCAACGTGCCGCAATTCGATGCCAACGCCCTGCCAATCGCCCCCATCGCGCGCGATCCGGCCTATGACGCGCCGCTGATCCCGGCCCCTGCGGGCACCGTCTTCGACCTTGACGAACGCGGCCTGGTGCGCGCGACCCCGGAAGGGGCCGTCAACCCCGACAGGGTGCGGATCTTCGCCGGGCTGCCGCCAGCGGTGCCGCCGCTGCGGGGCGATGACCTGCCCCCGGTGCTCGAGGCGATCCCGGAACGCGCCGACGGCACCCGCCCGATCACCACCGAGATCTTCCAGCGCTTGCAGCAATACAACACCTTCCGGCCCAATCCGCGCCCCGGGGATCTGCAGGAACAGAACGACCGCGCCAGCCTGACCGGGCTGTCGCGCCCGGAACTGGCCGAAATCAGCCCTGCGGTCCGCCCCGAGACGCAAAAGGCCGAGCTTGAAGAGGACATCACCGCGACGGCACAGGCTGTCGCGATCTCCGAGCGGCCGTCATCGCGCCCCGCCAACATGGAACGGCTGGTTGCGGCGGCACAGGCGCAGCAGGCGGCAGCGCAGGCGCAGGCCCCGAGGGCGCAGACGGCCTCGGCCTCCACCGCCCCGGCCCCGGTCGCGGCGCGCACCGTGGCCCCCAGCATTCCGTCGAATACCTCGGTCAGCAAGGCGGCGACCGAAAGCAACGCCATCAATCTGCGCAAGATCAACCTGATCGGCGTCTACGGCCAGCCGTCCAGCCGCCGCGCGCTGGTGCGGCTGTCGAACGGGCGCTATGTGAAGGTCGGGGTGGGCGACAGGCTCGATGGCGGGCGCGTCTCGGCCATCGGCGAGGACCAGCTGCGCTATACCAAGGGCGGGCGCAACGTGACCCTGGCCTTGCCGCGCGGCTAACCCCCGCTCCGCGCCCGGCGGGGTCAGGGCCGCCGCCCGCGCCGGTGCCGCAGGATTTGCCGCACCCCCGCCCGCTGCGACCCCGCCCGCCAAATGGAACCGGACCGAAAGCGCCAAGCGCGCGCGACGAGTTGAAATCATGCCAGATACCCGCATCGATCTAGACGACACCGACATCCGCCTGCTCGCGGCATTGCAGCAGGATGCCCACCTGACCGCCGAGACACTGGGCAGCCGCCTCAACCTTTCGGCCAGCCAGGCCGGTCGCCGCCGCCAGCGGCTCGAGAAGATCGGGGCGGTCCGCGCCTATACCGCGCAGCTCGACCCCGAGCGTCTGGGCCTTGCGGTGCAGGCCTTCATCCAGGTCAGTCTTGCCAGCCACGGCGCCGATCAGGCACGCGGCTTTGCCCGCCTCGTCGCCACCCGGACCGAGATCGTGTCGGCCTGGACCCTCACCGGCGAGGCCGACTACCTCTTGCGGGCCTATGCGCCCGACCTGCGCGGCCTGCACCGCCTGATCCATGACGTGCTGCTGCCGCATCCTTCGGTGGCACGGGTGCAAAGCCAGATCGTGATGGATCAGCTCAAGGCGGATGCACCCCTGCCGCTCTGACCCGAATCCGCCCCCGTGCGACAATTGCGACACGCGCGGCGCTTGCCCTTCCCCCTCGGGCACGCACAATAGCCCAAACCAAAGGAGCCGTTCGCCGATGGACGCATTTCTGTTCCAAGCCTCGATCTACCTGGCCGCCGCCGTCATCGCGGTGCCGATCGCGGCCAGGCTGGGGCTGGGGTCGGTCCTGGGCTACCTCGCCGCGGGGCTTGTGATCGGACCGATCTTCGGGCTTGTCACCGCCACCGAGGACCTGCAGCATTTCGCCGAGTTCGGTGTGGTGATGATGCTGTTTCTCATCGGGCTCGAGCTTGAGCCCCGCGCGCTCTGGGACATGCGCCACAAGCTGCTGGGCTTGGGCGGGCTTCAGGTCAGCCTGACCACGCTTGCGGTGATGGGGGCCGCGATGGCGATGGGGCTCGCCTGGCAGCAGGCGCTGGCGGTCGGCCTCATCTTCGCGCTGTCCTCGACCGCGATCGTGATGCAGACCCTGTCGGAAAAGCGCCTGATCCAGACCAATGGCGGGCGCTCGACCTTTTCGGTCCTGTTGACGCAGGATATCTTCGTCATCCCGATCCTGGTGCTGCTGCCGCTGCTGGCCATCGCCAGCCCCGCCCGGATCAGCCCCGATGGCTCGATCGACCGCACCCCTCCGGATGCCGCGCACCACACCATGAGCCTGGTCGAGGGCCTGCCCGGTTGGGGCGTGGCGCTGGTGACGCTGGGTGCCATCGCCGCGATCATCGTCGGCGGCTTCTACCTTGTCGGGCCGCTGTTCCGCTATATCCACCAGGCCCGCCTGCGCGAGATGTATACCGCCTTCGCGCTGCTGATCGTGCTGGGCATCGCCTTTCTGATGATCCTCGTGGGCCTGTCCCCGGCGCTAGGAACCTTCCTTGCCGGGGTGGTGCTGGCCAATTCCGAATTCCGGCACGAGCTTGAATCCGATATCGAGCCGTTCAAGGGCCTGCTTCTGGGCCTGTTCTTCATCACCGTCGGCGCCGGCATTTCCTTTGCCACCTTCTTTGCCGCGCCGCTGCTGATCCTCGGGCTGACCCTTGGGGTCATGGCGCTCAAGGGGGCGATCCTCTATGTGCTCGGGCGCGCTTTCGGGCTTAGGGGGGCGGATCGCTGGTTGTTCACGCTGGGCCTCGCGCAGGCCGGTGAATTCGGCTTTGTCCTGGTGTCTTTCTCGCTGCAACAGAACGTGCTGACCCAGGCGCTTGGCGAACGGATCCTGCTGATCGTGGCGCTGTCGATGCTGTTCACGCCGCTGGTCTTCATGGCCTATGAATTCCTCTCGGCCCGCATCAAGCGCGACGAAACCGCCTTCGAGGAGGACGAGATCGACGAAACCGCACCGGTCATCATCGCGGGCATCGGCCGCTTCGGGCAAATCGTCAACCGGATGCTGCAAAGCACCGGCTTTCCGACGGTGGTGATCGATCACGACATGGAAACGATCCAGACCATGCGGCGCTTCGGATTCAAGGGGTTCTTCGGCGATCCGACGCGCCCCGACCTGCTGCACGCGGCGGGCATCGATACCGCGCGCGTGCTCTGCGTGGCGCTGGACGACCCCAAGGCCACAACCAAGATCGTGTCCTACGCGCGCAGGCTGCGCGGCGACACGCTGCACATCGTCGCCCGCGCCCGCGACCGCACCCATGTCTACGAGCTATATCAGGCCGGGGCCGATGACATCGTCCGCGAAATGTTCGACAGCTCGCTGCGCGCCGGTCGCTATGTGCTTGAAAACATGGGCCTGACCGAGTTCGAAGCCTCTCAGGCGGAAAAGACCTTCTTCCATCACGACCGCATGACGGTGCGCGAATTGGCGCAGCACTGGAAACCGGGCGTGCCGTTCCACGAGAACGAACCCTATATCGCGCGGGCCAACGAGCTTGAGAAGGACCTCGAAACCGCGCTGCTTTCGGCGCTGGATTTTCAGCAGACCCGCAAGGCCGCGGCCAGTGCGGCAGGCGCAGACGGCACAGACGGCACAGACGGCACAGACGGCACAAACGCGCCGGACCAGACAGACGGGCCCGGCGCTTCCGGCACCCCGCCCGGCACCGTCGACAAGGTCAGCCCGTGAAAATGGCCGCCCCATGAAAAAGGCCGCGCCCGAACCGGGCACGGCCTGACTGTTTCACCGTCGCAGGGTCGCAGGGCAGACGTTACGCCGCGCGCGACACCAGCACGTCGTCGACCTGCTTGGCCGCCGCGACCTCGTCGCCACCGGACACGGCTGCGACTTCACGGGTCAGACGCTCGAGCGCGGCCTCGTAAAGCTGACGCTCGGAATAGCTCTGCTCGCGCTGATCGTCGCCGCGATGCAGGTCGCGCACCACCTCGGCGATCGAGATCAGATCGCCAGAGTTGATCTTCTGCTCGTATTCCTGCGCCCGGCGCGACCACATGGCCTTCTTGACCTTGGCTTTGCCCTTCAGCGTTTTCATCGCCTGGCTGACGACATCGGGCGACGACAGCGACCGCATGCCGACCTCGGTTGCCTTGTGCGTCGGCACGCGCAGGGTCATCTTGTCCTTCTCGAAGGAGATGACGAACAACTCAAGGGTGATGCCCGCGATTTCCTGTTCCTCGATCGACATGATCTGGCCGACGCCATGCGCCGGATAGACAACGTAGTCGTTGGGACGAAACTCGGACTTGTTTGACTTAGACATTCTGGTTCCTCACGCAGGGCGCGCATTCCAAGCCTTCCGGACCAAAACCCCCAGACGCAGAAAGAGAGCGGAAACGCGAATTTCCGTTCACTTCATGTCATCAAGGAGGTCACAGATGGATCGCAAGATCCAAATGCCGATATGGAGGCAGCGCTTTCATTGCCCTGATCATACCACAAAAATACACCCGTTCCCAGCGCCATGGACGGCGGGAACAATACGTTATGTGCCGGACAGTTACGCAGCGATCTTCATGCAAACCCGGCGCAACGGGGCGGGTTGCGGCGAATCGCCCTCAGCCGCCCTCGCCCGGCTTTTCCGAAAAGTACTTTTCGTACTTGCCCTCTTCGCCGTCGCGTTCCTCGGCCTCGGGCAGCGGGTCCTTCTTGGTGATGATGACCGGCCACATCTCGGAGTACTTGCGATTGAACTCTACCCATTTTTCGGCTTCCGGCTCGGTGTCCGGGCGGATCGCGTCAGCGGGGCATTCAGGCTCGCAGACGCCGCAATCGATGCATTCGTCCGGATGAATGACGAGCATGTTCTCGCCCTCGTAGAAACAGTCGACCGGGCAGACCTCGACGCAGTCGGTGTATTTGCAGCCGATGCAGGCGTCATTCACGATATAGGTCATGGGCAAGCGTCCGTTCTGGTGTCACGGCAGAGCTAGACCAAGCCCAACCATCATTCAAGCGCATCGCGGCGGGTTTGATCGAGAAGGCGGCGATCACGCTTGCTGGGCCGCCCGCCACCGTCAAAGCGCGGCACGTGCGGCACCGCCTCGCGCGGGCGGGCCTGCGGCGGGTCCAGATCGTCATACAGCAATTGCGCCTCGGGCGCGGGGCCGCGCCGCTGGCCCGGGGCCAGTACCCGGATGATGCGCACGTGATCGTCCTTGGGAAAGGTCAGAACGTCGCCCGGGGCCACCTGTGCGGCGGGCTTCGACACCGGCTGGCTGTTGATCCGTAGCCGGCCCGCCGACACGACCTTGGCGGCAAGGCTTCGGGTCTTGAAGAACCGCGCGTGCCAGAGCCACTTGTCGATGCGGATGCGGTCGGTCAAGGCCGCAATCCGCCTGCATGGCGCACCGCCTTGCCCCCGAGGGCCGTGTTCTGCCCTCCGGCCCCTGCGGGACCCGCGATCACGTCTTGCCCTTGAACCCCTGCAACGCGGCGGCGAAGGGGTTGTCCGGGTCGATCCTGTCCTTCTTGGCGGGCCGCGCCTCGAAGTTCTGCGGCTTTTGCGGCGCGGCACCCCGGGGGCCCTTGCCCTTGGGTTTGCCCTTGCCCTTGGGGGGACCGCCCCGGCCCCGGCCCGCGCCCTGACCTTTTCCCTGACCCTGCGGCTTGCCCTGCGCGCCGCCGCGTTGCCGGGTGCCCAGCCATGTGAAGGTATAGAACACCTCCATCTCGGGGCCGGCAATGGCGGTGTCCGGGGCCGTGCCGATGGGGGTTTCCGCATTCGGCATCTTGTCCACCGGTGCTTCGTCCTGCGGTTGCGCCGGTTCGGCGGCAATCGGGGCCACGCCGTGATCGGTGATCTGTTCGACCGCGTCTTCCGCCGTAACCGGGTCCGCGTCGGCCTCTCCGGTGATCGCACCGGGCGCAACCGCGTCGGGCTGACCTGCGTCAAAAACCGGCATATCCGCCGATGCCGCGCCGTCCGCCGGGGGCACCTCTGCCTCGCGCGCCGCGCCCTCGTCGGTCGGCACCACCTGATCGACGGCCTTCTGCTTGGTCCGCTCGCCCTTTTCGGCGCGGTATCCAAGACCTTCCATCAGATCGGCGAACTGCTCGAGCGTCAGGCCGGTGATCGACAGCATGTCGGCCTTGGCCTCGAAACCGCCGCGGCTGTCCTCGGTGCGCACCATGTCGGCCAGCCGTTCCAGCATGTCGATGCGGATCGCCCGTGCCCCGGCGCGCCGATAGCCCATCACCATGAACGCCGCGTCGCTTGTGCCCGCCGTCGCAGGCACCGTCACCAGACCCGGCGGCGGCGCTTCGGGGAAGACGTCATCGCCCTGCGCCAGGCTCCAGAGCACCAGACGCAACCGCGTCGGCGCGGGCTTCAGCAAGAGCGGCATGAACACCGTGAACTGGCCAAAGCGCAGCCCGTGCTTGCGCAGCGCGCCGCGCGCCTCCTGGTCCAGCGCCTTCACGTCGTCGGCCACCTGCGCGCGCGGCAGCACGCCCATCGCCTCGACCATGCGGAAGGCAAAGCCCTTGGCCAGACCCGTCAGCGTCTCGTCGCGCTGGATGTTGACCAGCGGTTCGAACAGGCTGGCGATCTTGCGGTCGATGAAATGCTGCAGACGCCGCTCGACCTTCTGACGCACATCCGCGCCCGCCTCGTCGTCGACAAAGGCCACGACCCTCGGCTTCAGCGCGTCGTCGCCCTTCTCGAGCTTGCCGACTGCCTCGGTGCCCCACATCAGGCCACCCTGTTCGGTATAATCGATCTCGGTATCGGGCGCATTGTAGAACCGGTCCGCGCGCAAATGAAAATGCGGTGCCAGGGCTTGCAACGACGCGGTCTTCAGCGTTTTCGCCTCCTGACCCTGCGCATCCTTGTCCTGACGGAATCGAAATCCTTCCAGGCGTCCGACGAATTCACCTTCGACGGTCACCTCACCTTTGTCGTTCACTTCGGCCAAAAGGGCCTCCTTTTGCTTCAACCGGCGAAGGAGGACACTCGTCCGCCGGTCAACGAATCGCTGCGTCAGCCGCTCATGAAGCGCATCCGACACCCTGTCTTCTACCGCCCGGGTGCGGTCGCGCCAATGCGTTTCGTCGCCAACCCAGCCCTTTCGCTGCGCGACATAGGTCCATGTGCGGATATACGCCAATCGTTTGGACAGCGTGTCGATGTCGCCTTCGGTCCGGTCGATCCGGTGCACCTGCCGCGCGAGGAAGTCGTCGGGCACCGCGCCCTTCTGGTGCAGATAGCCGAATATGACGTCCAGAAGGCCCGCATGTTCCGCATGGCTGATGCCGCGAAAGTCCGGGATCCGGCAGACATCCCACAACAGCTGCACCGACCGCGGGTCCGACGCCCGCGCCCGCACCTCGGCGCGCGTCGCCAGTTCCTTCAGCGCCTGCAGATCGTCCGCCTCTCGCGCCTTGACCAGCATCGGGTCGTCGGTGCCCACCTCGAGCGAGGCGACCAGCGCGTCGATCGAGCCGAAGGACAGCTTCGCGTTGCGCCAGTTCAGCTTGCGCAGCGGCGTGAAGCGGTGATTGCAGATCGCATCGACCGTGTCTTCGGACAGCGGCGGCGCCTCTCCGGTGACGCCGAAACTGCCATCGCTCATGCCGCGCCCGGCCCGGCCCGCGATCTGCGCCAGCTCGTTCGGCGCCAGCATCCGCATCCGCCGCCCGTCGAACTTGGTCAGCGATGAGAAAGCGACGTGATCGATGTCGAGGTTGAGGCCCATGCCGATGGCATCCGTCGCCACCAGATAGTCGACCTCGCCGTTCTGATAGAGTTCCACCTGCGCGTTGCGGGTGCGCGGGCTCAGCGCCCCCATCACCACCGCCGCACCGCCCTTCTGACGGCGCAGCAGCTCTGCAATGGCATATACATTCTCAACCGAAAACCCGACGATCGCCGATCTTGGCCGCAGTCTGCTTATCTTTTTCGAACCTGTATAGGTCAGTTGGCTCATCCGGTCGCGATGCATGAACTCGACGCCGGGGACCAGCTCCGCAATCGGTCCGCGCATGGTGTCGGCGCCCATGAACAACGTCTCGTGGGTGCCCCGCATGCGCAGCAGCCGGTCGGTAAAGACGTGCCCGCGCTCGGGGTCGGCGCAAAGCTGGATCTCGTCGATTGCGGCGAAGTCGGTGCCCATACCCTCGGGCATGGCCTCGACGGTGCAGACCCAATAGGCCGCCCGTGGCGGCACGATGCGCTCTTCTCCGGTGACCAATGCCACCACCCCCGGCCCCCGCGCCGCGACGATCTTGTCATAGACCTCGCGGGCCAGAAGCCGCAGCGGCAGGCCGATGATACCCGTGCGGTAGCCGAGCATCCGCTCGATCGCGTAGTGCGTCTTGCCCGTGTTCGTCGGGCCCAGCACGGCCGCGACGCGGGATTTCATTTCCATGAATGCGCCCTCTGCCGTCCCCGATCAGAGACGGGTTCCGTTTGCCGCGACATCGAGCCGCCGAAGCGCCTCTGTCACATCCTCGTCGAAGGGACGCAATGCCCCGGCTGCGGTAAAGGCGCGGTAGGCCAGTTCGGACCGGCCAAGCTGTTCGAGGATCGTGCCGAGGCCCTGCAGCGCGCCGAAGTGATTCGGATTGAGCGCCAGCGTGCGCTCCAGCGCATCCGCCGCCAGCCCGAGCCGTTCGTTCGCGTAATAGGCCTGCGCCAGCGTGTACCACCCCTCGGCGAAGTCGGGCGCATGGTCGGTCAGGGCCAAAAGATGATCCTCGGCATGGTCGAGCGCATTGATCTCGAGCGCGTCGCGGCCCCGCTTCAACAGCAGATCCATCGACGCGGACCCGGATTTCGACCATTCCAGCTGCACTTCACGCTCCAGCCGCTGTGCCTCGGCGGCGTCGGCGGCATCCGCCAGCGCGCGCATCAGTTCGGCGGCGCGGTCGCTTTCGGCCCCGGCATCGGTCTGCTGGGGTAAGGAATACATGACCAGCGCGACAAATGCCGCAACGATAGAATTGATCTTGAGGGCTGTCCTACTCATGGTGCCGAACAGATTAGCGCCCTGTTCGGGAAATGCCACCCGGACCGGATCACATGGAGGACAACGCGCATGAGCGATATCATCAACGAGGCTGTCGCGGCCCTGAACGAAAAGCTGGCCGGCCAGGACATCGGCGGCACCGCCAAGTTCGACATCCAGGGGGAAGGCGCTGTAATGATGGACGATTCCGGTGCGCGCGCCGCCGACGAGGAGGCCGACGTGACGATGACCGCAGACGCCGATACGTTCCGCCAGATCCTCGAGGGCGAGATGAACCCCACCGCCGCCTTCATGTCCGGCAAGCTGTCGATCGAGGGCGACATGGGCATGGCGATGAAGCTCGCGGGTGTGCTGGCCTGATGACCGAAGCAGCCCCCTTCCTCGCCGAACAGGCACAGGGTCCCGAGGGCGCTCATGCCGTCTGGATCCGGTCGGTCGATGACAAGCGGCTGCGTCTCGGGCACTATCCTGTGGGGGCGGGGCGGACCGTCAAGGGCACTGTCCTGCTGTTTCCCGGGCGCACCGAATACATCGAGAAATACGGGCGCACCGCGGCGGATCTTGCGGCGGGCGGCTATCACACGATCAGTGTCGACTGGCGCGGTCAGGGCCTGTCGGAGCGGCTTCTGGACGATCATCGCACCGGCCATGTCGACGTCTTCCACGACTACCAGCACGATGTCGACGCGGTGGTCGCCTGGGCCGAGTCCGCGGGCCTGCCGAAACCCTGGCACCTGATCGGTCACTCGATGGGCGGCTGCATCGGGTTGCGCGCCCTGGTCAACGACTTGCCTGTGGCCTCGGCGGTGTTTACCGGCCCGATGTGGGGCATCCGCATCTCTCCGGTGGCGCGCCCGGCCGCATGGGCGCTCAGCTGGAGCACGTCGCGCATGGGGCTCGGCCACACCATCGCGCCCGGCACTAAGCCCGAAAGCTATGTCGTCACCGAAGCCTTCGACACCAACATGCTGACCCGCGACCGCGACGCGTATGACTACATGCGCGCCCAGATCGCGGCAGAGCCGAAGCTGGCCCTCGGCGGCCCGTCCCTGCGCTGGCTCAACGAGGCGCTGCAGGAATGCCGTGCGCTGTCGCGCCTGCCCGCCCCCGATATCCCCTGCCTTACCTTTGTCGGCACCAATGAGCGGATCGTCGATCTGGCCCGGATCGAGGCGCGCATGCAGGCCTGGCCGCAAGGCCAGTTGATCCATATCCCCGGCGGCGAACACGAGGTGCTGATGGACACCCCCGAGGTTCGCGCCAGGATCATCGCCGAGGTGCTCGCGCTCTTCAACGATCTGGGCGAGGCCGCTGATCACGCCGCGACCGGTTGACCGCGATGGCTTGACCGGCCGACTGGCCAGGGCATGACCATGACGGACCGCCTGGCCACGCGTGGCTCCCGGCGCGTCCCGGATTGGCCAGTGCGCATCCGCAAAGCCCATTTGCCGCGGCAGCCCGACCGATCGCGATTGATCGAGGCGTGACCGCGACCGGCAGTCGGACCGCGCTTGGCCGAGGCACGCCCCGGAATGGCCAGGGCGCATCCGTACAAGTCCCATGGGCCAGAACGGGCAGGCCGATCGCGACGATCCGAGGCATGTCCGCAACGGATCGTCGGTTCGACGAACCGAGGCATGACCGCGACGGGTCGGTTGACCCGCCGTCCTGCCGACCGGCTCACCAACCGACCCGCCGGTCGCGATTGGCCAAGCCGCGATTGGCCCAGCCACTCCCGCGACTGACCTGCCGGCCGCGATTGGCCAAGCCACTCCCGCGCCCTATCTTTCCGCCCATGCATGACCCCGTCCTCACCTTCACCGATCGCGGCATTTACTGCCCCGCGGGCGATTTTCACATCGACCCCTGGCGGCCGGTGCCGCGCGCTCTGATCACCCACGGCCATGCGGATCACGCCCGCTCCGGTCACGCCAGCTATCTCGCGACCGAGGCAGCCGCCCCTGTCATGCGCTACCGCCTCGGCGATGTGCATCTCGAAACCATCGCCATGGGCGCATCCCTGCGTATCGGCGACGCCGATGTGTCGTTTCACCCGGCGGGCCATATCCCGGGCTCGGCGCAGATCCGCGTCGCGGTCGGCGGCGAGGTCTGGGTGGTCTCGGGCGACTACAAGGTCGCTCGGGACCGCCTGTCCGAACCCTTCGAGCCGGTGCGCTGCCACGCCTTCATCACCGAATGCACCTTCGGTCTGCCGGTCTTCAAATGGCGCCCCGAGGCCGAGGTCGCCGCCGAGATCAACGCCTGGTGGGCCACCAACGCCGCCGAGGGCCGTGCCTCGGTCCTCGGGGCCTATTCGTTGGGCAAGGCACAGCGCGTCCTGTCGCTCGTCGACCCCGAGATCGGCCCGATCCTGACCCACGGTGCCGTCGAGGCCACCAATGCGATCCTGCGCGATCAGGGTCTGCCCCTGCCCGCAACCACGCAGGTCACACCCGACCTTGACACGAAAAATCTTAAAAATCCGTTGATCGTCGCGCCGCCATCGGCGCTCGGCACGCCCTGGATGCGCCGTTTCGGCCCCGCAAGCCAATCCTTCGCCTCGGGCTGGATGGCCCTGCGCGGGGTGCGCCGCCGCCGCGCGATGGATCGGGGATTTGTGATTTCGGATCATGCGGATTGGGAGGATCTGCTCTGGGCGATCCGCGAAACCGGCTCGGAAAAGATATTTGCAACACATGGTTACACAGAGATCTTCACGCGATGGCTGAAGGCCGAGGGTTATGACGCCCATGTGCTCGCGACCGAGTTCGGATCGGAAGACGCCGATGAGGTCTCGCTTGAGACCGAAGAGGTGGCCCCGTGAAGGACTTCGCCGCCCTGTTCACCGCCATCGACCAGACCACCAAGACGACGCTCAAGACCCGCGCGCTGGCCGATTACTTCAGCCACGCGCCGGATGACGACAAGCTCTGGACCATCGCGCTCTTCTCGGGCCGCCGCCCGAAACGCGCGGTCAATACCACGCAACTGCGCAGCTGGGCCGCCGAACGCGCGGACATCCCCCTCTGGCTGCTCGAGGAAAGCTACCCCATCGTCGGCGATCTTGCCGAGACCATCGCGCTGGTGCTGCCGCCTGCCGAAGCGACCTCTGACAAATCGCTGACCCACTGGATAAATGAGCTTAAATCGCTCGCGCAGGTCGATCTGGACGATCGCAAGGCGCGGATCCTGGCCGCCTGGGACCAGCTTGACGCAACCGAACGCTTTCTCTTCAACAAGCTCATCACCGGCGGCTTCCGCATCGGTGTCAGCCAGAAGCTGATGACCCGCGCGCTGGCGCTGGCCACCGGTCAGGACGAGGCGGTGCTGGCCCACAAGCTCATGGGCAAATGGCTGCCCGGCGACATCACCTATTACGCCCTGATCGAAGCTGACGATCCCGCCGCCGACGCCTCGCGCCCCTATCCCTTCTACCTGGCCTACCAGCTTGACGATGGCCCCGAAGACCTCGGCCCGCCCGAGGATTGGCAAGCGGAATGGAAATGGGACGGCATCCGCGGCCAGGTCCTGCTGCGCGGCAACGATCACCATGTCTGGTCCCGCGGTGAAGACCTGATCACCGACCGCTTCCCCGAACTGGCCCGGCTGCGCGACTACCTGCCGGGCGGCACGGCGCTGGACGGCGAGATCGTGACCTGGGATGCAGACGCGGAAATGCCTATGTCCTTCAATACCTTGCAAGCCAGAATTGGCCGCAAGACGGTGCCGAAGAAGCTGCTGAAGGAGGCCCCGGTGATCCTTTTGGCCTACGACCTGCTCGAGGTCGACGGCACCGATCTGCGCGCCGCCCCCATGGCCGACCGCCGCGCGCGGCTCGATGCGATGCTCACGGGGCTGCCGCCCGAGGCTCCGGTGCGCCCTTCGCGCCTCATCGACTTCGCATCATGGGACGGGCTGGCCGAAACCCGCGCGGGGTCGCGCGACATGCGCGCCGAGGGGCTGATGCTGAAACGAAAGGACAGCCCGTACCTCTCGGGCCGCAAGAAGGGCGACTGGTGGAAATGGAAGCTCGATCCTTTGACCATCGATGCGGTGATGATCTATGCGCAACAGGGCCACGGGCGTCGCGCCAACCTGTTCACCGACTTCACCTTCGCGGTGCGCGACGGCGACGCGCTGGTGCCTTTCACCAAGGCCTATTCCGGCCTCACCGATGCCGAGTTCCGCCAAATCACTGCCTGGGTGCGCAAGAACACGCAGGCGCGTTTCGGCCCGGTCCGTCAGGTCACCCCCCAGCATGTGTTCGAGATCGCCTTCGAGGGTATCCACGAAAGCCCGCGGCACAAGTCCGGCGTCGCCCTGCGCTTTCCACGTATGTCGCGCTGGCGTCGGGACAAACCCCTGTCAGAAGCCAACACCCTGGACGATCTGAAAGCGATCCTCGCGGCTTACGGGTAGCCCCGCCCCGGCGGTGCGAATGCGTCACAGACGGTGTTTGCGTTTTTCTGGAAAGATGAAGCGAATTGGACAGCGCGCCACGGGCCATGCCGTGGCAATGGCCTGCCAGACCACCGCGCGCGGCCCGCATCCGCGCAAGAACGCGATCGCTGGCTCTTGAACCTGACCGCCGCGCGCGCCACGTTCTGCGCGACACATCCCCGAAGGAGAGCCCACATGACGATCCGCCCCGTTTTCGACGCCAATGCGACCCACGGGGGCAAGGACCTTGGCCCGCTGCCCGAATGGGACCTCTCGGACCTTTACGCCGACCCCGACGCGCCCGAGCTCAAGCGCGACCTCGACTGGCTTGAAGACGCATGCCGGAGTTTCGCCGCCGACTACGAAGGCCAGATCGACGGGCTCGACGCGGCGGGGTTCCTGACCATGATCGAGCGGCACGAGAAGATCGACAACATCGCGGGCCGCATCATGTCCTTCGCCGGGCTGCGCTACTACCAGCAGACCACCGCGGCGGAGCGTGCGAAATTCCTCTCGGATTGCCAGGAAAAGGTCACCGTATACACCACGCCTCTGGTGTTCTTTTCGTTGGAACTCAATCGCTTGGCGGACGACGCTTATGCAGCGCTGTTCGACGATGCGCGGCTCGCGCGCTACCGGCCCGCCTTCGACCGCATACGCGCGATGAAGCCCTACCAGCTGTCCGACGAACTGGAGAAGTTCCTGCATGACATGGGCGTTGTCGGCGATGCCTGGGAGCGGCTTTTCGACGAAACCATCGCCGGGCTCGAATTCGAGATCGACGGCGAAGCCATGGGCATCGAGGCCACGCTCAACAATCTGACCGAACAGGACCGCGCCACCCGCGAGGCCGCCGCGCGCGAACTGGCCCGCGTCTTCGGGGCCAATATCCGCACCTTTGCCCGCGTCCACAACACCCAGACGAAAGAGAAGGAAATCCTCGATCGCTGGCGTGGCATGCCCAGCCCGCAGACCGGGCGGCACCTGTCGAACGACGTCGAACCCGAAGTGGTCGAAGCGCTGCGCAACGCCGTGGTCGCCGCCTATCCGAAGCTGTCGCACCGCTACTACGCGCTCAAGCGCAAGTGGCTGGGGCTCGAGACGATGCAGGTCTGGGACCGCAACGCCCCCCTGCCGATGGAGACAACGCGCATCGTCAATTGGCAAGAGGCGCGCGAGACGGTGATGACCGCCTATGCCGAGTTCGACCCGGGGATGGCCAGTATCGCAGAGCCGTTCTTCACCAAGGGCTGGATCGACGCGGGCGTCAAACCCGGCAAGGCCCCCGGCGCTTTCGCCCATCCCACCGTCACCGACGTGCACCCTTACGTGATGCTCAACTATCTCGGAAAACCGCGCGACGTGATGACCCTGGCGCATGAGCTGGGCCACGGCGTCCACCAGGTCCTGGCAGCGGATCAGGGCGAGATGCTGGCCTCGACGCCGCTGACACTGGCCGAAACCGCGTCGGTCTTCGGCGAAATGCTGACCTTCCGTCGCATGCTGCGCAACGCCAAGGACGACGCCGAAAGGAAGGTCCTGCTGGCGGGCAAGGTCGAGGACATGATCAACACCGTCGTGCGCCAGATCGCGTTCTACGACTTCGAATGCAAGCTGCACGACGCCCGCCGCGGCGGCGAGCTGACGCCGGACGATATCAACGCGCTGTGGATGAGCGTGCAGGCCGAAAGCCTCGGGCCTGCCTTCGAATTCATGGACGGGTACGAGACCTTCTGGGCCTATATCCCGCATTTCGTGCACTCGCCCTTCTATGTCTACGCCTATGCTTTCGGCGACGGGCTGGTGAACGCGCTTTATGCCAATTACGAAGAGGCCCCCGAGGGCTTCCAGGAGAAGTACTTCGACATGCTGAAGGCGGGCGGGTCCAAGCACCACACCGACCTGCTCAAGCCCTTCGGCCTCGACGCCACCGATCCCGCCTTCTGGGACAAGGGGCTGTCGATGATCTCGGGCTTTATCGACGAGCTTGAGGCGATGGAGGACTGAGCTTCCGCCAGAATGGCCGCGCCAATCGCGCGCGCCGTTCTGCCGCCCTCGGCTCCTGCGCCAACAAACCCGCGCCGCGCCCCGGTCAAGGCGCGGCGCCAGGCCCCTTCATCTTTCCAAATAAACGCAAATCCGCCCCGGCCCGTCCGCGACAGGCCCGGGCCTTGCGCGCAAACTCAGGCCACGCGCGCCCTTGCCCGGCAGCCGCTCCAGCTCAGTCTCGACCCTACCGATCTCGTCGCGCTTGCCGGCAATCGCCGGGTTGCGCGCCTTGATATCGGCGCAGAACTTCGGTTTGCGAAAGGTCTGGCGCGGGTTGAAATGGGCCCGCAGCCGCGCGTGCTCGACCAGACCGCGGACGTCCGAGTTGCGGACCGTGTCGCCGACCTTCCGCGTCGAGACCCGCCCCCGTCGACAAAAGAAATGTTGCCTTGCCCCTGCAACTGCCTGCCTTTCCTGAGGTTTTCCTGCAAACCCGCAACAGCGTCCGGCCGGCGGGCAAGATCGCGCGGGGCAGTCGCGGCGCGGTCGTGGCGGTGCTGTTGCAAAAAGGGATCGCCTTGGTCCGCGCGGTTACTTGAGCTGACTGTCCTTGGACCCGCGCCGATTGACGCCGCCGCGCGGAGCGGCGCGGCCATCGCGTTCGGATTGGCATTCGATGCACAGCTTTACCCCCGGCAGCGCCAGACGGCGCTTTTCCGGGATCGCCTCGTCGCATTCGGCGCAATGGGTGCGGCTCTCGCCCACCGGGGCGCGGCGCGCCTTCATCCGCGCCAGCTCGTCGGCGATCGAGGCCTCGATCTGTTCGCCCACCGCGCCGTCGCGGCTCCATCCACCTGCCATCGGTCTGTCTCCGTTTCTCCCGCACCCGCCGCCCCGTCCAGAGGCCCGGGTCACGGTCGCGCAACGCCCTGCGTACATTGTGCCGGTTGACCCCGCGCAGCCCGCGCTATCTTGCCCTGCAAGACAGGAGATATTTCCGATGCGCGTTTTCGCAAGCCTCTTGACCCTGCTGCTGGGCACTTTGCCCGCAGCGGCGCTCGACTTTGCCTTCCCGTCCATCGACGGCGGCACACTGCACATGTCCGATTGGGAAGGTCGGCCCGTGCTCGTGGTCAATACCGCCTCGCGCTGCGCCTTCACCGGGCAATATGACGGGCTGCAGGCGCTCTATGATCGTTATCGCGACGCGGGCCTGATCGTGCTCGCGGTGCCGTCGGGCGACTTCCGGCAGGAACTCGGCAGCGACGACGCGGTCAAGGATTTCTGCGAACTGAATTTCGGCATCGACATGCCGATGACGACGATCACGTCGGTCCGCGGCGACGATGCGCACCCGTTCTACACGTGGTTGCGCGAGACCGCGAATTTCGAGCCCGCCTGGAATTTCAACAAGGTGCTGATCGGCCCCGAGGGCGCGGTGGTGGCCACCTATGGCGCCACCACCCGCCCCCTGAGCCAGTTGGTCACTGGCCGGATCGAGGCGTTGCTCAGCCCGCCACCTGGGTAAGGCGGGCGTAGATTTCGTCCTTCAGCGCCGCGCGCTGCTTGCGCTTGGCCACCTGTGTCGCATCGTCCACCGGGGTGATGTCGGTTTCGATCCGGTGGATCTCGGCATTGATCTCGCCATAGCTGTCGACGAGTTTCGCAAAATGCGCGTCCGACTGGCGCAGCTCGGAAATCCGGTCGCGGTGGCTGGGGAATTCCTCGGCAAGCTGGTGCGGGACATGGGTCATGATGTTGGCTCCTAGGGTTCGGGTCGCGGGCAACTTGCAACCAAGGGTCGCGCCCCGCCTTGATCGGGATCAAACCGCGCGGGTTTGTTGGCGCGACGCGTCCCATCCGGTAGCCCGGCCCGCAGAACGTTTTCGATGCCGGTGGTTTTCATGGATCGTTGGCGCGTGTCAAGTCGCCGCCAGACCCGCCCGCACCCTGCCCTGCACCCCGGCGGCCCCCGTTCCCGCCTAGCGCTGCGCCGTCTGCCACTGGGGATGCAGCCAGGGTTCGGCATTCTCCGCCGCCAGCCGCCGCCCCAGCACATGATCGGCGATCTTCTCGCCCACCATGATCGACGGGCCGTTCAGGTTGCCGTTGGTGATGCGCGGAAACACCGAGCTGTCCGCCACCCGCACCCCGGAAACCCCGATCACCCGACCCTCGGGATCGACCACAGCACCCGGATCGTCGGCGCGCCCCATCCGGCAGGTGCCGCAGGGATGATAGGCGCTCTCGGCATGGTCGCGCACGAAGGCGTCCAGTGCGGCGTCGTCCTGCACATCCGCGCCGGGCTGGATCTCGAAATCGACGAAGGGTTTGAAAGCATCCTGCGCGAAGATCTCGCGCGTCAGCCGGATGGCGCGGCGGAAATCGCGCCAGTCGTCGGGGTGGCTCATGTAGTTGAAGGCGATGCGCGGCGCGTCCTCGGGATCGGGCGACCTTAGCGTCACCGCGCCCCGCGATTGCGACCGCATCGGGCCCACATGCGCCTGAAAGCCGTGCCCCTCGGCGGCGGTCTTGCCGTCATAGCGCACCGCCAGCGGCAGGAAATGGTACTGCAGGTCGGGGTAATCGACACCCGCCGCGGACCGGATGAAGGCCGCGCTCTCGAACTGGTTCGATGCCCCCGGCCCGGTGCGGGTGAACAGCCAGCGCGCGCCCACATAGGCCTTGCCTGGCAGGTTCCAGTACCTGAACAGGCTGACCGGCTGGCTGGCCGCCATCTGGATATACAGCTCCAGGTGGTCCTGCAGGTTCCGCCCCACGCCCGGACGGTCGGCCACCACGTCGATGCCATGCGCCGCCAGATGCGCCCCCGGCCCGATCCCCGACTGCATCAGAAGCTTCGGCGAATTGAGCGATGACGCCGCCAGGATCACCTCGCGCGTGGCCGTCACCACCTCGAGGCCGCTGGCAAAGCGCACCTCGACGCCGCTGGCCCGCTTGCCTTCCATGACCACCCGCCGCGCGAGCCCGCGCACCAGCTCAACCCCCAGCTTCATCGCCGGGCGCAGATAGGCATTGGCCGCCGACCAACGCCTGCCGTTGCGGATCGTGGCTTCCATCGCGCCGAAGCCTTCCTGCTTCTCGCCGTTGTAATCCCCGGTCGCCTGGTACCCTGCCTGAAGTCCGGCCTCGACAAAGGCCCGCGTCAACGGATTGTCGCGCGGCCCCCGGCTGATATGCAGCGGCCCGTCGGTGCCGCGCCACCCGGCCTGACCGTCGCGCGCGGTCTCCATGCGCTTGAAATAGGGCAGCACATCCGTATAGCCCCAGCCATCCGCGCCCTGATCGCGCCAAAAGTCGAAGTCCTTCGCATGGCCGCGCACATAGACCATGCCATTGATCGAGGACGACCCGCCGATCACCTTGCCGCGCGGGGTCGCCAGCCTGCGGCCGCCCAGATGCGGCTCGGGCTCGCTCTCGTAGCCCCAGTCATAGCGCTTCATGTTCATCGGATAGGACAGCGCGCCCGGCATCTGGATGAACGGCCCGCCATCCCAGCCGCCATGCTCGATCACGATGACCGACCGGCCCGCCTCGGCCAGCCGGAAGGCCATGGCGCAGCCCGCGCTGCCCGCCCCCACGATCACGTATTCCGCCTGCATGTCTCGCTCCTTCGCGCGGTCCCGGCGCGGGTCAGGGATGGCCCTCCCGCGGCCACCGCGGTGCAAATTCCGGTTCCCGTCGCCGCCTCGAAGACGCCCGCCCGGGCGGATGAGAGGCCTCAGAACGGGGCCTCCACACGGCCCATCCGCACATAGACCGACTTCACCTGGCTGTAATGCTCCAGCGCCGCCTTGGCGTTCTCGCGTCCCACCCCCGACATCTTGACGCCGCCGAATGGCATCTCGACCGGCGCGTCGTTGTAGGAGTTGATGAAGCAGGTGCCCGCCTGCAACTGGCCGATCACCCGGTGCGCGCGGCTGATATCGCGGGTGAACACCCCCGCCGACAGCCCGAAGGGCGTGTCGTTGGCGCGCCGGATGGCCTCCGCCTCGGTCTCGAATTCGAACACCGCCAGCACCGGGCCAAAGATCTCCTCGCGGGCGATGGTCATCGCGTCGGTGACACCGTCGAACAGCGCCGGTGTGATCCAGTAGCCGTCCCGGTCCAGCCGCTTGCCGCCCGCGACCAGCCGGGCCCCTTCCGCCACACCCCTGGCGATATAGCCCTCGACGATCTCAAGCTGGCGGGCGCTGACCATCGGGCCGAAATTCGTGGCCTCGTCCAGCGGATCGCCGATCACCGCCCCATTCAGCCGTTCGGCCATGCGCGCGACGAAGCGGTCTTTCATCCCCTTCTGCACGAAGACCCGCGTGCCGTTGGAACAGATCTGCCCCGAGGAATAGAAATTCCCCAGGATCGCGCCACCGACCGCATCCTCGAGATCGGCATCGTCGAAGACCAGCATCGGCGACTTGCCCCCCAGCTCCATCGTCACGTGCTTGAGCTGCGCCGCCGCCGCCGCATAGACCTTCTGCCCGGTGGGCACCGAGCCGGTCAGCGACACCTTGTCGACGCGCGGATCGGTGGTCAGTGCCGCGCCGACCGGCCCCATGCCCTGTACCACGTTGAACAGCCCCGCGGGCAGTCCGGCCTCGTGCAGGATCTCGGCGACCTTGAGCGCGCAAAGCGGCGTGGTCTCGGATGGCTTGAAGATCATCGCGTTGCCGCAGGCCAGCGCCGGGGCCGCCTTCCAGCAGGCGATCTGCGTCGGATAGTTCCACGCGCCGATGCCGACGCAGACGCCCAGCGGCTCGCGGATCGTGTAGGCCCAGTCCGCGCCCAGCTGGATATGCTCACCGGTGATGCCCGCCGCGATGCCGCCGAAATATTCCAGCGCATCCGCGCCGCTCGTGGCATCCGCCACCAGCGTTTCCTGCAACGGCTTGCCGGTGTCGCGGGTTTCCAGCACCGACAGCGCGCGGTTGCGGTCGCGCAGGATCTGCGCCGCGCGGGTCAGCACCCGGCCCCTGTCGCGCGGCGACCATGTCGCCCAGTCCGCCTGCGCCCGTCGCGCCGAGGCGATGGCCTGTTCGATCACCGCATCGGTGGCCTGGTGCACCCGTGCGATCACCGCGCCGGTGGCGGGATAGATCACTTCGATCACATCGCCGCCCGTGTCCTCGACATAGGCCCCGTCGATGAAGTGGCTGGCTTGCGGCTGCGTGTCATAGATCGGATCGTCCATCGTCACTCTCCTCTCGGGAAGCGCTGCTTGGTCTCGACCTCGTTGAGGTCCATGTGGTTGCGCATGTAGCGCCGGGACGCATCCCGCAGCGGCTGGTAATCCCACGGATAATACCCGCCCTGCCGCAACGCGTCATAGACCACGAGCCTTCGCGCCTGGCTTTCGCGCACCTCGGCATCGAAGGCCTCCAGGTCCCAGCGCATCGCGGCTTCCCGGCGGAAGACCTCAAGCGTTTCCGCATGGGCCGGGTCGCCCGCCAAATCGGCCAACTCGTGCGGATCGGCCTCGATATCGAATAATTGCTCGGGGTCGAGCGCGCAATTGGTGTATTTCCACCGCCCCTGCCGCAGCGCGATCAGCGGCGAATACGACGCCTCGGCGGCGTATTCCATCGCCACCGGGGTCTTGCGCGCGCCGCCCTGCCCCAGCCGGACAAGGCTTTCGCCGGTGGTCCAGGGCATGACCTCATCCATCGACACCCCCGCCAGTTCGCAAAGCGTCGGGCAAAGATCGATGGTCGATACCGGCGTTTTCACAAGGCCCGGTGCCATATCCGGGGCCGCGATCATCAGCGGCACCCGCGACGACCCCTCGAAGAAGCTCATCTTGAACCACAGCCCGCGCTCGCCCAGCATGTCGCCGTGATCCGACACGAAGACCACGATGGCCTCCTGCCCCGTCCGGTCGAGCACGTCGAGAATGCCGCCAATCTTGGCGTCAAGATACGAGATGTTGGCGAAATAGGCGCGCCGCGCGCGGCGGATGTCGTCTTCGTGAATGTCAAAACCGCGCCAGTCGTTGGCGTCGAAAATGCGCTGCGAATGCGGGTCGTGCGCGGCATAGTCCAGCGCCGCCACCTCGGGCAGCAGATGGTCGCATGCCTCGTACAGGTCCCAGTATTTCCGCCGCGCCACGTAGGGGTCATGCGGATGGGTGAAGCTGACCGTCAGCATCCAGGGCCGGTCGTCCTGCCCGCGCGCCAGATCGTACAGCTTCTGCTCGGCCTCGAAGGCGACCGCGTCGTCATATTCCATCTGGTTGGTGATCTCGGCCACGCCCGCGCCGGTCACCGACCCCAGATTGTGATACCACCAGTCGATCCGCGTGCCCGGCGTGCGGTAATCCGGCGTCCAGCCGAAATCGGCCGGGTAGATATCCGTGGTCAGGCGCTGTTCGAAGCCGTGCAACTGGTCTGGCCCGACAAAATGCATCTTGCCCGCAAGGCAGGTCTGATAGCCCGCGCGGCGCAAATGGTGCGCATAGGTCGGAATCGAAGAGGCGAATTCCGCCGCGTTGTCATAGACGCCCGTCTCCGACGGCAGCGCCCCCGACATGAACGCCGCGCGGCCCGGCGCGCAAAGCGGCGAAGCGGTGTAGGCATTGGCAAACCGGGTCGACCGATCGGCCAGCGCGCGCAGATTGGGCGTGTGCAGCCAAGCGGACGGTCCGTCCGGAAACAGCGTTCCGGTCAGTTGATCAACCATCACCACAAGGATATTGGGCCGCGCCATACGCTCTCCTGCGAACACCGTGTCACAGAGAGGTAAATTGCCCTGATTGACTCGTCAATCAAATTCCCGGGGCGCCCACGCCCCCGGTGTCCGGCACCCAAAAAAACGCCCGGCGGCCAAATGGCTCCGGGCGTCAGGGTCCAGCAATATTCATGTGTGTTATCAGGCCTGTATCGTTCCAAGAATGCTCATCTGCGGCAGCCGCGCGACTTCATAGCCGATATCGGTCTTCCGCAGGTTGTAGCCAAAGCCGCGCATCCGGAACCGCCATTCGGTATCCGACAGCACCTTGGCCCGTTCGCCCAGGACGAAGCTGCGGATATCGTCGAAATTCTCGGTCAGTTTGTTATCTGCAAACATGGTGCATACTCCGTAAATCACCCGAGGACTTTTCCGTCCCCACGCTCCGAAGGTCACCCGCAAATGCGGCGAAAAGTTGCCGGAGCCGTGATCTTATCTGGAACGGAAACAGTTAATTTCCGGTCAATTCTTTGTTTCATGTGTATGCGGCATGATCGGTCGCGCGGCGCGGCGCGATTCCCGCCAAGTGATGAAGCTGACGGCGGCGATGATCAGCGTGCCACCGGCGATCACGAAGGGGTCCGGCGGCTCTGCGAAGAACACCGCGCCGATGATCACCGACCAGACCAGCTGCAGAAAGATCACCGGCTGGGTCACCGTGACCGGGGCGGCGGCAAAGGCCAGCGTCATGGTGAAATGCCCCGCCGTGGCAAAGAACGCCACCGCGAAAAGCACCGCCAGATCGGCCCGCGTCGGGGTCACCCAGTCCAGCAGCGCCAGCGGCAAGAGCCCGATGGTCACCGACACCGACAGGATCGCCACCACCACCGTCGCGGGCACCTCGTCCGACATGATCTTGGCGATCAGGTAGCTGCCGGCAAACACCGAGGCGGTGACCATCATCGCCAGATGGCCGGGATCGAGCGCCCGGAATCCCGGTCTCAGGATCACCGCCGCGCCGACCAGCGCCACGACGATCGCGGTCTGGCGCAGCAGCGCGATCCGCTCTTTCAGCAACACCACCGCCAGCACGCTGACGAAGACCGGCGTGAGGTAGTTCATCGCCGTGACCTCGGCCAGCGGGATGCGGGTCATCGCGAAGAACCAGAACGCCACGCCGACCGTGTGCAGCGCGCCGCGCAGCGCAAACAGCCGCCATTGCCGCGGGCTGAGCCGGACCGCCGACAGCGGACGCCACAGCGGGATCAGGAAGACCAGCCCCAGCAGATAGCGCAGAAACGCGCTCTCGGCGGCGGGGATGCGCCCGCCAAGGGTTTTGACAAGGGCGGTGACCATCACGAAGCACAGGCCCGTCACGATCATCCAGAGGATGCCCTGAAGCGGGCGCTGCGCTCTCTCGCTCATGGGCGGCATCAAGCGCGCCGGTCGGCCCGATTGCAAGGGGTCGGCTCAGGCAGAAACAAGCGACACCGCAATTGCATACATGGTCAGTCCGATCACCACGTCGAGCACCCGCCAGGCCCGCGGCCGGGCAAAGACCGGGGCCAGCGCCCGCGCGCCGTAGCCCAGCGAAAAGAAGAACACGAAGGACGCCGTCATCGCCCCCAGCGCGAAATGCAGCTGGCTGGGATACTGCGCCGAGATTGCCCCCAGCAGCACCACCGTATCGAGGTAGACATGCGGGTTGAGCCAGGTCAGCGCGAGGCAGGTCAGAAGCGACGCGCGCAGCGACGGGGCCGCCTGGCCCGCCTGCATCGCGTGCCCGCCGCGCCACGCCGACCAGAGCGCGCGGCTGCCATACCAGACCAGGAACGCCGCCCCGAAGAGCCGCATCGCGCCCTCGAGCCAGGGCGCGCGGTCGACCAGCGCGCCGAAGCCCGCCACCCCGGCGGCGATCAGCGCCGCGTCCGACAGCGCGCAGGCCAGCACCACCGGCAGCACATGCTGACGCATCAGCCCCTGCCGCAGAACGAAAGCGTTCTGCGCGCCGATGGCAAGGATCAGGGAAAAGCCGAGCGTGAAGCCCGCGATGGCAGATTGCATGGTGCCATGGATGGCGCGCGCGGCCCCCGGATGCAAGTCCGCCCTTGGGCTTGCCCCCGCCCCTCGACCTCCCCTATAGAGCGGCTGACCTTTCAGACAGGCTTGAGTGAGGCAGATCATGGCCGGCCATTCCAAATGGGCGAATATCCAGCACCGCAAGGGACGGCAGGACGCCGCCCGTTCGAAGCTTTTCTCGAAGCTCTCGAAGGAAATCACCGTCGCTGCCAAGATGGGCGACCCGGACCCCGAGAAGAACCCGCGCCTGCGGCTCGCGGTCAAGGAAGCCAAGTCGCAATCCGTGCCCAAGGACGTGATCGACCGCGCCATCAAGAAGGCCACCGGCGGCGACAGCGAAGCCTATGAGGAGATCCGCTACGAGGGCTACGGGCCGGGCGGCGTCGCGGTGATCGTCGAGGCGATGACCGATAACCGCAACCGCACCGCGTCGACCGTGCGCTCGACCTTCGGCAAGCATGGCGGCAACCTCGGCGAGACCGGGTCCGTCGCCTTCATGTTCGAACGCAAGGGCGAGGTGATCTATCCCGTCGATGCGGGCGACGCCGACGCGGTGATGATGGCGGCGATCGAGGCCGGGGCCGAGGATGTGGAAAGCTCCGAGGATGGCCATGTGATCTGGTGCGCCGATACGGATCTCAACGAAGTGTCGGGCGCGCTCGAGGCGCAGCTGGGCGAATCCGAGACGACGCGGCTGGTGTGGAAGCCCGCCACCACCACGGAGCTCGATCTCGACGGGCTGCAATCGCTGATGAAGCTGGTCGATGCGCTGGAAGACGATGACGACGTGCAGCGGGTGACGACGAACTTCGAAGCCTCCGACGCGGTCATGGCCCAGCTTTGAGCCGTCTGGCCGGCGGGTCGGTCGGTGCGAGGGGCCAGCCCCTCGCGCTCCCCGGAGTATTTTCGGTCCGATCGTGAACAAGGTCCGGGATTCGGAAGGCGCTGCCCCGCACCGGATGCTTGGCCTCGGTCAGGTGTCGAAGCGTCCCTGATCGACGTTCTTGTCAAGCGCCTCTGCCGCGAAGACCCGACCGTTCATCACCCCCCAGACGCCCGCGCCCAGGATCTGTGCCGCCACCACCGCGCCGCCGAGGTTGAAGTCGCCGTCCGACGCATGGAAGGAAAACGGCCGCATCGCGCCGGTCAGCACCACGGTCTTGCCGTGGCCCGCGAGCCGGGGCGCAAGGGCGCGCGCGGTCACGCCCATGGTGCCGGTGCCATGGGTGATCACGATGGCGTCTTCGGGCGCGCCCAGCACCGCTTCGGCGATGGCGCTGCGGTCGGCATCGTCGAAGTCCAAAGAATCCTTCAGCATCAGGGTCTCGACCGTCGGGAAGTGGCAGCGCGCGATCCGCAGCATCTCGGGCAGATGGGTCGTGCCGTCCTCGGCAAAGGCCAGGCCTTCGCCCGCAGCGTCGTGCACCTTGTCGAGGGTGCCGCCGGTCACGAGGATCCGCACAGGCGTCATCGGGTGCCCCGGTGTCGCGCGGTCACTGGCCCGCACGCTCTGCTTCGATCTGTCGCCAGCGCGCGACGTTCTCGTTATGCTCTGCCAGGGTCTCGGCGAAGGCATGTCCGCCGGTGCCGTCGGCCACGAAGAAGATGTATTCGGTGGTGTCGGGGTTGAGCGCCGCGCGGATCGACGCGCGGCCCGGATTGGCGATCGGCGTCGGCGGCAGACCGGTGATCACGTAGGTGTTGTAGGGTGTCTCGGCGCGCAGTTCGGACTGGCGGATGCCGCGGCCCAGCACACCCTCGCCGCCGGTGATGCCGTAGATTACCGTGGGGTCGGTCTGCAGCCGCATACCCTGCTCCAGCCGGTTGGTGAAGACCGAGGCCACTTGCGGGCGCTCTTCGGGGACACCGGTTTCCTTTTCGACGATCGAGGCGAGGATCAGCGCTTCGGTGGGGCTTTCGACCGCGACATTGTCGGCGCGGTTGGCCCATTCCTCGGAGAGGATGATATCCTGCGCCCGGCGCATCCGTTCGATCAGGCTGGCGCGGGTATCGCCGACCGCGACCTCGTAGCTGTCGGGCGCCAGAGAGCCTTCCGCCGGGACGTCGACGGTGCCTTCCAGCACATCGACCGCGTTCAGCTTGTCGATCACCTGCCAGCTGGTCACCCCCTCGGCGACCGCGACGCGGTAGCGCGTATCGGGGCGGCCGCGCACCGAGGTGTAGACCTCGGGCACCTCGGCATCGGCGACGCTGGGATCGAACTCGGCAATCTCGACGAAGCGCCCGGTGGCGGGGTCCAGTTCGCGGACCTCGACCTCGGCGGCGTTCACGCCGATGCGGTAGATCACTTCGGTGCCGCAGGTGGAGGCACCGCCCCGGGTGACGATATCGACGATCTCGCGCATCGATGCGCCCTCGGGCACCAGGTAGCTGCCCGCCTTCAGGTCCTGGGTCTTGTCGGCGTAATCCGCGCCCAGCCGGAACAGCGTGCCCGAGGACACCGCCCCCTGCGCGGCCAGATTGTCCGACACGCGGCTCATGTTGGTGCCGCGCGGCACCTCGAGGCAGATCGGTTCGGACAGCGGACCGGCGGAGTCGTATTGCGATTGTGCCCAGATCAGCATGCCGCCGAAAAGGAAAACGGCGACGACCAGGAAGGTCAGCGCGTTCGAGGCGATGTTGCGCCACATGTTTTGTGCCCTGCTCTCTTAACTCTCAAGCGCGCGAGGGGCCTGCCCGCGCGCGCCTGTCATCATTGTCTGTCAATTCGGCCCGGGGGAAGCCCGGTAGCCGATGCTGTGCGCGAAAACCGGCTTCGCGCGCGAAAATCAGCCGACCCTCGAGAAGACCACGCTGGCATTGGTGCCGCCGAACCCGAAAGAGTTCGACAGGGCGTGGACGATCTCGCGCTCGACCTTGGCATTTGCCGCGAGGTCCACCTTAGTGTCGACCGCGACGGTGTCGAGGTTGATGGTCGGCGGTGCCACCTGGTCGCGGATCGCGAGGATCGAGAAGATCGCCTCGATCGCGCCCGCCGCCCCCAGCAGGTGCCCGGTGGCCGACTTGGTCGACGACATGGTGACCTTGCCCGCCGCATCGCCCATCATCCGCTCGACCGCGCCCAGTTCGATCACATCCGCCATGGTCGAGGTGCCATGCGCGTTGATGTAGTCGATATCGGCGGGCGCGATCCCGGCGTTCTTCAGCGCCGCGCGCATCGACCGCTCGCCGCCCTCGCCGGTCTCGGAGGGGGCGGTGATGTGGTAGGCGTCGCCCGACAGCCCATAACCCGTCACCTCGGCATAGATCGTCGCCCCCCGCGCCACCGCGTGGTCGTATTCCTCAAGCACCACGACGCCCGCGCCCTCGCCCATCACGAAGCCGTCGCGGTCCGCGTCATAGGGGCGGCTGGCGGTTTCAGGCGCGTCGGCGCGCTTGGTCGACAGCGCCTTGCAGGCGTTGAAACCCGCGATGCCGATCTCGGAGATGGCGGCCTCTGCCCCGCCCGCGATCATCACATCGGCGTCGCCGTGCTGGATCAGCCGCGAGGCGTCGCCGATGGCATGCGCGCCGGTGGAGCACGCCGTCACCACCGCGTGGTTCGGGCCCTTGAAGCCGTACTTGATCGACACCTGGCCCGAGATCAGGTTGATCAGCGCGCCCGGGATAAAGAACGGCGACACCCGGCGCGGGCCCTTGTCGCGGATCAGAAGCGCGGTCTCGGCGATGGAGTTCAGCCCGCCGATGCCCGACCCGATCATCACGCCGGTGCGCAGGCGGTCTTCCTCGTCCTCGGGGGTCCAGCCGGCCATCTGCACCGCCTGTTCCGCCGCGGCGATGCCATACAGGATGAAGTCGTCCACCTTGCGGCGGTCCTTCGGGGCCATCCAGTCGTCGGGGTTGAACGTGCCCTCCGTCCCGTCGCCCCAGATCACCTCGCAGGCATAGGTCGTGGCCAGGTTCGAGGCGTCGAACTTGGTGATCGCCCCCGCGCCCGATTGCCCCGCGAGGATGCGGCTCCAGCTTTCCTCGACCCCCGTGGCAAGCGGTGTGACAAGGCCCATTCCGGTGACGACAACGCGACGCATATGCTGCCCTTTTCGTTGGCAAAACTTTCAGGGATCGCTCTTAACCCGCGCTCCGCGATGGGGCAAGGGCGTGCCCACGCCGCGCTGCGGCAGGATCATGCCCAGTCGGGGCCAAGATCCGCCGCCGCCCGCAGGATCCAGTGATCGCGCAGCCAGGCACAGGGCTTTGAATAGCGGATCAGCGACCCGCGATAGCCGTCGATCGCCTCGTCCATCTTCGGATGGCCGTGAAAACACACCACGCGCGCGGCCTCGGGCAACCTCGGCGGGCGCAGGTAATTGCCCGGGAACGGGTTGCAGTCATACTTGAACGACACCACCAGATCTTCGGGGATATAGCTGAACACGCCCCGCTCCATCGCCTTGTGGCTGGTATAGCGCTGCTCGGACCCGCGCGCGGCCTCGACCACCTTGTAGGGGTCCGCCGCCAGATCGTCGTAAAGAAACCCGTGCCGCGCCGGGTCGTAGCGAAAGACCGACCCGTGTCCGGTGGGCCGCCCCTTGCGCTTTTCGGTCCAGTCGTGGCGCATCGCCACGGTGCCGGGGGCCAGATCGAGGATCGGGGTCAGATCGCCGGTGATCACCACGTCGAGGTCGAAGCCCAGCACCGGCCCGTCGAGATCCGGGATCAGCCCCGCGCGAAACAGCGAGGTCTTGCGCATCGCCCCCTGCCGGTTCGCCACCGCCAGCGCGCGGTCCATCTCGGCGCGGAACGGCTCTTCGGGCAGGTCCAGCACCTCGATATCGGGATGCATCCCGCGCGCATCGTCGGTCATGCACATGAAGCGCACCGGCCGCCCAAGGTTCCGCCGCACGCCGGAATAGAGCCGGTTGACATATTCCGGCCCGAACAGCGTGCCCCACTTGATACAGATGATGTTGGCTTGGGTCATGGGGGGGGTTTAGCGGAGGGTGGCGGGCGGGGGAAGGTCCAGTCGCTCGCGGCCCATTGCCGACCTTCGACAAATGTTCATGATGCTGCAGCCGCAGCCCGCATTCCGGACATTCGCTGCAATAGCGAATCCCGAGATCTTCGTAATCACATGTCGCAGGTTGCGGAGGCACTCCCCGCAACCTCCAATCTCGTGGTCGTTATTCAGTCGACATCTTTGTCAGCCCTTGGCTGGCGTAGGCTTTGAGCATCATTTCCGTGTACTTAACGGTGCTTTTGGTGTGCTCACCCAACCCTGGCCAAGCAAAGGGCAACTCCCGCAGACAAAGCTCCTGATCAACACTTATCCCAAGTTGAGCCGCAACAGCGAGTGCTGAAACAGGTTCCTTGTGCTCCGGCCAAAGGTCTTCATCAAAAGTGATGCATACATCGTTGTCATCATGAACAAAGATATCGGCGAATAGAGCACCCAGCCGCTCGCTCACATTCGATGCATCCTCAACGAGAGCGCTTCGTATCAGGAGAGTCACCTTTTCTGCATCGAGTTCCAGTTTCAGTCGTGTATCCGCAATATCGACCACTAGCTCGGGCCTCCCCTGCTTCTCATTGTCAGCAAATGGCTTTGGCTGTGCATCAAGCTCTTCAAGCCACCAAGGACTTTCGAAAATATTGAGAGGAGACGCGTCACAACGTGGGCAATGCCAAAGACTCCTGGCAATCTGATCGCCAGTTATCGAAGTGTCGCAATGCAAGCAGAACCACTTATCTGCCTCAGACCCGTTTAAGGGATGACGGACAAGACCGTCTTTGTCTGGCTTTGTAGAACGTCTTGGCCAATCTGATGCTATTCCCGCACGAACCTGTTCCGCTCGTTTGATTGCGATGCCGAGCACTTCTTGCTGAAAAGCGGCTTCGTAGACTGGAGCCTCATGCTCAATCTGTTTTGCGATCTCTAGGAGAGGTTCCCCGTTTGGAGCTTCAGGCACATGAAGGTGCCAACCTGCCCCATGCATATGAACGTCGCCCATTGAAGCTGAGATAGAGTATTCGTGCCCATCAATGGTGCCGTGTTCAACATCTGTCTCGAAGACTGAGTCGCCAATAAATGACCCAGAACGAGGTCCACCAGCTTCATCGCCGGGCAGCGCTTCAATAAGCAATCTTTCAACGGCAGAAACATGCTCCTTTGTTGGGGTCCATCCGGCTCTATGTGCCTTGGTAACGTCGTTCCAGTGTGAAAAGCCCAATACTTCGGCAACCGTATCACGCGCTTTGTGGAGAGGTACCTGTCGAGCTCGCGCGTAGCGCTTGGACAGTTCTTTCAGTTTTTTTAGATAGTACGTCGGTTTCATGATCCATATCCGAACTGGATCCGAAAAGGTGCCCGCTGCTTATCGGACCCTGCCAACGGCATGGTATCCAAAAAAATCTATTCGCGTTGCTTTGCTTCGCATGGCGGACACACCGGCCTACGCGCTAGGCCAAGTGCATGATTGCCTGCTCGACCAAAAAGGTCAACCGGCATGTTCTACTCTCTGAGCGTGTTTGCCAATGCCACAGTGCAGCTTTGCCAAAGTGGACGTTGGTCTGAGTTGCTGTCATCGGAAAACTTCGAACTGAACACTGTTTTCTCAGCGGCCCCTCGATAGCAGTGGTAAGAGTAAACGAAAAATACTATCGTTCCCTTCCGCAGCCCGGCGCACATCAGATGAAATAACTATCGCTGAAACTCGGCTTGGCGAAGTTCTTGCAACTGAAACGCGACACAACGAGCAGCAAGTGATTTCGCAAAAATGAACGAAGACGATGACGTATTTAAGCTGATTTCAGACTTCATCAAAGGCAAGTCTGGCCGTCCTGACATGAGTGCTGCGCAGCTATCGGTGACGGGCAAGCTAAACACTGACGAAATCACAATGCCACAGTTGAGCAGGGACTACGGTGATTTCGCAGCAGAATACCCTGTAGTCACTCGGGCTATGAAGCACTGTTCACTTAGTTCTTGCCTGGCATGTTTTGGCGCGATGCTGACACTGCCTGAGTTCCAGTCTAACAATCGACGGCTTGAAATCCTTATCCACCTCGCGCTTATGTTCGCGCGGGGCCGGGTTGCATTAACTCCGGGAAAGGCCTCCGCTTGGTTTAACCAACTTGATGAAGGCACATGTGGCCGCGTGGAAGATCCTGCAGAGGATGTTTTCGTTGCTCCGGTTACGCTCTCGTCAGAATCCTTTCTGGTTTTCGAAGGCACCGCGGAAGGAAACGCATTTCAAACACAGGTTTTCCTGAATGCATTAGATGATATGCCCGATCGTGGAGCCTATCTCGCTTTAAAAAACTCGGTGCGGGCGATCTTGAGAGTATCTCAGACGATGGCTGAGCGAGTTGGCGTTGATGAGTTCCTCGTTGGGAACACAGTACCAGCTTCCAAAATTGGAAAGCCGGGCGCTGAAGTCTGGTCACAGCTGATGAAGAACGTCACCTTTTCGTTCGATGAGCTGGATGAAATTGGTGTCACAAGGCAAGAGCTACAGCCATTCATCATTCATGAAGATACCTTTGAGTTGTTAGACAAGCTCCAACCTGGTCACACCCCCGTCGAGGCGCATCCGGTTTATGAGACAAAGAAAGGTCTGATATTTTTTGCGCCAAGCGTCATAGGCTTGGCAATCCGCCATTTCATCATTGAGCAATGTATTGAAGCAGACATGCAAGAGGTTTTGCACGCCTCAATTGCAAATGCATATACACGTCTTTTCTCATCAGAGCCATTTTTGGGGGATACTCGACTTACGCCTCAACTTGCAAAACATGCTGGTCTATATGTGTCTCATGCCACGAAAGAAATCGACTCTGGCAGATACCTTCACGTTGTCTTCCTGGTCGATAGCTTCGACGGCTATGACGACGGCACTTTTGCAGGACACAACGACTTCGACAAGACGGCCGATTTTGTAAGACGCGCCATAGAGGAAGCACATAGCAAGGTTTCGGAAAGAGCGGGATATCGGGAGGCAATCACCCTTGTCATCGGCTGTGGCTGGGGGCGCGGATTTGGGTTTGGTTTGCATGAACTACCAGCAAACTGGCGCATTGAGATGATACCTGCCTTTGACGCTTTCACTTTGTCGCGTCTCCCTTCGTTTTCGCCATTGGAGATATTCCGTGTTTTGGATGCAAAGCGCTGCGCCGAAGCGATGGGTATCGAAATTCTAAATGCTAACGGATTACTGAACTTGTACGCGTGGATGAAGGAGAACCACGGGCATATTATTCCACATGAAAAGCTTCAGGACGATTTTCTGGATACTCCCGGAGGAAGCTTTCTTCATCTACCGATTAACTCAAATCTGAACCTGCGTCAGAGAGCAAATCTTGGCGCGCACATAAAAACGCTCAGACGTCCCGATGGAACGCTCTCGCGATTTAGGCGGAACAGTGGGACGCCGAGATACGGCACCGATGAGCTATCCCCCTTTTACGTTGACCTTGAAGGTATCGGCGGCGACTTGTGGAGATCAGTCTATCTAGGAAAAAAGGGAGCCTATTGGATTGAGGGCCGTGTCCCGCAAGGCACGGACGCTTCACTGAGCTACCACATGCTTGCGATGGTGATGCACTGGAGCGAGCAGGTTTTCCGACATTTGGATGAAGCAGTGATCACGGAAAACCTCAATGTCTGCCTTGAGGCCTTATTTGACGACCATGAAATGCCCATCGAGTCTACGACCATCCCCGATGAGAAGGAGATATCTAGCCTAGTAAGTGCGCAACCGATCGAAATAGCGGGATATACTGCTGCCAGAATTCAATTGCATGAGGGATATCTCCTCTCGGCGCAACGTCACGATAATCTCGGAGAACGGATCGTTGTCCGTGCAATGGTTTCCAGTATTCTTGGTCAGCTACAAGGCGCTCTTGGTGACGCGCAGACCGAGGATTTTGTAAGCGCCGTGATGCCCTCTGAGCATGCGAGGCATTTTCATGGCTTTACCGTACCAAACGTCCGAGATTTCGTTAGGGACGACCTGCCAAATTCAGTCGTCAAAATCACATCTCTGGATGATGCGCAGTCGCGCCTTGGTTTAGGTTGGAAGTGCCGTGACCCTTCGCAGGGCCTGTACATCAATGGACTTGAGGACTGCAAAACTTATCTACGCCAGCTGGTTCTTGCAGTTGTGAACGAACTTAAGGGCTCTCTTTCCGGATTTAACCGCTTTGAGACGATCTACGCCCTGCTTCTAAACCATGAAGCTGCGATGAAAGAATTTGAAACTTGGAGAAGAACCTTCGCTTCGGTGAATGCTCTGAGTACCATCGAGGGGGGTGCGACGGCTGAGGCGTCGGAATCGATTGCCAAACTGAATGCTGCGAGCATGGCTTCGAGACTGGTTGTGGAAGCTGCCGTATCAGAGTGCCCGCTTGAGGCTGGTTTGACCCCGGGGCGGTACGATCTCGCCCAACTTATGTCACGGGCCGCACTGCTTCATCACCTCGGAGGCTACTCGGTTGCTATGGAAGCAGGGATGATGCCTGCGGAGATAAAGATATCACCTGCAGGCGACGTAATGATGAATCATTCCTTCTCAGACAATATCATCACACCTTTTGGACAGAGCTTTCAGTCGCAGGCGTTACGCGATGCCGCTGATGCCTACGTCGAAAACTATGCTCAGCCAGGGGCTTCGGCAGATGATCACTCGAAATCGGACAAATTGGAGTTGGACGAGATGTTCGAACAGGCGTGGTTTGATGAATATGGTTCTTCCATTGACGAGATAGCAGCGATTATCGGCGGATTCGAGGCAATCGCACACACTGATCGGAAGGCAGTGATACCAATGCTGCTCTCCGAGCTAATAACACGTTTGGCAACCGACACGGGGCTAGAAGAAGAGCGTTTAAGAGTGTGCGTAGAACCGTTCCTCTTCACGCCGAGAGCATCATGGAACGATGTGCCGAAAGGTTTCGAGGAGTCGAGCTGGCACCCTTGGCGGTTCCAGCGCCAACTTTCAATAGTCTCACGACCGATTATCCAACTAGACACGGATGAAGATCCAACCTGCCTTATTGCTCCGGCAATGACATATATGCACATCCTGAAGTTCGTCTCCGATGCACGCCTCGGTGATTTTGATCAGAAATTCTTTCGTGCTGGCGGAAGCATGTTCAAGTGGATGGGCAGGATCAATGGCAGTGAGGGAGAGGAATTTAATAAATCGGTGGCCTCTGAGTTTCATCGCTGCGGTTGGGAGGCCAAGGCGAACCTGTCAGATGGGCAGATTTTCTCTCGTCCGAAGAAGCAGGGCTTTGGTGATGTCGATGTCTTGGCTTGGAACCAAGACCAGAGACGCGTGCTGATCGTCGAGTGCAAGGACCTTTCCTTCGCCAAAACCATGGGTGAAATTGCGTGGCAGCTGAGTAAGTACAAGGGCGAGATAAAGCCCAACGGACAACCCGACCTTCTTCGAAAGCATCTGAACCGCTGCGAAGAAATTGAAGAAAACCGCCAAGCGCTTTCGATGTTTGTCGGCTTCGAGGTGAGCACTATAGACCGGATTCTGCTCATGAGCCAAGCGACCCCCCTGCAGTTTGCGAAGTTTGGAGAGGAGAACAGCGTCGCCGTAGTAACGTTTCGGGAGATCGAACCGACTTTCGGCAGCGAAAGAAACGGTTGAGAGGCAACCATTAGTGATCTAGTGCGGAACGGATTTGAGCTCACCAGCGCTTTCCATGATTTCGCTCATTGCGGAAAACGTATTTGAAAGGCCATCAACGAGCTTTTCATAGATGTCAAAGAGCGATGCATCTGGTTCTAGCCCAAGGCGTCGTGTCACGGACTCCAGCTGAGGTGGATTTGATCCTGGCGTCAAATGCGAGTAGGCAACACGGAGGTCGTAGAGCACATAAAGCGGCGACATAATCGCCGCGACCTCTTTGCTTGATGCCATTGTTTCCAATATGGTCTGCAAACGCTTCAAACTCCCGGGCCCCAGAGCTTTCACTCCAAGGCTCTTTATGACTCTTTCGAGTGCAGCGTTATCCAGGGATTCCAAATAGACCTTGTTCAAGGTGTCAGCTACGTGACGCCGCTCTTTCGGAGTATCCACGACCGGCGGAGTGAAGGATAGCGCAAGATCATACGCTTCCGCCTCGAGGTGACCAAGTGCAACACCAAACCTAGCGAAGCTCTTATTCAGGAATTCAGAACGAAGGCGGAATAGTTCTTCCTCCTTGGCAAGTTCGGTGAACTTCACTTCTATCTGACCATCATAGAATTCGCTGCCTAGCGAATGATCTGAAGGAATGTTCTCTGAGCGCAGGTAATACTGCTCATTCTCGGGCAGCTTAGCGATATCTCCGAGCCACATGACGATATGACCGTGACGATTGAGACCAAAGCTTATGCTCTCCTCCTGAGTGTCAATCGATCCGTAGGTCGTTGATGCAAATTTCACGCTGTAGTCAGGAGAGTTGTCGTACTTCAGTAGCACACTGCGATTGAAAAACACTGGCTGCAGGAACCCTTCATCAAAGGAACGGTACAAACCAGGGATGTAGAAATAATCGTCCGGGTCAAAGAGAAAAGGTACATTGGTGAACCCGAATTTTTCGGTATGTTTCCGCCTTTTGACGCTGACCACTTTCGATGATCGCTCAAAAGCCTCTTTGTGGAGATTCACTATCGCAAAGCGTGAACCGTCCGGAAGCTGTTCATGGCCGCATTGTGGGCACCTTAGTACCGGTAGACCGCAAATTTTTATGGCGACTCCAGAGACAGTTTCATTGAAGTCGATAAATGAAAGTTCGGTGTGTGCATTGCAGTTGTCGCAATAGATCCGCTGAGGTACGCCGTCTTTGGGGATAATATCACTGATTTCCATAGTTCATCCGCCTATAAAGAACCATGCCGCACCGGCCAAAAACGGGTGTTCCGCAGTAGGCGAAAGCAAAGGACCTCTTGAATTCTCCTTTGCGGGGCAAAAATACCTCACAGAGGGCAGCAGTCAGAATGACATGACCAACCATATACTGCCCTCTTAGCGGCCGTGACATTTTTTGTATTTTTCACCACTGCCGCAAGGACACGGCTCATTTCGGCCCGTTTTCTTGGCCTTGAATGGCGCGGCGCTTTGGTCTGAATGGTTGAGCATCATTTTCCTGGCAGGTTGCGCCATTCGGGAGGCATCTTCGTATATGTGGGCATTTTCGGTAGTTCGCGACGTGGGAATGTGGACTTCAAATGATTTTGCTTCATGGTAAGTCCCATCGGCACTCACCTCCGCGAAAATACCTACGACGTTTTTAGCCTCTAGGGCCACTGCAACTGCGCTGGCTTTGCTGGTCACCTGTGCCCAATCCACTTGCTTTCTGAATTGCTGAAGCCAGACGAAGAGTGGGTCGCCATCACCGCCCAATGAAAAGTAGCGAAATGGGTGCTCGTTCAGGGTCTTCCGAAGATCGACCAGCATTTTTGCGAGATTGTTCTTGCCGTCACCCCCGAAATCGCGGATATGACTTTCCGCTGAAAGCCACCCGCTTGCTCGAGTGGCATCAATGGCGTCAAGAAGATTTAATACCTCAAGCGGGATATCCTGCGTTGGAAGCGCTTTGGTCTCCCAGTTTTCTCCTTCAAAGCACTTGTCAACGATCTCACTCATTCCATCCCACAAGACCATGCTGGCGTTGCCGTTTTTGAGCTGTTCAGCCAAATCGTGATCAAATCGATTTTTTGTCAGGTAAGCGCCAAGATGGTCGAATTCATCGAAGAGATGAGCACGGCGCATCCCAGCAACGGATTGCCGAACCTCCAGGTAGTGGGCAAAACAACCTGGCGTGGGTAAGAACCGCTTGAGCACGAATAAGTCGTCAATTGACAGCGAAATGAAAGCATGCTGCCCAAGCAACGGTTCGACTTGCGGCAGTTCCTTGCAGAATGTTGCGAGAGGCGAGAACGACTCTACGGTAAGTCCAATTGGCAACAGCACGCGATAGTCTGAGCGGCGAACACGTCCCCGTTCTTCGTACTTACCGGCGATACGTTGATAAAGCGGCACTTCGTCTGCAGAACTAAGGTAACGAAAGAAACGGTCGCATTGCTGATACGCCTTGAGCACCAAGTCTTGTACGGACTGAGCGTGGCGACCGAAATCTAGCGCAGGTGACGCTATGGTTGCAGCAGCTCCTGCTTTTGCTTCAACCAAAATAAGCACATCATCAATCAGGACTAGCGTGTCGTTTTCGGACCACTGCTTGGTAGCCGGATCCTTGTAATAGACTTCCTGAAGCACTTTGGCGCCTGGGAGTTGGGAAGAGAGAATATCGGCGAACGCTGCTTCGCTCATCAATTTTTGCCGATCTTCAAAGGTTTTCTTGTAGTCTGGTTTTCGTTGAAGAAGATTGAAGAGGAGCGCTCGATACCCTGCATCACGGGCGAAGCAAGGGTCCACGGCGTAGTAGTCAGATCCTAGTTGTACCAAAGGTTTTTTCCGGGCAGGCAGTGTCCGGTAGGGTGTTCCCGCGAAGTCGCCAGCAGCGAAAAACTCCGTTTCTTCTCCGCGACTGTAGGCCAAATCCGCCAGTAGAACCTGCGGGAGTTTGGTGTGACGGCTTACGTTGGCAATGCCACCCCGAAACATATCATCTATCGCTTGACCGGTGGCGTTCAATTGGTCTGCATTTTCTTTCCCCACGCTTCCATGATGTCTTCCAGAGGCTTTTCATTTGTATCTGCAAAAGCCTGCGCCGCTTGAAATTGCTTCATCATCTCTGAAATGGCGTTGGCATGCCCGGATCGTGTGGCATTGGCCATCGCTTGGAAGCCTTCGGCGATATCGTCTGCACCAACACCGTAGACCTCTTTCAGAACATCATCATGCGCTGCCAAGACGTAGCGGTAAAACTCCCCCTCTAAGACTTGGTAACGGTTTCCGCGCAACATGACCCACGTAGACTTTGCGCGAAATTCGATATCGGCTGTGTCAGGGCCGAATACGCCGGTCTTAGTTCCCGCTGATGAGACCATGGCGAAGAGCATCGCTTGCTCTCGCAATTTTCGGCTGAGTTGATACAGCTCGACGCACTTAGGTTCATCGAACTTCATGTCGTCGGGAGCAGACTCAGATGCAAGTACCGCGTGTACGTATTCAAGCAGAAATTGATTCTGGTTGATGAGGTCCTCTGGGCCATCGGCTCCAGGTTGTTCCTCGTCAGCAACCCCATCGTCTCCCATCGCTTTCAGCGTGTTCTGAGCGTAGATGTAGCCAAGTAGATCATGCGGAGGCATTGCCACTATCATTTCACGCATGTTGGCGGCAGTGGTCTGCATTTCTTTCAGAAGAGCGGCTTCAGCCTCTTTTCGTTCTTTTTCGTCCATCAAAAAGTTCACCGGTTGTATTGAAGAGGCAATTGAAAGAATTGGCACGCGTCGGTTTTGGATCTTGGCAAAATCCAGCGCCAAATGAAACGACTTAAGGGACTACTCGTGCCGCTCGTGGGTCGCCTTTGTACAAGAAGCTCTTATCGCCTTAGAAGAAGGTCCGCTTCTCCGCGGAGTTATCTGCGATTGGCAACTGCAGCGAAGGTCGGCTTCCCGCCCTCAATACCCCGACTCCGACACCAGCACCTTATGCCCCGGCCCTACCTCCTTGTACACATTTGCCACCGGCTCATACCCCACCGGATGAATGGGCGACGGGATCGGTTTGAAGTTCAGGTCGCGCTCTGACTTGCGGCGCGTGGGGTCGGCGATGGGCACCGCTTTCATCAGCGCCTGGGTATAGGGGTGCTGTGGGTCTTCAAAGACCTCGCGGCGGGGGCCAAGCTCCACGATGCGGCCCAGATACATCACGCCGACGTAATGCGACACCCGCTCGACCACCGCCATGTCGTGCGAAATGAACAGGAACGACAGCCCCATCTCGGCCTGCAATTCCATCATCAGGTTCAGCACCTGCGCCTGCACCGACACATCCAGCGCCGATACCGCCTCGTCCGCGACGATCAGCTTGGGGTTCAGCGCCAGCGCCCGGGCGATGGCGATGCGCTGGCGCTGGCCGCCCGACAATTCGTGCGGATAGCGCTGCATGAAGCTGCGCGGCAACTCGACCCGGTCGAACAGGTTCGCCACCTTGTCGCGGATGCCGTCGCGGCCCAGCCCCAGCCCGCCATAATTGTGCAACGGTTCGGCCACCTGATCGGACAGCTGCATCTGCGGGTTGAGCGACGCGAACGGGTCCTGAAAGATCATCTGCATGTCCTGCCGCGCCCAGCGCAACTCGGACGGCGACAGCGCCATGATGTCGGTGCCGTCCAGATCGACCTTGCCCGACAGGGGCTCTACCAGCCGCAGCAGCGACCGCCCCGCCGTCGACTTGCCGCAGCCCGATTCGCCCACCAGGCTCAGCGTCTGGCCCCGGTTGATGGTGAAGGACAGATCCTCGACCGCGTGCACATTGGCCACCGTGCGGCGGAAGAACCCGCCCTGCACCGGAAACCGCGTGGTCAGCCCCTCGACCGTCAGCAGCACCTCGTTGGTGCCCGGGATCGGCGACAGGTCCTGGTCGTCGCGCCCCACCAGCTTCATCGGCGCGGGGTTGTCGGTGCCCGTCATCTCGCCCAGCTTCGGCACGGCGGCCAGCAGCGCCTGGGTATAGGGATGCTGCGGGGCCGCGAAAATGTCGGCGACCGGGCCTTCCTCGACCTTCATGCCGCGGAACATCACCACCACGCGGTCGGCCATCTGCGCCACCACCGCCATGTCATGGGTGATGAACATCACCGCCGTGCCCGTCTCGCGCTTGAGCCGGTCGATCAGCGCCAGGATTTCCGCCTGGATGGTCACGTCAAGCGCGGTGGTCGGCTCGTCCGCGATCAGCAGGCGCGGCTTGCAGGCCAGCGCCATGGCGATCACCACCCGCTGCCGCATGCCGCCGGACAATTCGTGCGGATATTGCTTCAACCGCCGCTCCGGTTCGGGGATGCGGACCTGCTGCATCAGTTCCAGCGCCCGTGCGGCGGCCTCGTCGCGCGACATGCCGCGATGCACCCGCAGCCCCTCGGTCAATTGCCGCTCGACGGTGAAGACCGGGTTCAGCGCGGTCATCGGCTCCTGAAAGATCATGCCGATCTCGTTGCCCCGGATGGTGCGCATCAGGCCCTGCTCGGCGCTGGCAAGGTCCAGCGCGCCGCCCTCCTTGCGGTCGAAGATCAGCGTGCCGCCCGCGATATCGCCGCCGGAAAACTCGATCAGCCGCATCAGCGACAGCGACGAGACGGACTTGCCCGACCCCGACTCGCCCACCACGCAGACCGTCTCTCCGGGGTTGATGGTGAACGACACGTCCTTCACACCGGCCACGGTTCCGGCCTTGGTCTGGAACTCGACGCGAAGATTGTCGATCCGAACGATCGGTCCGGTCTCGGCGGTATCGAGCATGGGGGTGTTCCTTCGGGATTGTGCAGTGACCGCCAAGCCTAGGGAGAGAGGCGCGCGGCTGTCAAACCACAAGCCGTGTGGCGCGGCGAAAAATCCCGGCGCGCCGCCCCGGCAGGCGTTGGCGCCGCCCCGGCAGGCGTTGGCGCCGCCCCGGCAGGCGTTGGCGCCGCGATCATGACTGCCATAAAGGTCGCAAGGGTTGCATTTTGTCCGGCTTCGGTTTTCGATACCGCATTGCCCGGTGCATGGCAGTGCCGGTGCTTCGGTCAGATAACAAAAAAGCCCGGTGACATATCCGGAACCAACTTTGGAGAGACATCCATGAAACTCAGAACCCTGCTCATGGGGGCGGTGGCGGCCTCGGCATTTGCGCCCGCCGCCTTCGCCGAGCGCGGATCCGACGGCCAGGTCAACATCATCTACTGGCAGGCCCCGTCGATCATGAACCCCTACCTCTCGGGCGGTACCAAGGACGTCGAGGCGGCCAGCCTCGTGATCGAGCCGCTGGCGCGCTACAACGAGATGGGCGAACTGGTGCCCTGGCTCGTGGACGAGATCCCCACCGTCGACAATGGCGGCGTGTCCGAGGATCTGACCCAGATCACATGGAAGCTCACACCCGGCCTGAAATGGTCCGACGGCACCGATGTCACCTCTGCGGATGTGCAGTTCACCTATGAATACTGCACCGACCCCGATGGCGGCTGCGCGCAGCTGACCAAATTCGAAGGCGTGACCTCGGTCGAGACCCCGGATGCCCAAACCGTCGTGGTGACGTTCAACCAGCCGACGCCGAACCCCTATGGTCCCTTCGTCGGCGGCGAAAGCCCGATCATCCAGAAGGCCCAGTTCGAGAATTGCAAAGGGGCCGCGGCCTCGACCTGCACCGAACAGAACTTCAACCCGCACGGCACCGGCGGCTTTGTCGTCGCCGAGTTCAAGCCCAACGACGTGATCACCCTCGAGGCGAACACGCATTACCGCGACCCGGCCAAGCCCGCGTTCCAGACGATCAACTTCAAGGGCGGCGGCGACGCCACGGCGGCGGGCCGCGCAGTGATGGAAACCGGCGAGTTTGACTATGCCTGGAACCTGCAGCTGGCCCCCGACGTCATCGCGGCGATGGAAGCGGGCGGCAAGGGCACGCCGGTGGCGGGCTTCGGTCCGCTGGTCGAGCGGATCATGCTCAACCACACCAACCCCGACCCGGCGCTTGGCCCGGACGAACGTTCGGTGGTGCGTCCGCATCCGTTCCTTCAGGACCCCGCGGTCTACCAGGCGATGTCTATGGCCATCGACCGTCCGCTGCTGGTCGAGGTGGGCTACGGCAAGGCCGGCAAGGTCACCTGCAACTGGGTGCCCGCACCCGAAGCGTTCAACTCCGACAGCATGACCTGCGACACCCAGGACATCGCGGGCGCCAACGCGCTGCTGGATGAGGCCGGCATCGTCGACAGCGACGGCGACGGCATCCGCGAAAAGGATGGCGTGCCGCTGTCGATTGTCTACCAGTCGTCGACCAACGCGGTCCGTCAGGACTTCCAGGCGCTGATCAAGCAGTGGTGGTCCGAGATCGGCATCGAAACCGAGTTGCGCAACATCGACAGCTCGGTGTTCTTCGGCGGCGATCCGGGCAGCCCGGACACCTTCCAGAAGTTCTATGCCGACGTCGAGATGTACGCCAACACCTTCAACGGCACCGATCCGCAGGCCTATCTGGGCAACGCGCTCTGCGACAAGGCTCCGCGTCCCGAAACCCAGTGGCAGGGCGAAAACATCTCGCGCTTCTGCATGGAGGAATACGACGCGCTGCATGCCAAGCTGTCGAACACCGCCGACTTGGCCGAACGGTCGCGCATCGGGCGCGAGCTGAACGACATGGCGGTGCAGAACGGCGCGATGATCCCGCTGGTGCACCGTGGCCGTCTCTCGGCCCACGCCAACAGCCTTGGCGGCGTCAAGCTCAATGTCTGGGACAGCGAGCTGTGGAACGTGGCCGACTGGTACCGGATGGACTGATCGACATCTGGCGCGGGGTGTCATGCCCCGCGCCTCACCCCGTCAGGGCGGGTTCCGGCCCGCCCTGCCTGACCTCCCCGTCCCAGTGATCGGTCGCACCTCTCATGCTCACCTTCACCATTCGCCGACTCCTGCTGTCGATCCCGACGCTGCTGTTCATCAGCTTCGTGATCTTCATGCTGCTGCAACTGGCCCCCGGCGACCCGATGGCGCAGGTGCCGCTGACCGTCCCGGCCGAGGTCAAACAGAAGATGCGCGAGGCGCTCGGCCTCGGTGAGCCGCCGCTGGTGCAGTACTGGAAATGGATCGTCCAGGTCTTCTGGATCGAACCCAAGGTGCTGATCGACTACCTGACCAATTCCTCGACGCTGCTGGGCTGGCTGCCCGATACGTCGCTCTACAACGGCGAGCTGCGGGTGATCTCGTGGCAGACCCGCTCGCCGGTGATGGACATCGTGATCCAGCGGATCCCGCAGACCATGTGGGTGGTCGGACTGGCCTACCTCGTGGGGGTGCTGATTTCCCTGCCGATCGGGGTCTATTCGGCCTACCGGCAATATTCGGTCTTCGATCAGGCCGGCACCTTCGTGACGATGATCGGCTTCTCGATCCCGCCGTTCTTCACCGGCCCGCTGCTGATCGTGATCTTCTCGGTCTATCTGGGCTGGTTCCCGTCGATCTACGACACCACCCACGAGGTCACCGACTGGGCCAGCTTCCAGGTCCAGATCAAGCAGATGATCATGCCGGTGATGGTGCTGGCGCTGCAGACCACGGCGCAGATCAGCCGCTACATGCGCGCCTCCATGCTCGACAACCTCGGCGCGGATTACGTCCGCACCGCTCGGGCCAAGGGCCTGTCCGAGGCGGTGGTCGTCAATGTCCACGTGCTGCGCAACTCGATGATCCCCGTTGTCACCGTGATCGCGCTGGGGGTGCCCGCCATCTTCGGCGGCGCCATCATCACCGAGAACGTCTTCAAGGTGAACGGCATCGGCCAGCTTCTGATCACCGCGCTCTTCGCCAACGATCTGCCGATGGTGATGACGCTGACATTCATTTTCGCCTTCCTCATCGTGATGTTCAATCTCGTCGCCGATGTGCTCTACGGCGTGCTCGACCCGAGGATCCGCTATGACTGAACCGGTCCCCGCCTCCCCCGCAGCCATCGAAGCGCTGAAGGACGAAGGTCCGACCACGCCGCCGCACAGCAAGTCGCGCGACGTCTGGAACCAGTTCAAGAAGCACAAGGGGGCCATGGTCGGCGGCGGCTTTCTGGCCTTCATCACCCTCGCGGTGCTGCTCGGCCCCTATATCTGGACGCTCGATCCGCAGAAACTCGACATCCGAAACAAGGACCTGCGCCCGATCTACACGGCCCTCTGGGACGCCGCGGCCAAGACCACCTGGGCGCATCCCTTCGGCACCGACAACCTCGGGCGCGACCAGCTGGCGCAGATGATCTCGGGCGGGCGGGCCTCGATGGCGGTAGGCTGGGCGGCGATGATCCTGTCGCTGGTGATCGGCACCGCGGTCGGCGTCGTGGCGGGCTATTTCAAGCGCGTCGACGGGCTCTTGATGCGGATGACGGACCTGTTCCTGTCGCTGCCGATCCTGCCGCTGCTGCTGGTGGCGGTGACCCTGTTCCGCCAGCCCCTGCGCGCCAATTTCGGCCCCGAGGGCGGCATGTTCATCCTGATCGTGACAATCATCGGCATCACCTCGTGGATGCCGACGGCGCGGATCGTGCGCGGCGACGTGCTGGCGCTGAAGCAGCGCGAGTTCATCCTTGCGGCGCAGTCCATCGGCACCACCAGCGCCAAGATCATCCGCCGCCACCTGCTGCCCAACGTGCTGTCGCCGATCATGGTCTCGGCGACGCTGGGCCTGGCCACCGCGATCATCACCGAATCGGCTCTGTCCTTCCTGGGCGTGGGCTTTCCGTCGGACTTCCCGACCTGGGGCAAGATGCTGGCCGACGCGGTGCCGCGCATGTCCGAGTTCCCCGAGCGGGTGCTGCTGCCCGGCATCGCCATCTCGCTGACGGTGCTGTCGGTGAACTACCTCGGCGACGGGCTGCGCGACGCGCTCGACCCGCGTATCCGGGGCCGCTGAGCGGAAAATAAGGACGGCTGCGGCGTGCCCGACGCGGCAGGCGACAACGGCGTTGCCGCGTGGCGGACCGCCCCGGGCAGATCTTCCCGCCACACCGCCCGTTGGCGGGAAACGGTTCCGCGAACACCCGGGCAACGGGCGGGTGCCGTTCTTGATCCGGGGCCGTTTATGCGTCACCTGAGGCAAAATTTCCCTCACGAGGTGGCGTCATGTTCGCAGATCTTGGTTTTGAAACCCTCACCGCACCGCAAGTGGCGGTCTTCTTCGGCCTGGCCCTCGGCCTTGTCTTCGGCGTCCTGGCCGAGATCACCCGCTTCTGCTTCCGCCGCGCGCTGGTAGGCGAAGACCGTCGCGCTGCCGCCGGTGTCTGGTTCGCGGCGCTGGCCACGGCGCTGCTCGGCACGCAGGCGGCCATCGCCACCGGCTATCTCGACTTCGACGCGCACCGCTTCATGTCCGGCGATCTGCCGATCGTGGCGATCCTCGTGGGTGGCCTGCTGTTCGGCGCGGGCATGGTGCTGACGCGCGGCTGCGTGTCGCGCCTGACGGTCCTGACCGCGGGCGGCAACCTGCGCGGGCTGTTCGTGCTGATGGTGTTCGCGCTGGTCGCCCACGCGACGCTCAAGGGCGTGCTGGCCCCGGTCCGCACAACGCTGGGGGCGACGACCGTGTCGCTGGGCGAGACCGTGTCGCTGGCCGCCCTGCCCGGCGGTGCCGCGCTCTGGACCGCGCTGATCGCGGTCGCCGCGCTGGCCATCGCCGCCCGTTCGGGCGCGCGCCCGCTGCATCTCGTGCTCGCGGCGGCCCTTGGCCTTCTCGTCCCGGCAGGCTGGGTCGGCACCGGCTTCGTGCTGTTCGACGATTTCGACCCGGTCGCGCTGGAAAGCCTGTCCTTCACCGCGCCCTGGGCCGACACGCTGTTCTTTACGCTGGCCTCGACCTCGATCCCGGCGGGCTTCGGCACCGGCCTGATCGGCGGCGTGCTGGCCGGCGCGCTGGTCTCTTCGCTGATCGCGGGCCGCTTCGCCTGGCAAAGCTTCGAAAGCCCGGCCCAGACCGGCCGTTACGGGCTTGGCGCGGTGCTGATGGGCATGGGCGGCGTGCTGGCCGGCGGCTGCACCATCGGCGCGGGCCTGGCCGGTGTGCCGACGCTGTCCGTGGCCGCGATCCTGGCGCTGGTGGCCATCGCCCTGGGCGCGTTTGCCATGCAGGCGGTGCTGGGCCGCGCGGTTCCGGGCCGGGTGCTGCATCCTGCCGAGTAACCGGACCATCGGCCGGACGGCATGGGCATCGCTGCCCGCGTCACGGCCCGATCGCGGCCCGCGTCCCCGGGCCGCACCCGACGCCCGCCCGCCCCAACGGGTGGGCGTCCTCGCATCCGCTTGCCCCTGACCCCTGTCACGCTGGGCCCGATCTCTGCCGCGCCGCTGGCCTAAAGATCCGGCCCCTGCTTTTCCATCCGCAGCCGGATGCGCCGGATCAAGGTCCATACCAGCGCCACCACCGGGATCGTCACCGCCGCCGTCAGCAGCCCGCGCGACAGGCCCAGCACATCGCCCACCGGATAGAGCAGATAGGCCACCAGCGAGACCGCGTAATAGCTGATCGCGACCACCGACAGCCCCTCGACCGTGTGCTGCAGGCGCAGTTGCATGTCGGCCCGCTGGTTCATCGACTCGAGCAGTTTCTGGTTCTGCGCCGACCGTTCGACCTCGACCCGCGTGCGCAGCAATTCGCCCGCCCGCATCGCCCGCTCGGCCATCGCGCCAAGCCGCCGTTCGGTGGCCTTGACCGTGCGCATCGCCGGATCGTAGCGCCGGGTCATGAACTCGTGAAAGGTCTGCCGCCCTTGCCAGCGCGTCTCGCGCAGCACCTCGATGCGTTGCCCGACGATGGCCTCGTAGGCCCCCGTCGCCCCCAGCCGGAACGAGGTCTGCGCCGACAGGCTTTCCAGTTCAGCCGACACCGACAAGAGCGCCTTCAGCGTGTCCTCTGCGGGGCCGTCGCCATGGGTCATGGCCTCCATCAGGTGGCTCAACTCGGTGTCCAGATCCGCCATCCTCGGACCCAGCGATTTCAGCCGCGTGAAGCCCAGCATCGACATCGCCTTGTAGGTCTCGATCTCGCAAAGCCGCTGCACGATGCGGCCCACGCGCCGTTCCCCCACATGCGGGCGGGTGAAGACCGCAAAGCGCATGTGCCCCGCCGGATCGATGCGGAAATCGCCCGCGATCACCGCCTCGTCGTCGATCACCGAGGACACGGCGACGCTTTCGGACACGAACCACTCCCTGAGCTGGTCCTCGACATTGTCATCCTCGGGCCGCGCGCAGCACCGGATCAACGCCGAGGTCACCCGCACGCCGGGTGCCGCGTCCAGCCATTCGCTCGGGAACACCTCGAAATCGGTCGGATCGAAGGGCCGGTCGGTGAGCCCGTCCATGAACACCGTGTAGGTCACGAACTCGGTGTGCTGCTCCCACTTGAGCATGTGCTGCCCGATGCGGGTCTGGTAATGCGTGGCCCCCGGCTGCGGATGCGCGGTGCCATAGCGGTCCAGAAGGTCGGTCAGGTGCGTGACGTCAAGCGACCGGTCCCGCGATGCCGCCGCCTTTGGCTGCTTGATCGCCAGATAGGCGGCGCGACAGGGCGGCTCCAGGGCCGGAAAGGGTCGCGCGTGCAACTCGTTGGCCAGCTTGTAGCGAAGGGGATGGTCCTGGATCGGCGGCATGGGCAGGGCTTTCCGTAGGGGTCCGTCGGGGGTGAAGTCGGCTGTGGTCGTCGGTTGCACACCGCTTAGACCGGATTGCCGGTGCCGCAAAGGGATTTTTTGATCATTTTCAATGCCTTGCGGGAATACGACGGTATACCGAACCGGGCATCGGCCAGCCTATCCCAATAAAACCAGACGTTTGCGCGGCGCGTGCGCCCCGGGCGATCCCCCCCAAAAACGCAAGACGCCCCGGCGTTTCCACCGGGGCGCGTCGCGTGTCTGTGTGTCCGGGTCAGGACAGCTTGGTCAGCAACTCGCTGATGGTGGCCTTCGCGTCGCCATAGAACATCCGGGTATTGTCCTTGAAGAACAACGGGTTCTCGATGCCCGAATACCCCGTGCCCTGGCCGCGCTTGCAGACGAAGACGGTCTTGGCCTTCCACACCTCCAGCACCGGCATGCCCGCGATGGGCGAGTTCGGGTCGTCCTGTGCCGCCGGATTGACGATGTCGTTCGAGCCGATGACGATAACCACGTCCGTCGATGGCAGATCGTCGTTGATCTCGTCCATCTCGAGCACGATATCATAGGGCACCTTGGCCTCGGCCAGAAGCACGTTCATGTGCCCCGGCAGACGCCCCGCCACGGGGTGAATGGCGAAGCGCACGGTCTTGCCGTCCGCCCGCAGCCTCTTGGTCAATTCCGACACCGCGTTCTGCGCCTGCGCCACCGCCATGCCGTAGCCCGGCACGATCACCACGCTGTCCGCATCCTCGAGCGCCTGCGCCACGCCGTCGGCGTCGATGGCGACCTGCTCGCCCTCGACCTCCTGCGCCGGCCCCTGGCTGCCGCCAAAGCCGCCCAGGATCACCGACACGAAGCTGCGGTTCATCGCCTTGCACATGATGTAGGACAGGATCGCACCGGACGAGCCGACCAGCGCGCCGGTGACAATCAAGAGATCGTTGCCCAGGGTAAAGCCGATGGCCGAGGCCGCCCAGCCCGAATAGGAGTTCAGCATCGACACCACCACCGGCATGTCGGCGCCGCCGATGCCCATGATCAGGTGATAGCCGATGAAGAAGGCCAGCAGCGACAGCAGGAACAGCGACCAGAAGCCCGCGCCGTTGACATAGAAGATCAGCAGCAGCAGCGATCCCGCCGCGGCGGCGGCGTTCAGCATGTGACCGCCCGGCAGCTTCTGCGCCGCCGACGTCACCTTGCCCGACAGCTTGCCGAAGGCCACGATCGAGCCGGTGAAGGTAACCGCGCCGATCCAGACCCCCAGCGAGGTTTCGACCTTCAGGATGGCGATCTCGGTCGCCGTCTTCTTGGCCAGAAGCGCCGCGAAGCCGGTCAGCGACTTGACCTCTTCGATGCCCATCTCGGCGACGCGGGACAGCTCGATATGCGCGTTATAGCCGATGAAGACCGCCGCCAGACCCACGAAAGAGTGCAGCGCCGCCACCAGTTGCGGCATCTCGGTCATCTCGACCTTGCCCGCCACGTAGTGACCGGCGAAAGACCCGATGGCGACCGCGACCAGGATGATCAACAGGTTCGATACACCCGGCCCGAACACCGTCGCCACAACCGCGAAGGCCATGCCGATGATGCCGTACCAGATGGCCCGCTTGGCGCTTTCCTGCCCCGAAAGGCCGCCCAGCGCGAGGATGAAAAGGACTGTCGCCGCGATGTAGGCGGCGGATACGATTCCGATAGACAACATGTTTTCTACCTCCGCCCGATCAGGATTTCTGGAACATGGCAAGCATCCGGCGTGTCACCAGGAAGCCGCCAACGATGTTGATCGACGCGATCAGGATCGACACGAAGCTCAGCAGGATCACCAGGAACGACCCCGACCCCACCTGCAACAGCGCACCGACGATGATGATTCCCGAAATGGCGTTGGTGATCGCCATCAGCGGCGTGTGCAGCGAATGGCTGACATTCCAGATCACCTGGAAGCCGATGAAACATGCCAGCACGAAGACGATGAAGTGGCTCATGAAGCTGGCGGGCGCGAAGATGCCGACGATCAGCATCAACAGCGCGCCGCTGCCCAGCAGGATCGCCTGCGACTTGGTCTGCGCCTTGAAGGCGGCCAGTTCCCTGCCGCGCTTTTCCTCGGGCGTCAGCGCCTTTTCCTTGGGCTTGGGCTTTTGCGCCGCGATCGCCTTGGTCTTGGGCGGCGGCGGCGGGAAGGTCACCTCCTTGGCGTGGGTGACGGTCGCGCCGCGGATCACGTCATCCTCCATGTTGTGCTTGACCTGGCCATCCTTGTCGGGGGTCAGATCCGTCATCATGTGGCGAATGTTGGTGGCGTAGAGCATCGACGACTGCTTGGCCATCCGGCTCGGGAAGTCGGTATAGCCGATGATCGTGACGCCGTTCTCGGTGACGATCTTTTCGTCCTTCTGGGTCAGCTTGCAGTTGCCGCCCTTCTCGGCGGCAAGGTCGATGATCACCGATCCGGGCTTCATCGCCTCGACCATGTCGCGGGTCCACAGCTCGGGCGCCTCGCGGTTGGGGATCAGCGCCGTGGTGATGACGATGTCCACCTCCGGGGCCAATTCGCGGAACTTGGCCAGCTGCGCCTCGCGGAACTCCGGGCTCGACGGGGATGCGTAGCCGCCGCTTTCCGCGCCGTCCGCCTGATCTTCCTCGAAATCGAGGTAGACGAACTCCGCGCCCATGGATTCGACCTGCTCGGCCACTTCGGGCCGGACGTCGAAGGCCAGCGTGATCGCGCCCAGCGATGTCGACGTGCCGATCGCGGCAAGCCCCGCGACGCCCGCGCCCACGACCAGCACCTTGGCCGGCGGCACCTTGCCCGCGGCGGTCACCTGCCCGGTGAAGAAGCGGCCGAAGTTGTTGCCCGCCTCGATCACCGCGCGGTAGCCCGCGATATTGGCCATCGACGACAGCGCGTCCATCTTCTGCGCGCGGCTGATCCGCGGCACCATGTCCATCGCGATGACCGACGCGCCCTTTTCGGCGGCGGTCTTCATCAGCGCCTCGTTCTGGCCCGGCCAGAAGAACGAAATCAACAGCTTGCCGTCGCTCAGACGCGCGACCTCGGCGTCGGTGGGCGGCTGCACCTTGGCAATGACGTCGGCCCCCTGCCAGAGCGCGTCGACCGTGTCGACGACCTCGACCCCGGCGGCTGCGTAATCGGCATCGGGAAATCCGGCCTTCATGCCCGCGCCGGTCTCGATGGCGCAGTCATAGCCCAGCTTTTGCAGCATCTTGGCGCTGTCGGGTGTCATCGCGACCCGCGCTTCGCCCTCCATCGCCTCTTTTGGCGTACCAATCTTCACGGTCTCAGGTCCCCTTTCGATCGAACGGTTTTCATCTTGCACACGGATGTTCGGCAGCAGGATTACCCTGCCGCCTTTCCGGTCACAACCTTGTGGGCGCAAAGACCACAGGTCGCGGCAAGTTTAAAGCCATCTTTTCACTTGTTGCGAATAGGTATCGAATTCAGCAAGAAACGTATCGCGCAACCGGTTCTCTTCGCCAAGGATAAACCGCCGCGTGATGATCTGGACAAAAACCGGTACCAGCACCAACCCCACCAGCGACCCCCAGTAAAGCGCGGCCCCCGCCAGCAGCAGCGTGTCCGCCAGGTAGATCGGATTGCGGGTCTTGGCGAAGATGCCGGTGCGAATGAACGCGGCGGGCGCCTCGCGCGGAATGATGGTGGTGCGCGCGCGGCGAAACTCCCACACCGCCAGCGCCATGAGCACCGCCCCAAGCGCCGCCAAGATCGCCCCCGATATGCGCAGCGGCGGCAACGGCCCCAGATCGCGGGCAAGGTAGGCCACGACCAGCGCCGCGGCCAGCCAGACAGGCGGCATGTCGATCCATTTCATGGCGGGTATCCGGGTCAGCTTGGCGATTCCCCGCAACCTGCCCGAGACCCCGCGCACAGGCAAGGCGCACAGGCAAGGCGGGCGGGCAAGGCGGGCGGGCAAGGCGGGCGGGCAAGGTCGGGGCACGGCGCACAGGCAAGGCGGGCGGTAAAGCCATCTTGTCGGCCCCTGCCCGGCCCCCTAGGCTGACCCCCGCAGCCCCGGCCCACACCCGGGGCACTCGGCAATTCAGCTACCCCGGGGCACCCGGCAACTCAGCCACCCCGGCAGCCGGGACACCCCGCGCGCAAGGAGGACGGACATGCACCTTTCGGGCAGACACGCACTGGTCACCGGCGGCGGCACCGGCATCGGCCTGGCCATCGCCCGCGCGCTGGCGGACGCGGGCGCAGAGGTCACCATCACCGGACGGCGCGCCGATGTGCTGACGGACGCCGAGGGCCCGCGCATCACCGGCCTTGCCATGGATGTCGCCGATGAGGCCTCGGTGGTGGACGGCGTCGCTGCCGCGGTCGCCGCCCGTGGCCCGGTGCAGATCTGCGTCGCCAATGCCGGCATCGCCGAGGGCCGGGCCCTGCACAAGACCGACCTGGCCTTCTGGCGGCAGATGATGGCGATCAACCTCGACGGCTGTTACCTGACGATCCGCGAATGCCTGGGCACGATGCGCCAGACCGACTGGGGCCGGGTGATCGCGGTCTCCTCGATCGCCGGTCTGCGCGGACTCAAGGGCGCGCCCGCCTATACCTCCTCGAAACACGGCATGATCGGGCTGATCCGGGGGCTCGCGGCGGATTTCGCGGGCAAGCCCATCACCTTCAACGCGCTCTGCCCGGCCTATGTGGACACCGACATCGTGTCGTCGAACGTCACCCGGATCATGGCGCGCACAGGCATGTCCGAGGCCGACGCCACCCAGGCCATGGTCGGGGTCAACCCGCATGGCCGCCTCGTCACGCCCGCGGAGGTGGCCGAGGCGGCACTGTTCCTCTGCGCGCAACATTCCGGCAGCATCAACGGCCAGGCGATCCAGGTGGCCGGCGGCGAGGTCTGATCCGCCCCCGTGCCCCCCGTGCCCCCCGTGCCCCCACCGCCCCGGGCGCGTGTTGCCCCGGACCCGATCCGGGGCCTCAAATCTCACCGCCCGGGGGGCCACACCGCACCGGCCCTCACGCCGACGCCTGCGCCGCCCGCGCCTTGCCGACCTTCCAGTCGCGCGCCGCCGCGCCGAACGCCTCGAACAGCGGCCGCGACACCGGATCGTTGCCCGCCTGCCATTCGGGATGCCACTGCACCGCCAGCGCAAACCCGCGCGCCCCCTCGACATAAAGCGCCTCCGGTGTGCCGTCGGGCGCGTGGCCGTCGATCACCACGCTGGCGCCCGGCGTCTTGATGCCCTGGCCGTGCAGCGTGTTGGTCATCACCTCCCGGGCACCGAGCAGGCGGTGGAACACCCCGCCCTCGGTAAAGCTCACCTTGTGGCGCAGCGCGAACTTCTCCTCCAGCGTGCCGTCGGGCGGCATCCGGTGGTTCATCCGCCCCGGCAGGTCGCGGATCTCCGGATAGAGCGTCCCGCCCAGCGCCACGTTGACCTCCTGAAACCCCCGGCAGACGCCGAAGATCGGCTGTCCCCGCGCCACGCAGGCCCGCACCAGCGGCAGCGCGATGGCATCGCGATCGCGGTCGAACGCCCCGTGCGCCTCGGTCGCGGGCTCGCCGTATTCCTCGGGGTGCACGTTGGGCCGCCCTCCGGTCAGCAGGAACCCGTCGCAGGCCTCCAGCAATTCGTCCACCGACACCATGCGCGGATCGGCGGGGATCAGCAGCGGCAGCGCATCGGCCACCAGCGCCACCGCCTCGGAATTCATCAATCCCGCCGCATGGGTCTGGTACTCATCGTTGATGAGGTGATGATTGGTGACAATTCCGATCACTGGTCGGGCCATGCGCCCCCCTTGCTGCACATCCGGACCGCCCCGCTCACGTGCCGGGCGCGAACCGGGATGAAAATCTCAGATCTCGGCGATCAGCCCGACCGCCTCGATGGCCGCCTTCGCCGCCGCCGCGTCGTTGTCCGAACTGTCCCCGGTGATCCCCACCGCCGCCAGCAGACGCCCCTTGGCGTCGCGCACCAGCACTCCGCCCGGCACCGGCACCAGCCTGCCGCCGAACGCGCCGTTGGCGGCGGCAACGAAATAGGCCTGCTCTTCGGCGCGCTTCATCTGCGCCGTACCCGCCATCCCGAGCATCACCGCCCCGTAGGCCTTGGCCTGGGCGATCTGGAACCGCCCCGGGCTGGCCCCGTCGCCGCGCTCGAAGGCCTGGATATTGCCGCCGGCATCCAGCACGATCACCGACAGGGGCTTCATCCCCGCCGCCTTGCCATGCTCCAGCGCCTTGCGGATGATGGTGCGCGCACGGCGCAACGAAATCTCGGCCATCGGTCTCATTCCCTCTCTCTGCCCGGCGCGGCCAGGCCCTTCGCCCGCCGCAACCGGATCCAGTCACGCCCGACCCGACACCCTTCAAGCCGCGTCGCGCCGCTTCACGATCGGACCGGAAATACTCCGGGGGTGTGGGGGCAGCGCCCCCACCCGGGGTTCGGCCAGGGGCCAGACCCCGGCGCCGATCATCCCGCCCTCACAGCCCTGCCGCCTTCAACTCCAGCCTGCGGCGATGCAATACCGGCTCGGTATAGCCCGACGGCTGCTCGCGGCCCTGGAACACCAGGTCGCAGGCCGCCTGAAAGGCGATGCCGTCGAAATCCGGGGCCATCGGGCGATAGGCCGGATCGCCCGCGTTCTGCTCATCCACCACCCTGGCCATGCGCTGCATGATCTCCATCACCTCGTTCCTCGAGACGATGTCGTGATGCAGCCAGTTGGCGATGTGCTGGGCCGAGATGCGGCAGGTCGCGCGGTCCTCCATCAGGCCCACATCGTTGATGTCGGGCACCTTGGAACAGCCGACCCCCTGGTCGATCCAGCGCACCACATAGCCCAGAATCCCCTGGGCGTTGTTCTCGACCTCGCGGCGCACCTGGTCGGGGGTCCACTTGCGGAACGCCGCCAGCGGGATCGACAGCACCGCATCCACCTGCGCGTAATTCTCGGATTTCATCATCTGCGCCTGCAAGCCCATCACGTCGACCTTGTGATAATGCAGCGCATGCAGCGTCGCGGCGGTGGGCGACGGCACCCAGGCGCAATTCGCCCCCGACTTCGGATGCGCGATCTTGGTCTCGAGCATCGCCGCCATGCGGTCGGGCATCGCCCACATGCCCTTGCCGATCTGCGCCCGCCCCGACAGCCCGCATTTCAGACCGATATCGACGTTGCGGGTCTCGTAGCCGTCGATCCACTTCTGCCGCTTGATGTAATCCTTGCGGCTGAACGGCCCGGCCTCCATCGAGGTGTGGATCTCGTCTCCGGTGCGGTCGAGAAAACCGGTATTGATGAAGGCCACCCGCGATTTTGCCGCCCGGATGCATTCCTTGAGGTTCACCGACGTGCGCCGTTCCTCGTCCATGATGCCGATCTTGACGGTGTTCGGCGGCAGATCCAGCAGTGCCTCGACCCGGGCAAAGATCCGGTCCGCGAAGGCCACCTCTTCGGGGCCGTGCATCTTCGGCTTGACCACATAGACCGACCCCGTGACCGAGTTGCGCGGGCCTTGCGTCTTGGCCAGGTCGTGCCGCGCGATCATCACGGTGATCATCGCGTCCAACAGCCCCTCGTAGACCTCGTGGCCCTCGGCATCGAGGATCGCGGGGTTGGTCATCAGATGGCCGACATTGCGCACCAGCATCAGCGCGCGGCCCTTGACGGTGATCTCGCCGCCACCGGGCGCGGTATAGCTTTGGTCGGGGTGAAGCCTGCGGGTCACGGTCCTGCCGCCCTTCTCGACCTCCTCGGCCAGATCGCCCTGCATCAGCCCCAGCCAGTTGCGATAGGCTTGCGTCTTGTCCGCGCCATCGACGCAGGCGACGGAATCCTCGCAATCCATGATCGCCGAGACGGCGCTTTCCAGCCGCACATCCGCCAGCCCGGCGCGATCCCTTGCGCCGATGAAATGCGTGCGATCGAAGACCATCTCCACATGCAGGCCGTTATTGCGCAGCAGGATCGCGTCCGGGGCCTTGGGATGGCCGCGATAGCCCACGAAGGCCTGCGGGTTCTCGAGTGGCAAGTCGTCGACCAGCAGCGCGCCCTTGCTCACGTGATAGCGCCGCGCGTCGGAATGCGACAGCCCCGCCACCGGAAAGGTCTCGTCAAGAAACAGCCGCGCGCGCGCCACCACCCGGGCCCCGCGGCCGCGCTCATAGCCGCCCTCGGGCGGCGCGGAGCCCATCGCATCGGTGCCGTACAGGCTGTCGTAAAGACTGCCCCACCGGGCATTGGCGGCGTTCAGCGCGTAGCGCGCATTGGTGATCGGCACGACCAGCTGCGGCCCCGGCACATGGGCGATCTCGGGATCGGTATTCTCGGTCTCGATCTGGAAATCCGGCCCCTCGGGCAACAGATAGCCGATCTCGGACAGGAACGCCTTGTAGGCCTCGTGGTCATGCGGCTGGTTGGCCCGCGCGCGGTGCCAGGCGTCGATCTGCGATTGCAGCTTTTCGCGCGTCTGCAAGAGGTCGCGATTGACCGGGGTCATCTCTTCGATCAGCGCGCCGAGGCCGGACCAGAAATCCTCGGCCTCGATGCCGCTGCCGGGCAGCGCCTCGGTCTCGATGAAGTCGCACAGGATCCTGTCGACCTGCAGCCCCAGTCGCTCAACGCGTTCAACCATGCCCGTTCTCCCCGCCTTGTATACATAAGTCGACCGATGATCTAGAAGAACACCGCGCCCTTGGCAACGCGGGCATCGCAGCGCGCATCCTCAATCCCCCGCATAGGAACACAGCGCGTGCACCTCCATGCCCAGCGCCTCCAGCTTCCTGCGCCCGCCAAGATCCGGCAGATCGACGATGAAGGCGCAGCCGATGATCTCGGCCCCGAGCCGCTCGCACAGCTTGATCCCGGCCTCCGCGGTGCCGCCCGTGGCCAGCAGATCGTCGACCAGCAGCACCTGCTCGCCGGGGCGCAGCGCGTCGTCATGTATCTCGACCACCGCCTCGCCGTATTCCAGCGTGTAGCGTTCCGAAATCACCGCCCCCGGCAGCTTGCCCTTCTTGCGGATCGGCACGAATCCCGCCGACAGCTGGTGCGCCACCGCCCCGCCCAGGATGAAGCCCCGCGCCTCGAGCCCGACAACCTTGTCGAAACGCAACCCCGCATAGGGATGCAGCAACTGGTCGATCGCCATGCGAAACCCGCGCGGATCGGCGAACAGCGTGGTGACATCGCGGAACATGATCCCCTCATGCGGGAAATCGGCGATGGTGCGGATATAATCCTCGACCTTCTTCATCGGGCTTGGGCCTTTCACGTCTGGATCAGGATGAGGCGCGCAGGACACGTCCTGCCACGGCATCGAGCTTGTCCACAAGCCCCGCATCGCGCGCCCCCGCATGGGTGATGATCGCATGATCGAGCGCCCGGTCACAGCCGCAGGGGCACGGAACCGGCCGGTCGGCCATATCCGCAGGCAGGCCCCGCACCAGCGCCTTGGCATGGGCCGCATTGGCCCCGAGAACGCGGACCACGTCGGCCACGTCGACCGCGTCATGGTCGGGATGCCAGCAGTCGTAATCGGTCACCATCGCCACCGAGGCATAGCAGATCTCGGCCTCCCGGGCGAGTTTCGCCTCGGGCAGGTTGGTCATGCCGATGACGTCCGCGCCCCACCCTTCGCGATACAGCCTGCTTTCCGCATAGGTCGAGAATTGCGGCCCTTCCATCGCCAGATAGGTGCCACCGTCATGCACCCGGACGCCGGTCCGCTGCGCCGCCCGCGTGGCGATCTCCGACAGCCGCGCGCAGACCGGATGGGCCATCGAGACATGCGCAACGCAGCCCTGTCCGAAGAACGAGGTCTGCCGCGTGAAGGTGCGGTCGATATACTGGCGCACGATGACAAAATCGCCCGGCGCCATGGCGTCCCGGAACGACCCGCAGGCCGACACCGACACAAGGTCGGTCACCCCCAGCCGCTTCAGCGCGTCGATATTGGCGCGGTAGGGCACATCCGAGGGCGCATGCACATGGCCGCGCCCGTGCCGTGGCAGAAAGGCCATGGGCAGGCCGTCCAGCGTGCCGGTCAGGATGTCGTCAGACGGCGGCCCCCAGGGCGTCGCCACCGGGACCCACTCCGCGGCGTCCAGACCGTCGATGTCATAGACACCCGATCCGCCGATAATGCCAAGCCGTGCGACCATCCCCTGTCCTTCGCCTGCGTCCCGCGCATCGAAACAGCTTGGCCGCGGCTTGGCAATGGCCGCGCCATGCCGAACCGCCCGCCGCGCGCGCGCCCCGCCAGGCCCGGCCCGATGCCAGCAGCGGGCCAGACGCCTGCCCCGCCAAGACAATGCCCGCCCCGTCACGCCACCCTGCACGCGCCCTGCAAATCAGCGCCCGCCGCCGCGCACCGGTGCCCGCCCGCCCAGACCGGTCGCGATCCGTCCCAAGCGGTCCGCCGCCATCACATCCCGCCACGAAAAACCCCCGCAGACGACGAGGCGCCAGCGGGGGTCATGAGGGCACCACGAGGGGCCAGAGGGGCCACAAGGGCCCCGGTAGACTGCCACATGCATAAAACCGGCATTCTGCCCGTCAGGCACGGCGCGTTCTGCTGCCATGCCGCGCATGCGGTCCGGACGTTTCACGACCGTTGCCTGTGGTTCTGCCGCATTAACCTTAAGAAAGGGTGAACTCAGCGACGCCTGACCGCCACACGCAGCGCCTCGACCAGCACCTCTCGCGGCTGGCCCGACCGTTCGGACAGGCGCTTGAGGCCGAAATGCACATGCGCCATTTCCTGATAATAACTGGTATAGGCATAGTTCGTGGCCGCCCCCGCCGCCGCCCCCAGGACCGGGATCGTCTGCGCCGCGAGCTTCTGGCCCATCACCGTCGCAAGGCGCGGGGCCACCCGCGCGATGATGCCGTGCACCGTGGCTCCGGTCAGCGTCACCCGCGCCGACAGAAAGGCCATGTCGGCCCCGTCATCGGCCTCGAGCGGACCGGCAGAGCCGAAGACCAGCAGGCATTCCTTGGCGATCTCGGGATCGTCCGGGTCAAAGCCGTGCTCGGCCGCGATGCCCTGGATCGCCCGCAGCAGCACCGTGGTCGTCACCGGCAACTCGGCCAGTGCCGTCGGCAGGCCGCCCGCGCCACCCGCCGCCCCCATCGCGGTCGCCAGCGCCGTGTTCAGCCAGCTTTGCTGGTCCGGCACCACCCCGCGCGATCCCGACGCCGCCCGCATCGCGCTTTCAAGCGCCCGCAGCGTCGCGGCCTCGAGCCGGATCTTGATCCGGTCGGGCAACCGCTCGAGCAGGTTTTCGGCCTGCCCGCCCAGAATATTGAGAACCTGAAGGCCGACACCCCCGGCCCGGCGGTGCCGCCTGGCCAGGGCCGCGATGTCGGTGTCGATCTGGACGGGAACGAGGTCTGTGCGTGTCATGGGCCATAAGATCGGCGCTCGGGCCGCAGCTTTCAAGCCGCCCGGATCACCGGACCCGTAGTCAGGTCGCGCGGGTCACTGGACCCGCAGTCAGGTTGCGCGGGTCACCGGACCCGCGATCCCGTCCCATGCACCGGGCGTCAGCGCCCGCCACAGCACCCGGTCGGGGTTGGTCGGGCGCGGCATCTCGATGCCCTCGGCGCGGGAAAAGCCGAAGCGGCTGTAATAGGGCGCGTCGCCCACCAGCAGGATGCGCGGGCAGATCCCGCGCGCGCGCTCCAGACTGTCGCGGATCAGCGCGCCGCCCAGCCCCTCGCCCTGTGCCGTCGGGTGCACCGCAACCGGGCCCAGCAGCAGCACCGCCTGCCCCGCGACCTGCACCGGCCAGTAGCGAATCGCGCCGCCGACCTGGCCGCCCTCCTCGGCGCGCGCCACCCGGCACAACGCCGCGACCGGCGCCACGCCTTCGCGCAACCGGTAGGACGACAGCGCCTGCCGACCCGGCGCGAAGCCGAGATCGAACAGCGCCTCGACCTCCCACCAGTCGGCCGGCTGTTCCTGACCGAGGATATACACGCGCGCGCTCCGTCCAAATGCTTCGCCGGTGTCCGCCTAGCACGCGGCTTTTGCGGCGGCAAACAGCAGGCTTGCCCTTGCCGTCGGCGCGGCGGTCCGGTCTATCTGGCCGCATGCGGGACGGACCGGCCCCGCCTGCCCGATCAAAGGAGAGACGCCATGTTCTACCGCCCCGAAGACGGCCACGGCCTGCCGCACAACCCGTTCAACGCCGTCGTCACACCACGCCCGATCGGCTGGATCTCGACGCGCGGCGCGGACGGGTCCGAGAACCTCGCGCCCTATTCGTTCTTCAACGCCGTGGCCTACGAGCCGCCGCAGGTCATGTTCGCCTCGACCTCGGCCAAGCCCGACCGGGGCGACACCAAGGACAGCGTCGCCAATATCCGCGACACCGGTGTGTTCTGCGTCAACATCGTGGAATACGCGATGCGCGACGTCATGAACCGGACCTCGGGGCCCTGGGACAAGGACACCGACGAGTTCACTCTTGCGGGGATCGATCGCGCCGAATGCGACACCATCGCCTGTTCCCGCGTGGCCGCCGCCCCCGCCAATCTCGAATGCAAGCTGACGCAGATCGTGCAGTTGCCCGGAGCGGCGAATTTCGCGGTCTTCGGAGAGGTGACGGGCGTGCATCTGCGCGACGACTGCCTGGTCGACGGGGAGTTCGACGTGCTGCGCTACAACCCGCTGACCCGCATGGGTTACCGCGACTATTCCGTCATCCGCGAGAAGTTCGCCCTCAAGCGCCCCGGCGAATGACCGGGGGCCATAGGGCGACCGGATGCGGCGCGATGGCGGGGCGCGGGCACAGGGGGGCGCTGCCCCCCCTTCGGCCCCGGGGGCCGAATTCCCCCCCGGCGTATTTTGCAAATGGAAAGGCGGGGCTGCGGTGGTCCGTATGGGACAGGGCCGACAAGTGGCCCTGTCGCGTCTGACCCCGTCTGCCCGCGCCTAGTGGCCGCCGATGATGCCGGTGCGCACGCCGTAATCCACCGCGATGCCGTAGTCGGGGTCGTCATCCGCCTCGACCACGAGGTGACCGGATTTCTGCAGCAGCCAATGGCAATCGCGCGACAGGTGGCGCAGTTCGATCCGCTTGCCCTCGGCCTCGTACTTGCCGGCCACCGCCTCGATGGCCTGCAGCGCCGACTGGTCGGCGACGCGGCTTTCGGCGAAGTCGACGATGACCAGGCTGGGGTCTTGCTCGGGGTTGAACAGTTCGTTGAAGCCGTCCGCCGAGCCGAAGAACAGCGGTCCGTGGACCTGGTAGACCTTGGCGCCTTCGGGGGTGATGTAGGTCTTGGCCGAGATCCGGCGCGCGTTGGTCCAGGCATATTCCAGCGCCGAGGCGATGACGCCCACCACCACCGCCACGGCGAGGTCCTCGAGCACGGTGACCACGGTCACCAGCAGGATCACGAAGGCGTCCATCTTGGGCACCCGGGTCAGGATCTTCAGCGAGTTCCAGGCGAAGGTGCCGATCACCACCATGAACATCACGCCGACAAGGGCCGCGAGCGGAATAAGCTCGATCAGCGGCGAGGCGAAGAGGATGAAGACCAACAGGAACAGCGCCGCGGCGATGGCCGCGATGCGTGTGCGCCCGCCGGATTTCACGTTGATCATCGACTGGCCGATCATCGCGCAGCCGCCCATGCCGCCGAAAAAGCCGGTCACCGTGTTGGCCACGCCCTGGGCCACGCATTCCTGGCTGGCGCCGCCGCGCTGGCCGGTCATCTCGCCCACGAGGTTGAGCGTCAGCAGGCTTTCGATCAGGCCGATGGCGGCCAGGATCACGGCATAGGGCAGGATGATCTCGAGGGTTTCGAAGGTCAGCGGCACGGCGGGGATGTGGAAGGCCGGCAGCCCGCCCTGGATCGAGGCCAGGTCCCCGACCCGCGGCACGTTGACCCCGAAGGCGATGACGATGGCGGCGGTCACCGCGATGCCCACCAGCGGCGCGGGCACCACCTTGGTCAGGCGCGGCAAGAGCCAGATCACCGCCATGGTCAGGCCGACAAGGCCCAGCATCGGCAGCATCTGCGCCATCGGCAGCCAGTCCCCGCCCGAGGCCCCGTGGCCCGTGGCCTCGGCGGTGCCGGGCACCTGGAACTGGGTCAGCTGCGCAAGGAAGATCACGATCGCCAGCCCGTTGACGAAACCCAGCATCACCGGATGCGGCACCAGCCGGATGAACTTGCCCCAGCCCAGCGCCCCGGCGCTGATCTGCAGGATGCCCATCAGCACCACGGTGGCAAAGAGGTACTCGACGCCGTGTTCGGCCACCAGCGCCACCATCACCACCGCCAGTGCCCCGGTCGCGCCCGAGATCATCCCCGGCCGTCCGCCGATGAAGGCGGTGATCAGCCCGACGATGAAAGCGGCATAGAGCCCGACCAGGGGATGCACCCCGGCCACGAAGGCGAAGGCCACCGCTTCGGGCACCAGCGCCAGCGCCACGGTCAGGCCCGACAGGAACTCGGTCTTGATCTGCCCGAGGGTCAGCTTGTCCTTGGGCAGGATCGACAGGTCGGCGGACGAGATGTTCTCGGCAAAGCGCGCCAGGAGAGCTCGGGGCATGGCGGGGTCTCTTTTCGGTCGTTGAAATCTTTGCGTAAGCCTGCGCGGGTACCGGGTTTTGCCAGGCGGCGAAACCGCAGCGCGCGGGAAACGGGTATGAATGCGGCGCATAACATAGCAAACGGGGCGTGCAAAGCGCCACGACGGTGCGCGGCGCCGGTCCTGGTCGTCTGCCGCGGTCTCCGTGGCGCCTGAGACGACCAATGCCGTCCGAAGCCCCGCTCCGCCCCGCCCCCTATCCGGCCCGGCCCTAGTCCAGCGTGCGCAAGTATTCCATCACCGGGCCGCGCGCGGACTGGTGGCCGTCGTGGCACGCGTTCTCGATGACCGCGCGCAGCTCGTCGAGCCGCACCCGCATCATCAGGTGCTTGACCGGTCCGATCGAGGCGGGCCGCATCGACAGGGTGCGCAGACCGACCGCCGCGAGGCAGAGCGCCTCGATCGGGCGGCCCGCATCCTCGCCGCAGAAGGACAGCGGCGTGCCGGATATGCGGCAGCGTTCGACGATGTTCTCGATGAAGGTCAGGAACGAACAGTTCAGCGTGTCGTAGCGGCGGCGCACGCGTTCGTTCTCGCGGTCGGCGGCAAAGAAGAACTGCTTGAGATCGTTGCCGCCGATCGACAGGAAATCGACCTCGTCGAAGAACTGCCGCGGGGCGAAGGCCAGGCTCGGCGTCTCGAGCATGGCCCCGACCTCGATATGTTCGGGCACCGCATGGCCCAGGCGTTCCTCGCGGGCGATGGTCTTGTCGACCTCGGCGCGGGCGGCGCGGTATTCGTCGAATTGCGCGACAAAGGGGAACATCAGGGTCAGCGGACGACCATTGGCGGCGCGGAACAGCGCCTGCAGCTGCATCCGCATGATGCCGGGCTTGTCGAGCCCCACCCGGATCGCGCGCCAGCCCAGCGCCGGGTTCGGCTCGTCGTTGGGCTTCATGTAGGGCAGCACCTTGTCCGAGCCGATGTCGAGGGTGCGGAAATTGACCCGCTTGCCATGGGCGGCGTCCAGCACGCGCGCATAAAGCGCCGCAAGCTCGGTGCGGCGCGGCATCTGGTTGCGCACCAGGAATTGCAGTTCGGTGCGGAACAACCCCACCCCTTCGGCCCCCGACCCGTCGAGGCTGGGCAGGTCGGCCATCAGGCCCGCGTTCATGTTCAGGTGCACGCGGGTGCCGCAGGCGGTGACGCAATCGACATCGCGGATCGACGCGTAGCGCTCCAGCGCCTTGGCCTGCATCGCCATCTTGTCGCGGAACGCCCCCACGACCGTCTCGTCCGGGCGCAGGTGCACGATGCCCTGATCGCCGTCGACCATCAGGTGGTCGCCGTTCAGCGCCTCGGTGGTGATGTTGCCCGCATGGATCACCAGCGGGATCGCCAGCGCCCGGGCGACAATGGCCGCGTGGCTGCCGACAGAGCCTTCCTCGAGCACCACGCCGCGCAGACGCCGGCCGTATTCCAGCAACTCGCCGGGGCCGATGTTGCGGGCCAGCAGGATCGGATCGTCGGGCATCTCGGCGCCGGTCTCGGCGCCCTGGCCGGTCAGGATGCGCAACAGCTTGTTCGACAAATCGTCGAGGTCCTGAAGCCGTTCGCGCAGGTAGCTGTCGGTGGCAACGCTCATCCGCGCGCGGGCGTTGGACTGCTGCTTCTCGACCGCCGATTCCGCCGACAGGCCACGGTCGATGTCCTCTTCCATGCGGCGGATCCAGCCCTTGGAGCCCGCGAACATGCGATAGGCTTGCAGCACGGCGCGTTGCTCGGGGTCGTCCGCCGAGGCCAGAAGGTCGTCGACCGACACCTGCAGCGCGATCACCGCCTCGGCCAGGCGCGCGCGTTCCGTCTGCGGGTCGTCGGCCACGAGGTTGGTGACCACGACGCGGGGTTCGTGCAGCCAGACATGGCCCTCGGCGGCGCCTTCCTGCCCGGTGGTGCCCCGGATCAGACGTGGCTCGGTGTGGCGGGCCTGCAGCGCCGCGCCCTCGCCCACGAAGGCGCCAAGCTCGGCCATCTCGGCCAGCACCATCGCCACCACTTCCAGCGCGTAGACCTCATCGGCGGAAAACTCGCGCGCATCCTTCGACTGCACCACGAGAACGCCCAGCTTTTCGCCCAGACGCTGGATCGGCACCCCGAGGAAGGACGAAAAGATCTCCTCGCCGGTTTCGGGCATGTAGCGGAAGCCCGGCGCCGACGGCGCGTCGGCGGCGTTCACCACCTTGCCGGTGCGGGCCACGCGCCCCACCAGGCCTTCGCCCATGCGCATCCGGGTTTGGTGCACGGCCTCGGGCTTGAGGCCATGGGTCGCGCACAGCTCGAGCGTGTCGCGATCGCGGAACAGGTAGACCGAGCACACGTCGGTGCCGGTGGAATCGGCGGTCAGATGGGTGATCTTGTCCAGGCGCGCCTGACCGGCGGCCTCTTCTGCCATGGTATCGCGCAGACGGCGCAGTAGTTTCCGGCTCTCGCTTTCTTCGCGTTCCGGCATGGGCAAGTCCAATTCTGAAATTCAATGTCGACTATAGACGACACCGCCCCCTCCGTGGAAGAGGGCTTCCCTTATAGGTTGTCGCATAAAAACCTTTCGCACGCGAAAGGTGTTAACGTGCAATTAAATCTAGCGAATAGTGACCGGTTCAGGCTTTTTCAAGTTCGAAGGTATCATGCAGCGCCTGCACCGCTAATTCCATGTATTTCCGGTCGACCAGCACCGAGATCTTGATCTCGGACGTGGTGATCACCTTGATGTTGATGCCTTCCGCCGCCAGCGTCTCGAACATCCGCGCGGCCACGCCCGCATGGCTGCGCATGCCGATGCCCACCACCGACACCTTGCAGACCCCGGTATCGGCGACCAGATCGTGAAAGTTGATGTGCCCTGCGGCCTTGGCGTCGTCCATCGCCTTCTGCGCCCGTTTCACATGGTCGACGGGGCAGGAGAACGTCATGTCGGTGCGCCCGTCATCCGAGATGTTCTGCACGATCATGTCGACGTTCACCCCGGCCTCGGCCAGCGGCATGAAGATCGCCGCGGCGATGCCCGGGCGGTCGGCGACCGACACCAGCGTCATCTTTGCCTCGTCGCGGGAATGGGCCACACCGGCCACAACTTTGCTTTCCATGATGTCCTCCTCGTCGCAGACCAGCGTGCCTGCCGTGTCCGATGGTTCCTCGAAGCTCGACAACACCCGCAGCTTCACCTTGTAGCGCATCGCCAGTTCGACCGACCGGGTCTGCAGCACCTTGGCCCCGAGCGAGGCCAGTTCGAGCATTTCCTCGAAAGCGATGCGGTCGAGCTTGCGGGCCTTTTCGCAGACCCGCGGATCGGTAGTGTAGACGCCGTCGACGTCGGTATAGATGTCGCAGCGGTCCGCCTTGAAGGCCGCCGCGAAGGCCACCGCCGTGGTGTCCGACCCGCCGCGCCCCAGCGTGGTGATCCGGCCCTCGGGCGACAGGCCCTGGAAGCCCGCCACCACCGCGACGCGCATGCCCTCGCCGAACTTGGCGGTAATGTTGTCGGTCGGGATGTCGACGATCCGCGCCGCGCCATGCGCCGAGGTGGTCTTCAGCGGCACCTGCCAGCCCTGCCAGGACCGCGCGGGCACGTCCATTTCCTGCAAGGTCAGCGCCATCAGACCGGCGGTCACGTTTTCGCCCGAGGACACGACCGCATCGTATTCGCGGGCATCGTAGAACGGAGAGGTTTCGCCGACGAAGCCCACAAGCTTGTTGGTCTCGCCCGACATCGCCGACACGATGACGATGACGTCATAGCCCTTGGCGACCTCGACGCCGACACGTTTCGCCGCCCGCCGGATGCGGTCGAGCGTGGCGACGGAGGTACCGCCGAACTTCATCACGAGAACGGGCATCGCGCGCCTCCCGGTTGCTGCTGGGTGCCGTGTAATCGCGCGACCTGCCGCGCGCAAGAGCGCGCACGCGGTCCCGATCGCCGCAATCCGCGCAGGGCCGGAGTGGGGCCGGATCAGCGGTAATCGACGGCGCGCAGGCCCGACAGGTTCAGGTGCGTCTCGGCCCCGGGCACGATGTCGGTGTTCTGCGCCGCGACCGCCTGCCAGCCCGCCGCGCCGCGCCGGGTGGCCCATGCGGCGGCGAAGGCGCGGGGGAAATCCCGGGGCGTGGCGGGCAGGCTCATGCCCGGTCTGTCCGGGGAACCGGGCGCACGCGTCAGTTGCTTTTGCGCGACGGCGTGAAGGGCAAGGCGGCGACGGCGACGCCGTCCTCGGCCAGCTTGCGCGCCTCGTCCGCGCGCGCCTCGCCCCAGATCGGGCGCGCGGGCATGTCGCCGTCATGCATGGCGCGGGCCTCGGTGGCGAAGTTGCGCCCGACATACCGGTGGTTCTTTTCCACATGCGCCCGCAGCGCGGCGAGCGCCTGTTCGGCCGGGCTTGCCGGTTGCGACAGGGGCCGGTCGGACGGGGATGGCCGGGGCGCGCCGGCGGCATCACCGGTATTCTGCGACTTCGAGACCGAGGGGGCCATGAGCCCCTTTTCGACCCGGTCCGAGCCGCAGACAGCGCAGGTGACAAGCCCCTGCGCCTGCAGGGTGTCGAAGGCAGAGGCCGATTTGAACCAGCTGTCGAAGCTGTGCCCGTCGGCGCATTTCAGCGTGTAACTGATCATCCGTTCGCCCAAAGCATCTGTTCTTTACCTATGCTATCCGGCGACATGTTCAAGCGTCCTGCAATGATGGCGGCATCGCCCCGGTCGGCCCCTTCAGCGCGCCGCGTCGGGGGCAAGCTGCGTCAGGATCGCGGCCATCAGCGCGTCGAAACCGGCCTCAACGCGCAGGGCCGCGCGCCCGGCGGCCCCCAGACGGGTCTGCGCCGCGGGAGCCGACAGATCGTCGAGGGCGCGGGCCAGCGTGGCGGCGTCGCGGACCCGGATCGCCGCGTGCTCTGCGTGCAGCAGGGCGAAGGGCCGCGCGAAATTGATCACATCCGGTCCGTGCAGGATCGCCGATCCGAACCAAGCGGGCTCGAACGGGGTGTGGCCGCCGCGGTCGGTCAGCGTGCCGCCGACAAGGACCCGGCCCGCAAGCTGATACCAGAGCGGCATCTCGCCCATGGTGTCGGCCAGCAGCACCTCGGCCCCGGCTTCGCCCCGCGACCGGCGCGACACGGACAGCCCCGCCGCCGCAAGCTCTGCCGCGACCGCGTCGGCGCGACGGGGGTGGCGCGGCGCGATGATCAGGCGCAGGCCCGGCGCAAGCGCGCGAGCCGCGAGATGGGCCGCGATCACCACCGACTCTTCGCCCTTGTGGGTCGAGGCCGCGAGCCATGTGGTGGCGCGGGGATAGGCCTTGGCAAGCGCGGGCGACGGGACCAGATCCGGGTCGGGCACATAGAGCGCCTTGAGATCGGTGACCGGCCCCGCGGCGGAGACGGGCAGGCCCAGCGCCACGAACCGCGACGCAGAGCCCGCGTCCTGCGCCGCGAGCAGGTCGACATTGGCAAGCATGGACCGGGCCAGCGCGGGAAACCGGCCCCAGATGCGCGCCGATTTTTCGGTCAGACGCCCGCCCAGCACGATCACCGGGCCAGGGATGCGCGCCAGCCGGTTGGGCCAAAGCTCGGACTCCAGGGTGATATGCGCGGTGACACCCCAGCCCCGGACAAAGCGCGCGACCGCCCAGCCGAGATCGAGCGGCGCGAGGGTGGCCGCCAGACCCATGGACCGCGCCAGCGTCACGCCGGTGTCGGTGTTGCAGGTCACCACGATGGCACGGGCGGGCTGCGCCGCCTGCAGGGCGTCGATGACCGGGCGGGCCGAGGCCAGTTCGCCGTTCGAGGCCGCATGCAGCCAGATCCGCGCGCGCCCGTCAGCGGGGCCGCCACCGCCCAGACGCGCGGAGACCGCCACCCGCCCCTGCCGCAGCAGGGTCCGGACCAGAACGACGCCGGAAAACAGCGAGATGAGAAGGCGATACAGCAGCATGGTCGTCCGAAAAGGCAGATCGCCTCCCTATCCTGCCCGGCGCGGGCTGTGAAGGTCAGAGGGGCCGGGCTTCGGGGCGCAGGGTGTCGAGAATCGTGTTTTCGAGCTTTTTCAGAAGATTGTCGTTGTCGAACCGGTCTTCGGCCACGGCGCGTGCGCGGGCCGCCATCGCGGCGCGGTCGGGCGCGGTCATCGCGGTGTGGATCGCGCGGGTGAAGGCCGGGCCGTCATGCTCGTCGACGAGATAGCCGGTTTCGCCCTCGTCGATGGCCTCGGGGATGCCGGCATGCCGGGTCGAGACGGTGATGCACCCGGCGGCCATGGCTTCCTGGATCGCGGTGGGAAGGCCTTCGGTGTTGCCGTCCCTGGCGGTGACGGAGTGCTGCAGGAAAAACTCGGTGGTGGCGAGCTTTTCGCGCACGAAATCATGGGGTTGCGCACCATGGAAGGTGACCTTTCCGGCCACGTCAAGCATTCTGGCGAGGTCTTGCGCGGGTTCCAGCAGCGGGCCGTCGCCGACCAGGTCGAGCCGCGCGTCGGGCAGATCGCGGGTCGCCTCGGCGAAAGATCGCAGGGTCGTCAGAGGGGCCTTCTTTTCCACGAAGCGCCCCACCGCAAGGCAGGACAGGGGGCGGGTGATACCGGGTGCGAAGCGGCGCACATCGACGCCCGAAGGGATCACGTGAGCGTTGGCATGGCGCACGCCGTGCGCGGCCAGGTTGTCGAGCAGGAATTGCGACACCGAGATCACCCCCGCAAGGCGCGGCATCATCAACCGGTAGGCGGCCTGCATGCGCGGCGGGCGCAGGGATTTCGAAGCATCGGTGCCGCGAAAATACGAAAAGATCGGGATGCCCAGTTCGTTCGCGAGAGGGGCCAGAGCGAGCGCCTGGGTGCCGAACTCGGCTAGGATCACCTCGACCTTCTGATCGGTGAGAAACGCCGCGAGGGCCGCCTTCTGTGCGCCGAAGGGCAGCCGCGTGGTCTTGTGTCGGTGGCGGTTCCAGAGGGTCCAGAACGGCGCTTGCAGGATGTCTTGGAGGGGCGGTTTTGCACGCCGCTCGAAGATCGGTTTGCCATGCGCGTCGTCGCCGTTGAAGCGCCCTGCAACAACCACCGTATCGCCACCGAAAAGATGGGCGATATGGCGGTTGATGAAGGTTTCACCGGGAACGTGGTAGTCGCTGGTTCCGATGGCTGCGCGCATCGTGGTGCCTTTGGCTGTGGTGCAAAGGGCTTAGCAACCGACCGGGTCGCAGGCAAGGCACCTGCCGACAAGGTCGGGACCGCAGCTGTTCACCTGCGCGCCAAGGTCACAGCACGAACTGGACGATGGCCAGAACGATGACGATGAGACCGACGAGGTAAATGATATTGCGCATGACGAAACCTTCCTGAGTTTTACTTTACATCTACCCAATGCCGGAACGCGCATTCGGTTCCCGAATTCGTGAACCGGCGGGCGGGGGATGGACGCGGACCTTCAGCAACCCGGCGCGCCGAGCGTGTCAGCAACACGCGATTGGATCGGTCGGCCTGGTGGCTTTTCGCTGCAGGCGCGCAGCATCCCGGATCGACCGGAGACAGAATTTTCTTGGAGATTCACCTTTCGTCCCATAGCCTCGCAGGCCCACACCCGATGGAGCATGTTCGCTGACGGGAGACAGAGCCATGCCATATCTTGCCAGAATCGCCGCCAACCTGGCTGTCGCTGCACTCGGGCTTGGTCTTGCCCTGCCCGGACCAGCGGTTGCCAGAGATCTGAAGATTGATCTTGGCGATACGACGCCGGCGCTTTCTGCGGGCCAGTGGATCGCGTCCTGCGAGGAGATCGACAAGGACGCCTTCAATGACATCGGCCGCGGCGAGTGCTGGAAATGCCCGGATGGCACGATCCGTAATCTGAACGCGGTGAACAAGGGCAAGGCGTGCACCAAGCCCGGCAGGACGGTGCACGCGCCCGCCACCATCAAGAAGACGCCGATCTTGAAAAAATGCGCCAGCGGGTACAAGCGCGACCCGCTGCTCGGCTGCTACCAGTGCCCGGATGGCTATGGGCGAAACCTGCGCGCCGTCGATGACGACAGGGCCTGTTCCAAGCACATCAAAGCCACGACTGTCGCGGCGGAACTGGTCGCCGGCAAGGGATGGAAAGGCTGCCCGGGCGCGTCCTGGCGGCACGGTCTGACCAAGAGTTGCTATACCTGCCCCGATGGGTATGGCCGCAATCTGAACATCGGCGAGGACCCCTCGAAGTTTCAGGCATGCACCCGTGTCACGACAACCGAAGACGCCGCCGCGAAGGCGCGCGCCGAGGAGTTGTTAAAAAGGTTCTCGGGCGCGGAACAACGGCTGGCCGCGACGCTGAAGTCGTTCAGCGAGCGCGACGGGGGCGACGCCCGTGTCCCGGTCGTCGTCACCGGGCAGTCCGAAGCCGACCGCGACCGCATCCAGCTGATGAAGGACCAGATCGAGACCGAGAAAGAGGCCGAATCCGGCCTCGATACCATCACCCTGACGCGCACCATCGAAGGCTCGTTCGTCGCTGGCGCCGGCACGGCATGGGGCTTTTCCATGGTCGAGAACGACGCCGAGGACGGGTATGTATGCCACAAGATTTCGCAATCCGTGTTCATCGCCGGCTTTACCTTTGGCGCGTCCGTGGGCTGGGAACTGAGCGGATTCACCGGCACGATCGACGATGTCGCGGGCGAGTCCAACGGCTATCAGTTTGGCGCAGGCGTCTTCGCCGGGATCGCGGTGGGCGGCTTTTGGGCGGTCGATTCCGAAAACGACGATGTCGGCATAACGGCCGCGTTCTTCCGCGGCGGCGACGCGGCAATGATCTCTGTCACGGACGCATACGTACACGGCTGGACGGAGGATTTCGGCGGCGTCGACTGCGAAAAGCTGACCTGGGGCGAGGACTGGGAGCGGGTGCGCTAGGGCTTCGACCCCAAAACAACAGCCTGCGCACTGAACCGGCGGACGCGTTTGCTTGTCCGAGATGTGACACGAGCCTGCGCCAGCGGCGCGGGCGTCTGTCGAGACCGGTCATCGTGGCCTGTGCTGATTTCCGGTCGAAAAGCCGTATGGTGGTGCTGCTGGAGAGAATTGAACTCTCGACCTCTCCCTTACCAAGGGAGTGCTCTACCTCTGAGCTACAGCAGCGCCGGGTCGCCGTGGTGCGCGACGTGGCGGGTCTCTACTGGCAAAAAACCGGCGGCGCAAGCACTTATCTGGACCCTTTTTGCCCGCTGCGCTAGAGAGCGGGGATGGAGCAGAAACGCACATCTCCGAAACCCCGCGATGCAGGCCGCGAAGACCGGCTGAAAGCCGCGCTCAAGGCCAATCTGGCGCGCCGCAAGCGCCAGGCCAGGGCGCGCGACGGGGTCGAGGAAGACGCGGACAAGGACAAGGATTGAGAGCATGGATTCCATCGTCGTCACCGGAGGTGGCCCGCTTTCGGGCCAGATTCCCATCGCCGGGGCCAAGAATGCGTGCCTCACCCTGATGCCCGCGACGCTGTTGTCGGAAGAGCCGCTGACGCTGACCAACGCGCCGAGGCTGTCGGATATCCGCACCATGACGGCGCTGTTGCAGTCGCTGGGGGCCGAGGTGTCGTCGCTGCAGGATGGCCATGTGCTGGCGCTGTCGAGCCATGACATCAACAACCACAAGGCCGATTACGACATCGTCCGCAAGATGCGCGCCTCGATCCTGGTACTGGGGCCGATGCTGGCGCGCGACGGCCACGCGGTAGTGTCGCTGCCCGGCGGCTGCGCCATCGGGGCGCGGCCTGTCGATCTGCATCTGCGCGCGCTGGAGGCGATGGGGGCCGAGCTGGAGTTGCGCGACGGCTACGTGCACGCCAAGGCCCCGGGCGGGCTGAAGGGCGGCATCGTCGAGTTCCCGCTGGTGTCGGTGGGTGCCACCGAGAACGCGCTGATGGCCGCGACGCTGGCCAAGGGCACAACCGTTTTGAAGAACGCCGCGCGCGAGCCCGAGATCGTGGACCTGGCCGATTGCCTGCGCCGCATGGGGGCGCAGATCGACGGCGATGGCACCGAGACCATCACCATCCAGGGCGTCGACCGGCTGGGCGGGGCCACGCACCGCGTCGTCACCGACCGGATCGAGCTGGGCACCTACATGCTGGCCCCGGCGATCTGCGGCGGCGAGGTCGAGTGTCTGGGCGGCGAGATGCGCCTGGTCGAGGCCTTCTGCGAACGGCTCGATGCGGCGGGGGTGGCGGTCGAAGAGACCGAGAAGGGTCTGAAAGTGGCGCGCAAGAACGGGCGCGTGCGCGCCGTCGATGTCACCACCGCCCCCTTCCCGGGCTTTCCGACGGACCTGCAGGCGCAGATGATGGCGCTGCTCTGCACCGCCGAGGGCACCAGCGTGCTGGAAGAGCGGATCTTCGAGAACCGCTTCATGCATGCGCCGGAACTGATCCGGATGGGGGCCCATATCGACGTGCATGGCGGCACCGCGAGGGTCACCGGGGTCGAGAAGCTGAAAGGCGCACCGGTCATGGCGACCGACCTGCGCGCCAGCGTTTCGCTGATCCTGGCGGGGCTTGCCGCCGAGGGCGAGACCCATATCAACCGGGTCTATCACCTCGATCGCGGCTATGAGCATGTGGTGGCCAAGCTGTCGGGCGTCGGCGCGAAGATCGAAAGGATCAAGGAAACATGAGCCAGGATGCACGATTCGAGGATGCCGATTCCCGTCCGCTGAACCTGGGCGCGATGGATCCGGACGATCTGGCGGTGCTGTCGGCGCTGGTGCAGGACGCGGTCTTGCCCGCGACCGAAATCACCTTTTCCCGACGGGACCGGCGGCTGGCGCTGTTGGTGAACCGGCTGCGCCGCGAGGACCGCCGCGCCGAGGTCGAGCGGGTGCAATCGCTGCTGATGGTGGAAAACGTCGACCGCGTCGCCACCCAGGGGGTCACGCGCGGCGATGCCGACACGGTTCTGCAGATCCTTGCGATCACCTTTACGCCCGGGGCGGAGGTCGGCGGCCATGTGGAGATCACGCTGGCGGGCGACGGCGCGATCCGGGCCGAGGTTGAGGCGCTGGAACTGCGCGTCAAGGATGTAACCCGGCCCTACCTGGCCCCCTCGGGCAAGCGACCGGCGCATCCGAAGTAAGGCGGCGGCCCGTCGCGCATGACGGGGGCAGAGGACGGCGCGCCCCTGCCCCGAGCTGGCCCATGCGCCGGGCGGTGCGGCCCCCTGCCCCGGTTGCGCCGCGCGTCGATCCGGCTAGAACGCCGGTCAGGATCAACGAAAGGTCGCCCCCATGCCCGTCTTTCTGAACATGCGCGATGACGGTTTCGAGGCCGCGTTCGGCGCGCTTCTGACCGCCAAGCGCGAGGACAGCCCCGATGTCGACGATACCGTCGCGGCGATCATCGCGGATGTGCGGGCGCGCGGCGATGCCGCCCTGCTCGAATATACCGCGACCTTCGACCGGCTGGTGCTGACCGCGGACCGGCTGGCGGTGTCGCGCGCCGAGGTCGATGCCGAGATCGCCAAGGTCGGCCCCGAGGATCGTGCCGCGCTGGAATTGGCGGCGGCGCGCATCCGGGCCTATCACCAACGCCAATTGCCCGAGGATGCGCATTGGACCGACGAGACCGGGGCCGAGTTGGGCTGGCGCTGGACGCCGGTGTCGGCGGCGGGACTTTACGTGCCGGGCGGCATCGCGTCCTATCCGTCGTCGGTGCTGATGAACGCGGTGCCCGCGAAGGTGGCGGGCGTCGACCGGCTGGCGATCACGGTGCCGACGCCCGACGGTATCGTCAACCCGCTGGTCTTGCTGGCGGCCCGGCTGGCGGGTGTCGACGAGATCTACCGCATCGGCGGCGCGCAGGCGATCGCGGCGCTGGCCTACGGCACCGAGACGATCCCCGCCGTCGACAAGATCACCGGGCCGGGCAACGCCTTCGTCGCCGCCGCCAAGCGCCGGGTGTTCGGGCGTGTGGGCATCGACATGATCGCCGGGCCGTCCGAGATCCTGGTGATCGCCGATGGCGACACCGACCCGGACTGGATCGCGCTCGACCTGCTGAGCCAGGCCGAGCATGACGAAAGCGCGCAAAGCATCCTGATCACCACCGACGCCGATTTCGGCAAGGCGGTCGCGGACGCGGTCGATGCGCGGCTGAAGACGCTGGCGCGGCGCGCGGTGGCGGGCGCGTCCTGGCGCGACTATGGCGCGGTGATCGTCGTCGACAGCCTTGACGCGGCGGCGCGCCTGTCGAACCGGATCGCGCCCGAGCATCTGGAACTGTGCGTTGCGGACCCCGACGCGCTGTCGCGGCAGATCACCCATGCGGGTGCGATCTTTCTGGGGCACTGGACCCCCGAGGCGATCGGCGATTACGTCGGCGGGCCGAACCATGTGCTGCCAACGGCCCGATCGGCGCGGTTTTCGTCGGGGCTGTCGGTGATGGATTTCGTCAAGCGCACGACGCTGGCGCGGATGACCCCGGACAGCCTGCGCGCCATTGGCCCCGCCGCAGAACGGCTGGCCGCATCCGAAAGCCTCGAGGCGCACGGGCTGTCGGTGACCGCCCGGCTGGAGACGCTGAACAGATGAGCCCTCAACCTGGAAAATCGCTCGAATTGTTCTTCGTGGACGGAGATCCGGAGGGATTGTTGACCGCTGAGGTATTTGGATGGACCGGACACATCATTCGCTTGCCACGACTTCGGATGAAAACCGGCCTCGGCTTGCCGGAGACAGGCCATACAGGCGTATACCTGTTGTTGGGATATAGCGACGACCGGGAAAAACTCTATATTGGAGAAGCGGAAAGCGTAGGAAAACGGATTCGCGATCACGACGCGGCGAAAGAATGGTGGCAGACGGCAACATTGATCACGACGTCTTCCGACGCCCTTCACAAAGCCCACGTGAAATACTTGGAAAGCCGACTGGTGGAAGAGGCAAAAAACGCTGGCGCGGCGGAACTCGAGAACGGGAACATTCCGCCAAGGTCGTCACTCAACCGCGCGGCGGTGGCGAATATGGAAAGCTTCTTAGATACAATTCTGATGATATTGCCAGCGTTGGGCGTGTCTGTCTTCCAAAGTGGTCGCAAGCCTGCACCCGAAATAAAATTCGACGAAGACCCAGCAATCATCTTCCACCTGTCGACCCCAAGGAACGGGGTAGTAGGGAAGGCAAAGCTGGTCGGCTCGAACTTCGTGGTTTTGACCGGATCCACGGCGAGACGCAGTTGGGCTGGCAAGGGCGACCACGATGTCGGTTACCAGCGCCTTCACGAAAAACTGTTGCGAACAGGTGTAATGCGACCGACGGACACGCATGCGATCTTTCAGGAAGACTACGCCTTCAACTCACCCTCTGCCGCCGCTTCCGTGTTGAACGGCAGACCTGCAAACGGGCGCATCGAGTGGCACCTGCCAAACAGCGGCAAAACTTTCGGCGAATGGGAACAGGATAATATTTCCGCCGGTTAGCAGGTTTGCACGATCGCGGGCGCATGCGGGGCGCGCGGTCCTGCCGGGCGGATAGGGGTCAAAGTGTTGTCGAAGCGCGCCAATGCCCGGCAAGAAACCCCGTGGTCCGTAGAACCGTTTCGCCCGGCATTGCCCGGCCTGATCTTTGGCGTTACGGCTTGCTGCAAATGACCCGGGTGCTCCGACCATGAGCCATATTTCCAAGATCGCGCTGGATGACGCGAACCTGCCGCCGCCGACGCCCGAGATCGAGCAGGAGCGACGGGTGGCGATGTTCGACCTGATGGAGCAGAACACCTTCGTGCTGCCCCGCCGTGACGATATCGACCCGCCCAAGGGCCCCTATGTTCTGGCGCTGGCGATCCGCGACAAGCGGCTGGTGTTCGACGTGAAGACCGAAAGCGGCAAGGACGCGGCGGAGTTCCATCTGTCGCTGTCGCCCTTCCGGCAGGTGGTCAAGGACTACTTCCAGATCTGCAAAAGCTATTTCGACGCGGTGAAATCGCTGCCGCCCAGCCAGATCGAGACCATCGACATGGCCCGGCGCGGCATTCACAACGAAGGCGCGCGGATCTTGCAGGACCGGCTTGAGAACAAGGCCCGGATCGACGACGACACCGCGCGGCGCCTGTTCACGTTGGTCTGCGTCCTGCAACCCGGAGGCTGACTTGCCTGAATCGTTGCCGCGATCGGTGCTGTTCTGCTGCGACCACAACGCCGTTCGGTCCCCCATGGCCGAGGGGCTGATGAAGCAGCTTTATGGCACCGGCACCTATGTGCAGTCGGTGGGCGTGCTGAGCGATCTGGACGTGGACGGCTTTGCCATCGCGGTCTGCCAGGAACTCGGCGTCGAGCTGTCGCGCCACACCACCCGCACCTTCGAGGAACTGGAGGCGATGGGCGAGGCGCTGTCGGGGTTCGACCTGATCGTGGCGATGTCGAGCGCGGCGAACCGGCAGGCGCTGGACCTGACGCGGCTGTTCAACCTGACGGTGGAATACTGGCCGGTGCTCGATCCCACCGGGATCGGCGAGACGCGGGAGGTCAAGCTCGAGGCCTATCGACAGACCCGCGACCAGATCCGCAACCACATGACACAGAAATGGGGCACACCGTGAGCCAGTCCACCCTGACCCGCTATTACGACGCCTTCAACCGCGGCGACATCGACGCGATGCTGGATTGCCTGACGGACGAGGTCGCGCATTACGTCAACGAGGGTGCGGTGCGCATCGGCAAGGCGCGGTTTCGCGCGTTCTGCGACCACATGGCGCGCTGTTATGACGAAAAGCTGACCGAGATGGTGTTGTTCGAAGCCGAGGGTGGCAGCCGGGCGGCGGCGGAATTCATGGTCAACGGCACCTATCTGCATACCGATGCGGGCCTGCCCGATGCGCGGGGCCAGACCTACCGGCTGCCCGCGGGGGCGTTCTTTTCGCTCGAGGGCGGCAAGATCAGCCGCGTGGTGACCTATTACAACCTGTCGGACTGGATCAGGCAGGTGTCGTGATGCGGGTGCGGACGGTTCAGGGCGACGCCCGGGCGGCGGCGCTTGACGGGGTGGCGGCGCTGCGGATCGCGCTGTTTCGGGAATTCCCCTATCTCTATGACGGCGACGCGGCCTATGAGCGCGCGTATCTGCAACCCTATATCGACAGTCGCGATGCCGTCGTGATCGGCGCCTATGACGGTGACCGGCTTGTCGGGGCCGCGACCGGCACGCCGATGGAGGACCATGCCGAGGCCTTCGCGGCGGCCTTTGCCAATACCGGCCATGACCTGTCGACGATGTTCTACTGCGCGGAATCGCTGTTGTTGCCGGAGTACCGGGGCCAGCGGATCGGGCATCTGTTCTTCGACATGCGAGAGGAGCATGCCCGGGCGCTGGGGCGCACGCAGTCGTGTTTCTGCAGCGTGCTGCGCCCCGAGACGCATCCGCTGCGGCCCGCCGATTACCGGTCGCACACCGCCTTCTGGCGTCAGCGCGGCTATGTGCCGCTGCCGGGGGTGGTGGCGTCGTTCCGATGGAAGGATGTGGACCAGGACACCGAGACGCAGCACGACATGCAGTTCTGGGCGCGAGAACTGTAGGCGCCGGGGCGCTTGTGGGCCGGTGACACGCTAGGCCGCGCCAAAGGTCAGGGGCGCGCGCGGCGGCAGCGGTCCGAGCAGTAGCGCACGGCGTCCCAGACATCGGCCCATTTGTGACGCCATGTGAACGGCTTGCCGCACGTGGCGCAAAGCTTGGTCGGCAGATCGGATTTCTTGCGCATTCTGGCCATTGCGGGCCTCACGTGACGACGAGAGCAGGCTGCGGCAGGCGGGGTGCCCCGCCCGCACAGGGATCAGTTGCCGTCCGTGCCGGTGGCAGAGACGGTGCCGGTGGCATTGCCGCCCGGCGCGTAGGTGTCGGCCTCGTAGCCTTCGAGGGTGCTGGCCTCGGTTTCGCCCTCGACCATGGAAGAGCCCGCGCTGTCGTCACCGGCAACGCCCGCTTCGTCATTGCCCGAGGTGACCACCACGTAGATCGCGAACAGCGTCAGAAGTCCGACCCCGTAGACGATGCTGGCCTTGATGCCAAAGAGCGACGGGGCGTGCTTTTTCTCTTGGATCTTCACGTTGGTGTCGGGTGCGGACATCTTGGACTTCCTTGTTATCTGTAACATCTGTGCGTGTCCCGCGGGGCCGATTGCTCCTTTGGGTTCGAGGGATTAACACGCGGACAAAGCTGGCGGTTCCTGCGACATTTTGGTTTGCAGTCGGTGGCGCGATCAAAACAGGAGTGTCGAGGCGTGACAGACAACAGCCCGCAGACCGTTTACCTCAAGGATTACAAGCCCTTCGGCTACCGGGTCGAAGAGGTGCATCTGAGTTTCAAACTGGACCCCAAGGCCACGCGCGTGACCAGCCGCATCCGGTTTGCGCCCGATCCGGACGCGCCGGAGCGGCGGTTTTTCCTGCATGGCGAGGATCTGACGCTGATCTCGGCGCGCATCGACGGGGCCCGGGTCTCGCCCGAGGTGACGGCGGAAGGACTGGTCTGCGAGGTGCCCGACGCGCCCTTCCTCTGGGAGGCCGAGGTCGAGATCGCACCGGCGGACAATACCGCGCTCGAGGGGCTCTACATGTCGAACGGCATGTACTGCACCCAATGCGAGGCCGAGGGGTTTCGCAAGATCACTTTCTACCCGGACCGGCCCGACGTGATGAGCGTCTTCACGGTGCGGATCGAGGGCGATCTGCCGGTGCTCTTGTCCAACGGCAACCCGCAAAGCGCGGGCGACGGCTGGGCCGAGTGGCACGACCCCTGGCCGAAACCGGCCTATCTGTTCGCGCTGGTGGCGGGCGATCTGGTGGCGCATTCGGATCATTTCACCACCGCGTCGGGACGCGATGTGGACCTCAACCTCTGGGTGCGGCACGGCGACGAGGGCAAATGCGCCTTCGGCATGGAGGCGCTGAAGAAATCCATGCGCTGGGACGAGGAGGTCTACGGACGGGAATACGATCTCGACGTGTTCAACATCGTCGCGGTGGACGATTTCAACATGGGCGCGATGGAGAACAAGGGGCTGAACGTGTTCAACTCCTCGGCGGTGCTGGCCAGCCCCGAGACCGCGACGGATGCCAATTTCGAGCGCATCGAGGCGATCATCGCGCATGAGTATTTCCATAACTGGACCGGCAACCGGATTACCTGCCGCGACTGGTTCCAGCTGTGCCTGAAAGAGGGGCTGACGGTGTTTCGCGACAGCCAGTTCACCGCGGACATGCGGTCCGCCCCGGTGAAGCGGATCTCGGACGTGATCGACCTGCGCGCGCGGCAGTTCCCCGAGGACCAGGGGCCGCTGGCGCACCCGGTGCGGCCCGAGAGTTTCCAGGAGATCAACAATTTCTACACCGCCACGATCTATGAAAAGGGCGCCGAGGTGATCGGCATGCTCAAGCGGCTGGTGGGGGACGCGGCCTATGCCAAGGCGCTGGCGCTATATTTCGACCGCCATGACGGGCAGGCCTGCACCATCGAGGACTGGCTGCGGGTGTTCGAGGATGTGACGGGGCGCGACCTGACGCAGTTCAAGCTGTGGTATTCACAGGCGGGCACGCCGCGGCTGTCGGTGGAAGAGACCTGGACACCGGGCGCGGGTGGCGCGGGTTCCGCGGGTGGCGGCACCTATACGCTGAGCTTCCGACAGCACATCCCGCCGACCCCGGGTCAGGACCGGAAGTCCCCGCAGGTGCTGCCGATCGCGGTGGGCCTGCTGAACGCCAACGGCGACGAGGTGGTCGCGACCACCCTGCTGGAGATGACCGAGCAAGCCCAGAGCTTCACCTTCGAGGGTCTGGCGGACCGGCCCGTCCCCTCGATCCTGCGCGGGTTTTCGGCGCCGGTCGTGCTGGACCGCGAGACCAGCCGCGAAGAGCGCGCCTTCCTGCTGGCCCATGACACCGATCCGTTCAACCGCTGGGAGGCCGGGCGGCAACTGGCGCGCGAAAGCCTAGTCGCCCAGATCACCCAGGGCGCCGCGCCGGATGCCGCCTATATCGACGGCGTCCGGGCAGTGTTGCGCGACGACACGCTGGACCCGGCGTTCCGGGCGCTGATGCTGGCGGCCCCGACCCAGTCCGAACTGGCGCAGGTGCTGCACGAGCGCGGCACCACCCCCGACCCGGACGCGATCTTTGCCGCGACCGAGGCGCTGGCCCGGGCCAAGGCCGAGGCGCTGGCGCCGATGCTCGATGCGCTGGCCCGCGCCTGCACCGTCTCCGGGCCCTATGCGCCCGATGCCGAACAGGTGGGCAAGCGGTCGCTCGGCGCGGCGGTCCTGGGCATGCAGACCCGGCTCGATGGCGGGCGCACCGCAGAGGCGCAGTTCGCCGGGGCCGACAACATGACGTTGCAGCTGGCGGCCTTGGGCTGCCTCGTGAAGGCCGGGAAGGACGCCGAGGCGCTGGCCGACTTCGCGGCGCAATGGCAGCACGACCGGCTGGTCATGGACAAGTGGTTCGGATTGCAGATCGCCGCCACCGCACCCCGGAACGCCCTGCCCCGGGCCGAGGCGCTGACCGCGCATCCGCTGTTCGATCTGAAGAACCCCAACCGGTTCCGGGCGGTGCTGGGGGCCTTTGCGATGAACCACGCAGGGTTCCACCGCGCCGATGGCAAGGGCTACGATTTCCTGGCGGACTGGCTGATCCAGCTTGATCGCATGAACCCGCAGACGACCGCGCGCATGTGTGCGCCGTTCCAGACCTGGACGCGCTATGACGCGGACCGCCGCGACAAAATGCGCGCGGCGATGCGACGGATTGCCGATCAGCCGGGTCTGAGCCGCGACACGACCGAAATGATCACGCGGCTGCTGGCGGGTTGAGCAGGTCGGAGTCTGGCCCGGATTGGGGCTGGGGTCTGGCCAAGAGCCTGGCAAGGAGTCTGGGCGAAGTCTTCGGCCGGTCCGGGCGGGTCCGGGCAACTCGGGGGCCGGATCGGAGCGGGGGCAGTGGACCGCACGGTGCCTGCTGCGGCGCGGGGGTTGCGGGGGCGGGCGGCGCTGCCCCCGCCCCGTAACCCGGGACACAGCCTGCAAAAATTGCAGGGCCGCGGCTTGACGACCGGACGGGGATCGCCGATTTTTCGGGAACCGGACCGCGTCTGGCGCGTTGAGATTGAAAATGTGCGCATTTGACAGGGCGCACTTGACTGGAACGTTCGGCAAGGATGCGCCGGTTCGCGTCGCAGCTCAGACCTTCCCTTCACGCGAATGGCATGCGATGGGAAGATAACGTGACCGAGGACACGGGATACCGGGTGCCATGAAGGACCGCATCGACCCCCTGATCGCAGAGCGCGCGCCGTGGCTGTTCAGCGACCGACTTGGCACCCGCCATGCCCGGCGGATCCTGAACCTGTTGCTGGGCTATCGCAAGACGCTGGCGCTGGCGGACCAGTTCAAGGACATGCCTTCGGCAGAGTTCATGACCATCCTGGGCGACATGCTGGCCCGCGACGTCGAGGTGACGGGCCTTGGCCATATTCCGCGCAACGGACCGGCGCTTCTGGTGGCGAACCATCCCACCGGCATCGCCGACGGGATCATCCTGTTTCACCTGCTGCACACCATCCGCCCCGATCTTTATGTCTTCGCGAACCACGACATCCTGCGGGTCATGCCGCAGATGGAGGACATGATCGCACCGGTCGAGTGGCGCAAGGAACGGCGCAGCCACGGCAAGACGCGCGAGACCATGGCCTATACCCGGCAGGCGGTGACGGACGGGCGGCTGGGGATCATCTTTCCGTCCGGACGGCTGGCGCAGCGGCGCGGGCTGTCGCTGCACGAGCGCGAATGGATGCCCTCGGCGGCGATGCTGGCACGCAAGTTCGAACTGCCGGTTATTCCGCTGAACATCCGGGCGCGCAATTCGGTGCTGTTCTACATGTTCGACCTGATCCACCCGACACTGCGGGACATCACGCTGTTCCACGAGACGCTAAACAAGGCGCGCCAGCCCTACCGCGTCACCATCGGAGAGCCGATCTCGGCGGCGGCGCTGCCACAGAAATCCGAAGCCGGCATCGACATGCTGCGCCGCGCCACGCTGGCCCTGGGGGGTCCGCGCGCGCCGGCGGTGTCGCTCTTGGACAATTCGCGGCGTCCGTCCTGGCTGAAGGCGCTGAAAGCGACCTGAGCCATGATGCGTCAGGCCCCGGCGAACGGGCGGCGGGGTCTGCGGGTTCGGTGGTGTCTGCGGGTTCGGTGGATTCTGTGCATTCGGGCGTTCTGAGCGTTCTGAGCGTTCTGTGCACTCAGGTCAGATTGCGGGGGCGCTCTTTCGGGCGGGTGGCGATCAGCGGCTTGCAATAGCTCTGCTTGCGGGACCAGGCCATCATGTCGTTGCGTTTCTTGCGCGAATGGAACGGCCCCCAATCGGCGGCGACCCCGCGCATGCCCCGGCTGACAACGCCGTCGCGCGCCACGGTGCGCGCCATGATGCGCAATCCACACGACAGGTTGGCGGGCCCGTGCATGAGCGCCTCGCCGGTGCCCGCCCGGCAGCTGTAAAGCCGCGCGGTCGAGGGCAGGATCTGCAACAGCCCGTACCAACGCCCGCCGCCACCGACGACGCGCGGGCGGTAGGTGCTTTCGTGCTTTGCCAGCGACGAGACCAGCCCGACCCAGAAGGCTTCACGCTCGGCGCGCTTGGCGTCGGGATAGGCCGGGCACCAGTCCTGGATGTCGGCGGGCACCATCTCGGGCAGATCGTCGGCGTGACCCCGCAGCGCCGACAGCGCCGACCGGGTCCAGATCGCCGAGCGCCCCGAGGTGCCCCAGCGCGCGGGCGGCAGCGGTTCGCGGGCGACGGGGCGCAGCGATGTCGCCACCGCCTGAGGGGTATCGTTCGGGAAGGTATCGAGCGGCAGGGACCGCGCCACCGGGTACACTGCATCGAGAGGCGTTTGCTCGGCGGCGAGGGGCGATGCGAAGACGGCCTTTTGCTTTGCGGCGAGAGGCGGCGCAAAGACGGCTGTTTGCTCCGCCGCGAGCGGAGACGCGAGGACGCAAAGCGCCGTGAGGCAGAACCGAGCGAGCATGGGGCGGAGAATTGCCCGAGGCCGCGCTGCGGCGCAAGCCTGTCGTCGTTCGAAGGGCCGCAATGGGCGGCAATCCGCAGACGGGCCGCAGTCGGGCCGCAGATGGGCCGCAGACGGGCGGGGGCGCGGGGCGCGCGACGGGGCGCGCAATGGGCCGGATGCAGCGCCCCTCTTGCCCCGCCTGCGGTGCTCGCCTAAACCCGGCCCCGACCCGAGTGGAAAAGGACGCAGGCATGCTCGATCTCACGTTTGAGGCCCCGAAGCCCAAGGTTATCGCCGGAGCAAAGCACGACTGGGAACTGGTGATCGGCATGGAGGTGCACGCGCAGGTGGCCTCGAAATCGAAGCTGTTTTCCGGCGCCTCGACCCAATTCGGCGCGGAGCCCAACTCCAACGTCGCCTTCGTCGATGCGGCGATGCCCGGGATGCTGCCCGTCATCAACGAGTTCTGCGTCGAGCAGGCGGTGCGCACGGGGCTGGGTCTGAACGCGCAGATCAACCTGCGCTCGGCCTTTGACCGGAAGAACTATTTCTACCCGGACCTGCCGCAGGGTTACCAGATTTCGCAGCTTTATCATCCGCTTGTGGGCGAAGGCGAAGTGATCGTCGACATCGAGCCGGGCATCGCCCGCCGCGTCCGGATCGAGCGCATCCACATGGAACAGGACGCGGGCAAGTCGATCCATGACATGGACCCGGCGATGTCCTTCGTCGATCTGAACCGCACCGGCGTCGCGCTGATGGAGATCGTTTCGCGCCCCGACATTCGCGGCCCCGAGGAAGCGGCGGCCTATGTGGTCAAGCTGCGCCAGATCCTGCGCTACCTCGGCACCTGCGACGGCAACATGCAGAACGGCAACCTGCGGGCGGATGTGAACGTGTCGGTCTGCCGCCCGGGCGCGCATGAGAAGTACATGGAAACACAAGATTTTTCGCATCTGGGCACGCGCTGCGAAATCAAGAACATGAACTCCATGCGCTTCATCCAGGCCGCCATCGACTATGAGGCGCGCCGCCAGATCGGCATTCTGGAAGCGGGCGGAGAGATCACCCAGGAGACGCGGCTTTACGATGCCGACAAGGGCGAGACCCGCTCGATGCGGTCCAAGGAGGAGGCGCATGACTACCGCTACTTCCCCGATCCCGACCTCTTGCCGCTGGAGATCGAGCAGGCCTGGGTCGATGACATCGCGGCCCGCCTGCCGGAACTGCCCGACGCCAAGAAGGCGCGCTTTGTCAAGGACTTCGGCCTGTCGGAATACGACGCCTCGGTGCTGACGGCGGATCTGGCCAACGCGGTCTATTTCGAAGCGGTCGTGGCCGATGCGGGCGACGGCAAGATGGCGGCGAACTGGGTCATCAACGAGCTGTTCGGCCGGCTGAAAAAGGACGAATGCGGCATCGAGGACAGCCCCGTGTCGCCCGCGCAACTGGCCGAACTGGTGGCGCTGATCCACAAGGGCGACATTTCGGGCAAGATCGCCAAGGACGTCTTCGAGATCGTCTATACCGAGGGCGGCAATCCGGCGCAGATCGTCGAGGAAAAGGGGCTGAAGCAGGTCACCGACACCGGCGCCATCGAGGCCGCGGTGGACGCGGTGATCGCCGACAATCCCGCGCAGGTCGAGAAGGCCAAGGCCAACCCCAAGCTCGCGGGCTGGTTCGTGGGCCAGGTGATGAAGGCCACCGGCGGCAAGGCCAACCCCAAGGCCGTGAACGAGATCGTGGCGGCGAAGCTGGGGCTGTAGACCCGGCCTCACCGGCCCTTCCCCCCTGCCCCGGACACGATCCGGGGCCTTACCGGGCCGCCTGCCCCGCGCGCCGGTTGCCATGCCCCCCTGCGCCGCCTAACCTGCGGATAAGTCAGGTGTTCGGGGGCGGCGTGAGTACAATCGAGAAAGTCGGCACGCAGGCGGGTGCCACCTGTGTCGGGGCCATCGCGGTGGCGCTTGGCGATCCGGCGGGGGCCAGCCTTGCCGCGACCGGCGCGCTTGGGCTGATGGCGATTGCGCTGTCCGAACGATTGGGCAGCGTCGACCGGGCCTGCACGCGCGGCAAGGCTGCTGCGATGGCAGCGCTCGAAACCTCCGGAGACTTCCGCGACATGAACCTGACGCGGGTGGAGGCCCTGCTTGCCATCGACGCCTCGGCGCTGTCACGCGATGACCTCATCGCGACCAGCCGCGCGCAAGACACGGCAGAGGCCATGGCCGCGCTGCTGGTGGCGCGCGTGGCCTTCGACGGCGACAGCCCGGCGGACCGGATGGCGGTGCGCCTTGCCCTCGACGCGGCGATGCAGGCCTGCGAAAAGAGCCCGGATTTCAGGACCGAACTCCGCGACGTCCGGCTGGCCGATGTGCAGGCTGAAGTTCTGACGCTGCGCCAGACGACGGCCACCAAGACCGACCTTTCGGCGATGGAAGCGCGCATGCTGGCCGCCATCGACGCGCAAGGGTCCGATAGTCCTGCGCGCAAAATGCTCAAAGAGCGTGAAAAACTGGTCATGGCCTTGGCGGAACGTTACGCCGAAGGCAGCCCCGATGACTTCGACAGCGCCATGCGCGGCCTGGAACACGCGCTTGACATCGCGGCCACCCGCGCGCCGGGCGGCAACCTTGACGCCGAGATCGGCGCGATCATGGCCGAGGTTGACCGGCTGAACGACGCAGGCGACATCGAGGCAGGCGTGGCCGCCCTGTCGCGGGCGCGCGCAGAGATGCGCGACGATGAGCAACGGCGCGCCGCCGCCTACCTGGCCGTCCTCGACCGGTCGGTCGATCAGGCGGTTCTGGCACGCGATGTGTCCGGGGCAGCGGAACTGGTAACGGAAAAAATCGCGCGCGAAACCCCGGATCCGGCCGCCCGCTTCGCTGCCCTGCGCAAGGCGCAGGACGCGTGGTACGTGGCCGGGCGCGACAAAGGGTTGCGCTTTGATCTGGAAGTGTCGATCGCGCTGGCCCGAAGCCAGCTTTTGCAGGCGAAAGACGCGGATCAGAAGGGGGCGACCCAGAACGATCTGGGCATCGCCCTTCAGACCCTTGGCGCGCGCGAAAGCGGCACGGCGCGGCTGGAGGAGGCCGTCACCGCCTATCGCGACGCCCTGCAGGAAGTCACCCGCGACCGCGTGCCGCTGGACTGGGCCGGGACCCAGAACAATCTCGGCAACGCCCTTCGGACCCTTGGCGCGCGCGAAAGCGGCACGGCGCGGCTGGAGGAGGCCGTCATCGCCTATCGCGACGCCTTGCAGGAACGCACCCGCGACCGCGTGCCGCTGGACTGGGCCATGACCCAGAACAATCTCGGCAACGCCCTTCAGACC